>NZ_LIQX01000269.1 GCF_001418475.1 Streptomyces ossamyceticus | reverse complement strand
AGTGAGCCCCCGCCCGCCCCGCCGCTGCTGAGGTCGCGGCCCTCGCAGGACGCGACCTCAGCAGCGCGGGACCCGCGGAATCGCGGGCTCATGACAGGAGTCATGCATGGAACAGATCCTGCTCTTCGCCCTGCTCGGCCTCGGCCAGGGGGCACTGATCGCCGGCATCGCGCTCGGCGTGGTGGTCACCTACCGGGGCTCGGGCATCATCAACCTGTCCACCGGCGCCGTCGCCATGGCCTCGGCCTATGCCTTCTGGGCCCTGACCACCGGTTTCTTCGGGGTCACGCTGCCCGTGGGGCCCGCTCTCGCCGGCGCCCTCGCCGTAGCGCTCGCCGTCGGGGTGCTGACGGAGGTGGCGGTCTTCAAGCCGCTGCGCACCGTCTCGCCGCTGGCGAAACTCGCGGCCTCCCTCGGCATCCTGCTCACCCTTCAGGCCACCGTCCTGCTGGTCTTCGGGGTCCAGCCGCAGCAGGCACCGAGCATCCTTCCGGCCGGCACCGTCACCGTGCTGGGCGTCACCACACCCTCCGACCGCTTCGTCCTGGCCGGTCTGGTCGTCGTGATCGCGCTGGTCCTCGGGGCCCTGTACCGGTGGAGCCGCTTCGGCCTGGCCACCCGCGCGGCCTCGGAGAACGAACAGGCCGCTCTTCTGGCAGGTCTGTCGCCCAACAGCGTCTCGATGGCGAACACCCTCCTGGCCGCCCTGGTCGCCGGGCTCCTCGGTGTCCTGGCCGCGCCCATCGTCCAGGTCGACTCCATGACGCTGCCCCTCCAGGTGGTCCCGGCCCTGGCCGCCGCCCTCTTCGCCGGGTTCACCTCGCTGTGGATCGCCTGCACCGCGGGCATCCTCATCGGAGTGCTCCAGTCGGTCGTCTACTACCTGTCCACACAGAGCTGGTTCCCGACCGACGACGGCAACGCCATGCCCGGCCTCCAGCAGCTCCTCGTCTTCGCCCTGATGGTCGTCGCCCTGTACGTGCGGGGCGCCGGTCTGCCGCGCCGCGGTGAACTCGTCGAACAGCGACTGCCCGCGGTGCCCCTGCCCGAGCGGCTGCTGCGTCCCGCGTTGATGTCCACCGTGGTCGGCGCCGCCGCACTGATCGTGCTCCCGTTCGACTTCCGCCAGGCACTCACCAACTCGTTGATCGGCATGGTCATCGTCCTGTCCTACGTCGTCATCACCGGCTACGTGGGGCAGATCTCCGTGATGCAGCTCGCGCTCTCCGGAACGGCGGGCTTCGTCCTCTCCCATCTCTCGGTCCGGCTGGGGATCCCGTTCCCGTTCTCCGCCCTCGGCGCGATGGTGCTGGCCACCCTGCTGGGAGTGGCGGCGGGCGTCTCCGCCCTGCGGGTGCGGGGAGTGAGCCTGGCCGTCGTCACCCTGGCCGCGGCCCTGGCCATGGAGCAGGCGCTGTTCAACAACACCTCGTTCGGCGGAACGGCCGGAGTGTCCGTACCCGCGCCGCGTCTGTTCGGGATCGACCTCGGGCCGAAAGCGGACTTCCGCGGCCTGGACGGCAACGAACCCAGCCCCATGTTCGGCTTCCTCGTCCTGGCCGTCACCGTCGCCCTCGGACTGTACGTCGCCCATCTCCGGCGCACCGGACTCGGCCGGCGGATGCTCGCCGTCCGCTCCAACGAGCGCGCCGCCGCGGCAGCCGGTGTCGACGTGCGGGCCGTGAAGATCGCCGCGTTCACCATCAGCTCCTTCATCGCCAGCGCCGCCGGCACCCTCTACGGCTACAACTTCGGCTCGGTCAGCGCCGCCCGGTTCACCGCGCTGGCCGCCCTCGGCCTGATCGGTTTCGCCTACATCGGCGGCATCACCATGGTGTCCGGAGCCGTGATCGCGGGGCTGATGTCCACCGAGGCACTGCTGCCGCACGCGCTGGACAAATGGTTCGGGATCAAGGGGACCTGGGCCCTGCTGTTCGGCGGCGTCTCCCTGATCGTGACGCTGATCGCCAACCCCGACGGCATCGCGGGCGCCGCCCACCGCCGGAAGAGAGCGAAGAGGGCGGCACGCGCCGCGGCCACGACGGGACCACCGGCGGCCGACGCGTCCACCGCCGGTCCCCCGGGGATCCGCCTCGGCCGTACCCCCGCCGACGCCAAGGAGGTCGCACCGTGAACGTGCTCTCTGTCCAGCAGTTGGGCGTCAGCTACGGCGGCGTCCACGCGCTCAGCGATGTCTCCCTGGAGGTCGGCGAGGGCCAACTCGTCGGGCTCATCGGACCCAACGGGGCCGGCAAGACCACCTTCGTGGACGCGGTCACCGGCCTCGTCTCCGCCCGGGGACGGGTGGAACTGGACGGCAAGGACCTGACCGGACGGCCGCCCCATGTACGGGCCCGCCGAGGACTCGCCCGCACCTTCCAGAGCAGCGAACTCTTCGAGGACCTCACGGTCGCGGAGAACCTCCAGGTCACAGCGGACCCTTCGACGTGGTGGACCGCGCTCGGCGAGACCTTCGGACGCCGCCCGGCCCCGAACCCCGCTGTTCCCGAAGCCCTCACGGCCCTGGGACTCGATGACCTGGCCGACGCCTCGGCACACGAACTGTCCCAGGGCAGGCGCAAACTCGTCGGTGTGGCACGGGCCTTGGCGGCCCGGCCCCGCATCATCTGTCTCGACGAACCCGCGGCCGGCCTGGACACGGCGGAGAGCGCCGAACTGGGACGCAGACTGCGCGACGTCGCTGAAGCCGGCACCGCGCTGCTCCTCATCGACCACGACATGAGCCTCGTGATGGGCATCTGCGACCACGTCGTCGTCCTGGAGTTCGGCAAGGTGATCGCCTCCGGGACACCGGCACAGGTCCGCACCGACCCCGCTGTCGTCACCGCCTACCTCGGGGCATCCGCCGTCCAGCCCGCCACCACGCCCGGCACGCCGACGGGTGGCTCCGCCAAGGCCCTGACCAGCACACCGGAGACACCATGAGCACCCCCGTCCTGAAGGTGGCCGGCCTCACCGCCGGATACGACGGAGCCGCCGTCATCCGCGGCATCGACCTCGACGTGGGCGCGGGAGAGGTCGTCGCCCTCCTCGGGGCCAACGGCGCGGGCAAGACCACCACGCTCAAGACGGTCTCCGCGCTGCTGCGCCCCCTGGCCGGCACGGTCACCTTCAACGGGACGGACCTCGGCAGGGTCCCGGCGGCGACCCGCGCCCGCCTCGGCATCGCCCACGTTCCGGAGGGACGAGGCATCTTCTCCGGTCTCACGGTGGCGGAGCACCTGCGTCTCGGTCACCGGGGCGAGCGCCTCGACCAGGCCGCCGCCCAGCGTTACTTCCCCGCCCTGTCCCGCCTCCAGGACCGCAAGGCAGGGCTGCTCTCCGGCGGCGAGCAGCAGATGCTCGCCATGGGACGAGCCCTGGCCCGTGGCCCCAAGCTGCTCCTGCTCGACGAGCTCAGCCTCGGTCTGGCACCCATCATCGTCGAGGAGTTGCTGCCCATCGTCAGGCGCTATGCCGACGACACCGGCTGCGGGGTGCTGCTCGTCGAACAGCACGTCGGCCTCGCCCTCGACATCGCCGACCGCGGCTACGTCCTCTCCCACGGCGAGATCACCGCGCACGCCACCGCCCGGGAACTCCGGGCCGACCAGTCGCGGATCATCGCCGGCTACCTCGGCGAACAGCACGCCTGACCCGGCCGTACCCAAGAGAAGGAGCCCGATGTTCACCTTCGACAGCGAAGACGGCGTCCAGATCCATGTGCACGCGTGGAAACCGGACACGCCCCCGCGAGCCGTCGTCCAGATCGCCCACGGCATGGGCGAGCACGCCGGCCGCTACGCACCGCTCGCGGCAGCACTGACCGCCCAGGGCTACGCCGTCTACGCCAACGATCACCGCGGACACGGGCTGAGCAGGCACGCCGAGCCCGGTCACCTCGGGGACGACGGCTGGAACCGCCTCGTCGGCGACATGGTCACCCTGTCGACGACCATCCGCGAGCGGCACCCCGGCCTGCCGTTGGCGCTGCTCGGACACAGCCTGGGTTCCTTCGCCTCGCAGCAGTACGTCCTCGACCACGCCCATCTGATCGACGCGCTCGCCCTGGCCGGCACCACCGCCGTCGACGCCATGCTCGCGGCCCAGGCGCAGACGGTCGCGGAGGGAGGAGACCCGCTGCTCGCGCTCAACCAGGCGTTCCGGCCCAGCCGCACGCCGTTCGACTGGCTCAGCCGGGACGAAGCGGCCGTCGACGCCTACCTCGCGGACCCGATGTGCGGCTTCAGCCTCGACGCCCGGGGCATGGCCGACATCGCCCTCGCCTCGGCGTCCCTCGCCCGGCCCCGGGGCGTCCCGGCGGATCTGCCCGTCTGTGTCCTGGTCGGGGATCACGACCCGCTGAACGCCGATCTCTCCCTCAGCAACCTGCTGGTCGACCGCTATGGCGAGGCCGGCCTCACCGAGGTGACCTACCTCATCTATCCCGCGGCCCGCCACGAGCTGTTCCACGAGACCAACAGACGGGAGATCGTCAGCGACCTCCTGGCCTGGCTGAACCGCACCCTCGCCCCCTCGGTGTCAGCTCCAGGGCTCCACGAGAACGAAGGAGCGGCTGGCCCGGTACGCGGCCGTGCCCTCGGAAGGGTCGAGCCACAGCTGGAGGTCGTCCCGGTGGCGGAGGTAGCGGCCGGGGTAGTTGTAGGACTCCAGGGAGACCGAACCGGCCGTGGCACCCGAACGGGGGCAGAAGGTGGCGTCCTTGCGGAAGATGGCGGATCCGTCGTCGGTGTCCAGCCTGACGCGGAAGGCGTAGTGCCGCAGATACCTGCCCGCGGCGTCCCTGAGTGAGGAGCAGCGGGGGTCGGCCAGGCCGGGCACGAAGGTGAAGGTGGCCGCCTGTCGGGTGGCCGCGGAGCTGGTGGCGCCGACCGGGGCCAGGATGCCGAGTCGGCCGGACTGGCTCACGTAGTCACCGGGGTGGTCGACCGACCGCAGCGCATGCCGCCCCGCGAACCGCGTCCCAACGGTCGTCGCCGGGGCCGATGACGGTGGCCGTGTCGATGTCGATGATGTCGGCGCCGATGTCGGTGTCGGTGTCGGTGAGGCGGACGTTCTCGGGGACGGAGGCGCGGACGAGGCGGCGGGCGACAGCGGGGCCGCGACGGCGGGCCGCGGGGTCGGCTCGTCGGGTCCCGCGGCCGTGTACCAGGCCACTCCGGCGGCCGTGAGCGTGACGGCACCCGCGGCCGCCGTCGCCACGGGCTTGGCGGCGAGCCGGCCGATCGTCCGCGCGGTACGGCTCGCACCGCTCACCGTACGCGTGCCCGCGCCGACGGTCGCCTCGGCCGAGCCCGCCCCCAGCACCCTGGCCAGTACCAGGCCGGTCAGGCCGGCCGGCACCGGCACCAGCGCGAGGCCGGCCAGCAGCCCCTCCGCCGGTATCAGGTCGGACGAGTTCGACAGGCACCGCGGACAGTCTCGGACATGGCGTGCCAGCCGTTTGCGCCACAGCCCGGACGGCCGCCCGTCCCACGAGGCGAGCACGGCGGACAGGTCCGGGCAGCGCGGCGAGGCCGTCACGGCTCGTACGACGGTGCGCGCCGTCTCCAGCCGTTCCTTGACCCGCTGGACGCGGACCGCGGCATGCTGCGGTGTGAGACCGCAGGCCTCCGAGAGCTCGCCGCGGGTCAGTTCGCCGACGCTCTCCATCCACCACAGCGCGAGTACCTCGCGTTCCTCCTCCTCCAGCCAGCGGGTCGCCTCCACCGCCTCACGCCGCTGACCCGACAGCGCGAGCCGAAGGATCGCCAGGTCGGAGAAGTCGGCCCGCGGGTCCGACTCGTGCTCGTTCCCCTCCAGCGGTTCCGCGGTGAGCGGGGTACGTCCTCCGCGCCACCGGTCACGGATCTGTCGCACGGTGATGGCGACGAGCCAGGACCGGAACCGGTCCGGTTGCCTCAGTCCGGGCAACCCGTCCAGGACCCGCATCATCGTCTCCTGGACCACGTCGTCGACGTCGCTGTGCCCGTCCAGCGCCCGCCCGACGATGTTGTAGACCAACGGCAGACAGTCCTGTACCAGCTGCTCCGTGGCCTGCCGGTTGCCCGCCCGCGCCGCCGTGACGACGGCGGCGTCCGGCCGCTCCTGCCTGTCCTGCGAGCGCACCGCGCCCCACCTGTCCCGTCACCCTGCCGATGTGCCGAGGCGCCAGTGTGCCAGGAGTGATTCCAGAGGGTTTCGCGTGGGTCGCTTCTCAGCTGCCGCCGGCGTCAACGCGGCTCAGCCACCACCGCCTGGCCGCCGGAGAAGGCCAGGGCCATCGCGGCCCGCCCCGTCCTTTCCGTTATGCGCGACGCGCCGGCGCGTCTCCTGTGTGTACGGACCCCCGCGCACCACGGTTCTTGTCCTGTCCCTTGACACTCAGTCTTACCCACCTCTAACTTTTCGCCGAATTCACGAACAATGTCCGGCATTTCGAACCAAACGCGTACTCGCCGGATGCCTTTCGCCTGTCCCGGCACCCGCAGAAAGACGGGAAACGCACATGCGCACGCTTCTCTCGCGGCTGGCGGCGGTACTGGTCGCCGCCTGCCTGCTCCTCACCTCGCAATCCCTGGCCGCACCCGAGCGGGCGGCCGCCGCCGAACCGGGCTATCTGATGACGCACTTCATCGGGGAGGGCTCCAACGGCCAGCAGATCTACTTCTCGTACAGCACGGACGGCCTGAACTGGTCCGACCTGAACGGCGGCGGAATAGCCCTTCGCTCCACGGTCGGCACGAAGGGAGTGCGCGACCCCGCACTGGTGCGGTCCCCCGACGGCAGCAAGTACTGGATCATCGCGACCGACCTGTGCATCTCCTGCGGGCAGAACTGGAGTCAGTCCATCAACGACGGCAGCCGCAACCTCGTGGTGTGGGAGTCGACGGACCTGATCAACTGGTCGGAGCCGTGGCTGCTGAACGTGGCCGGCGCGATCCCCGACGGGCGCAACGCGTG
The DNA here is from genome assembly GCF_001418475.1 of Streptomyces ossamyceticus. GTDB lineage: Bacteria > Actinomycetota > Actinomycetes > Streptomycetales > Streptomycetaceae > Streptomyces > Streptomyces ossamyceticus. Next base: position 43,135 of record NZ_LIQX01000269.1, on the reverse strand, counting down.
GGCGCCGGAGGCGATCTGGGACCCCGCGACCAACAACTACGTCCTGTACTGGGCGACGAACGTGCCCCAGAACGGCGCGACGAAGCACCGCATCTTCTACGCCCGGACCAGCGACTTCCGCACCATCACCACCCCGCAGATCTACATCGACCGCCCCGGCACCCAGGAACTCATCGACACCCAGATCGTCGAGATGCCGGCCGGTGTCGGCAACTACCGCTACGTGCGGGCCTCCGGTGACGGCCAGATCACCCTCGAAGGCAGCAACTCGATCCTCGGGACGTGGACCAACCTCGGCAACCTCTCCGGCATCGGACTGACCGGCGCCCAGGTCGAGGGCCCGATGTGGATGAAGTTCCGCGACCGCAACGAGTGGGCGCTCTACCTCGACCAGTACTCCTCCGGACGCGGCTACATGCCGGTCACCTCGACCAACCCCTCCGTCCCCGGCACCTACCAGCTGCCGGCGTCGGGCAGCTACAACATGGGCGTCAACAAGAAGCGGCACGGCTCGATCCTGAACCTCACGGCCGCCGAGGACACCCGTGTCCTCGCCCGCTGGACCGACACCCCGGCCAAGCGGCTCCAGTCGTTCAACTTCCAGGACCGGTACGTGCGGCACGCCAACTTCGACGTGCGCATCGACCAGAACATCACCGGTCCGGACGCCCAGTTCCGGATCCGGCCCGGCCTGGCCGGCACCGGCACCGTCTCCTTCGAGTCGGTGAACTACCGCGGCTACTTCCTGCGGCACGCCAACAACGACTTCCAGCTGGTCCGCAACGACGGCACCGCCCAGTTCGCCGCCGACGCCACCTTCAACCAGGTCGCCGGCCTCGCCGACTCCACCTGGTCCTCCTTCCAGTCCTACAACCACCCGGACCGGTACATCCGCCACTACGCCTACTACCTGAAGCTCGACCCGATCACCACGGCGACGGGACGCGCCGACGCCACCTTCCGCGTGACGAACTGACCCGACACCGACACCGACACCGACAGGGACGCCGGCGCCTCCAGGAGAGCGCCGGCGTCGCCTTTCCTCTGCCTCTGCCTCTGTCTCTAGAAAGGGAAGTGCTGTGATCCTTCGCCATCTCAAGCCGTGGCTGGCCGGCGCCCTGGCCCTGCTCACCGCGCTGGTCTGCGCACAGGGCCCCGCGTCCGCGGCGGACGGCCGCCCCTATACGAACCCGCTGAAGTCGGTGAAGGGCGCCGACCCCTGGCTGGAGTACTACGACGGCAACTACTACCTGGTCACCACGACGTTCACCGGCGTCCTGGGCATGCGCAAGTCGCCCACCCTCGCCGGCCTCGCGACCGCTCCCAGCGTGCAGATCTGGTCGGACACCACGCCCAGCCGCAACTCCAACATCTGGGCGCCGGAGATCCACTTCTCCGACGGCCACTGGTACCTGTACTACTCCGCCGGGCAGAGCGGCACCTCGTGCTGCGGGGCGAACGGCACCCAGCGCACACACGTCCTGGAGAGCACCGGCACGGACCCGATGGGCCCCTACACGTACAAGTCGATGATCACGGGTGCCAACCTCTACCCGACCAACTGGCTGATCGACGCGAGCGTCCTGCGGGTGAACGGTCGCAGTTACCTGGTCGGCAGCGGCAGAACGAACAGCAGCACGCCGCCCAGCCTGGTCATCGCCCCGATGACCAACCCGTACACCGTCTCCGGGAACTGGACGGTCATCTCCACGCCGACCCTCAGCTGGGAGACCCACAAGGCAGCCATCAACGAAGGCCCGGAGGCGTTGCAGCGTGACGGCCGCACCTTCCTCATCTACGCGGCGAGCGCCTGCGACACCCCCGACTACCAGCTCGGCCAGCTGGAACTGACCGGCAGCGACCCGCTCGACCCCGCCGCCTGGACGAAGAAGCCGACACCGGTCTTCAGCCGCGACGACGCGGCGAGCGTCTACGCCCCGGGCCACAACGGGTTCTTCACCTCGCCCGACGGCACCGAGAACTGGATCGTCTACCACGCGAACGACGCGGCGAGCGACGGCTGTGACAACGGCCGGACGACCCGTGCGCAGAAGTTCACCTGGAACGCGGACGGCACCCCCAACTTCGGTACGCCCGTCGCCCTCGGCACCACCCTCGCCGGCCCCTCCGGTGAGACGGCGACGACCCCGAACGCGTACACCCTCGTCAACCGCAACAGCGGCAAGTGCCTGGACGTCGCGAGCGGCAACGCGGCCGACGGCACCAACATCCTCCAGTGGACCTGCAACGGCGGCGCCAACCAGAAGTGGCGGGTCGAGGACCTGGGCAACGACACCAACCGGCTGGTGAACGTCGCCACCGGCAAGGTCATGGACACCGCGAGCTGCGGGACGGCCGACGGCACCGACATCCGGCAGTGGTCCTGGCTGAACAACAACTGCCAGAAGTACCGCCTGGTGTACACGGCCACCGGTGACTACGTCCGCATCGTCAACGAGAACAGCGGCAAGGTCGCCGACGTCGCCAACTGCGGCACCGCCAACGGCACGGACGTCCGCCAGTGGACCTGGCTGAACAACAACTGCCAGCAGTGGCGGCTGGTACCGACCACCTGACCACCACCTCAGCATCCGTGTTCCTGCGTCGGGCCACCCGGTGAGGCGCGCCCGGGACGACCGTACGTGGCGGGATACTTCCCCCATGAGCCCTTCCCCTGCCGCGCCGATGCCGGGACGCAGGGGCGCGCACTTTCGGGTGCTCGTCGTCTGCACGGGAAATCTGCACCGCTCCCCACTGGCCGAGCGCCTGCTGACGGCCCGGCTCGCCGCGTCTCCAGGAACATCGGGGAGTTTCCGGGTGAGCAGCGCCGGCACCGCGGCCACGGCGGGAACCCCCATGGATCCGGCGGCGGCAACCCTCCTCGTCGAGTTGGGCGGGGATCCCCGCGGCGCGCTCGCTCGCCGGTTGACCGCACCACTGGTGGAGGACGCCGACCTGGTGCTGGGTGCTGCCACGGAGCACCGCGAGGCGGCCGTGCGACTGTCTCCACCGTGGGCCCTGCGGCGGGCTTTCACCTTGCGCGAGTTCGGCCGGTTGCTGAGGCCGGGGGACGCCGCGGGTGCGACGGACCCTGCCGAGCGAGCCGCAGCGCTGGTCAGGGGCGCCGCGGCCCGGCGTGGAACTGACGGCAACGGTGCGGACGACGATGACGTGGCTGATCCCTACGGTGCCCCCCTGTGGGTGGCCCGGGAGACCGCGGCACGCATCGCCGAGCCGGTGGAGCGGATCGCCGCAGCTGTCCTGGGCCTTCGCCATGACGATGAGCACCTCACGCTCGAATCCCGAGCCTGAGGGATCCCCGGGACGGCAAGGCGACCGGGTGCCACGAGCGTGGAGGAAGCCGAGCGGTCAGTCACCACACGCCGGGTACGGCCGCACCGCGGCTCGCAAGGGCCGCACCATCGGCTGGCGCAGCAGCGACGGAGGAACGCTTGAGCGACTCTCCAGCAGGCGCAACTCCAGGGAGCGGGTGGAACCTGCGGGCAGCTCCAGGTCAAGGGTGTAGACCGGGCGACCGCGCTCGGCAGCTTGGTTCACCATGACCGGTCGGCCGTCCAGAGCCGCCTTGGCCAGCCTCGCCCCCTTGGTCGCGTAGTACGAAACCAGCAGGCGGTTGTCGCCGGGCCGTGTCCGGTAGGAAGGGGTGTCCACTCGCTGGGTGACATACGGGGGGAGTCCCGAGGCCGGTGCCCTGTTGGTGAGGTCCACGGTCACGGTGACCTCACGACCGGCCGCGACGCACCGGCCAGGAGCCCACTCCAGACGCCGGTCCAGGTAGTAGTCCAGCTTGGTGCCGGCCGCGTTGTTGACGACCAGCCCGGCGAGCGGGTCGGCGGTGTCGGGCAGCGCACCGCCGAACGGGCGTCGCCGGAGTTCACGCTGCTCAGATGGGTGAGCACTCCACATCTTGACCCGGCCCGACCTCAGCTGCCCGCTCAGGGCGGCGAACAACGCGGGCCGTCGCGGCGGATCGTTCGCGACGTCCAGCAGCCTCCCCGCGACGGCGCCGGCCACATTGAGGAAGAAAGCCTTGCGCTCCCGAGTGTCCGGGTAGGCCGCGTAGCTGCTGCGCTCGGTGAGATCCACGACATTGGCAGCGGTGATCGCGGTGCCGTCGGGCAGACGGGCGGGTCCTGATGCGGTGAGCAGCCCTGCCAGAGCGCTGGGATCGAGGGCGAAGGCTCCGTCCACCTTCTGCCCTGTGTGATCCTCCCATGCGGCCGTCCAGATGCGGGCGGCGTACGGGAAGTGCGGGCTGAGGTTGGAGTTGACCCAGGTGGTAGTGGGGGCGTTGTGCCCGTGCGACGCGGCGTACTCGTCGCCCAGGTCGACCGCCGCGACGGCGTCCGCCATCTCGGTGTCGTTGCCGAAGTATTCGAACGCCAGGCGGCCCCGGTCCGCGCCGAGGACCGCGAACGCTCCGGGCAGCCCGCCGGTGCCACGCGCCTCGGCCGTGTTCTCGAACACCACCACATACCGCCGTGGGCTCCGCTCTCCCAGCATGGACGGCAGCACACGCGTCGCCGCGGCGACGTCGCCCGCGGCAGGGACGATCCGGTCGAGTTTCCGGGCAAGCTGGGCTCGGGCACGGTCGACGGCGGGCAGCCAGGTGTCGCGAGGCAACTCGTCGACCTCGCGACGCACATCGGAGGCGCTGCGCGAGGCCTGGTCGAGAGCCGGAGCGGCGCGGCGGAGCGCGGGGAGGCTCAGGTGACCACCGTCTTCTGCCGTGTCGGCGGTGACTCGGGTGGCGATGTCCGCCATCGGGGAGAGCACATCGCGGGTCAACCGCTCAGCGGCCTCCGCGGCCCCGCGCACGGTGCGGACGGGACCACCGAGTACAGGCACGTGCGCGGCCGCGTACCAGGCCGGACCAGTGGTGAGACCGTGTGCTCGCGCAGCATGTGCGGCTGCCGCGCGTACGGCGGCGTCGGCCTTCTGCTTCACCGGTACGGCACTTCCCGTGGACCCGTCCGCGAGGGGACCTGCCGCGATCTGTTGCCGCAGCGAGTTCAAGGCCCGTTGAGAGGCCAGCAGCTCGTCATGGGCGAGCATGCCGGTGACGGCGATCCACCCGGCGCCGGCCAGAGGCAGGCCCGTGAGGACGGCCACGAGCAGCCTGGCCCGACGGTGACGGACCCATCGGACCAGGCTGTCGGCAATGTGCGGTTCGGTGGACTTCCCGAGGTGCGGCATGCGCATGCTGCAGGCCGGCTCAGCCCTGTTCGGTGCGAGTGTGACGGCGTCGTACGACCGTGACCGCCTTGACGGCGATGGCGGCCAGCCCGGCAGCCCCACCCACCAGCGCCCAGTTCGTACCCGACCCGGTATCCGCCGGCCCCGTGCCGCCACTCACGTGACTGGTCGCGTCGTAGCCGGCCAGAGCCTGCTGACTCGTCGTCCCGACGGAGCCGGGCTGCTCCCCGGCGGCACCGGTTCTCAGGGCGAGGGTCTTTCCGTTGCCGGCGACCTTGACGGTGCCCGGCAGTCCTTCGGCGCCGCCTTCCAAGAGGAGGCTCGCCCCGTCCGCGCTTCGCTCCCGAGGGCCGTGCCCGTTCCCGTTCCCGTGCCCGTGCCCGTGCCCGTTCTTCGCCGTCACCGTCAGGGGCGCGGAGACGCTTCCCGACTCCTCGCCGGTGAGCGTGAACAGGTAGGGTCCGGGAGGAGTCTTCTTGGGCACCTTGAAGCACCCGAACACCGCGCCTCTCGCGTTGGCCCGGTACCTCGTGTCCCGCTCCCTGCACTTGCCCCCGCCGCCTTCACCGCCCCCGCTGCGGAACGATCCTCTGAGGGTGGTCGAGAACTGCGGGACGAGCGCTGCGGTGACCACCTCGCGGGGCTCGAACCCCTCTGCGACGAAGTAGACCACTCCACCCGCGGGCACCGTGGCAGTGCTCAACTCCGGCGGGTAGGGCTGGTAGACACTCGTGGGCGCGTCGGCATACGCGGCCTGCGCGGTCGCCAGCGGTACGACGGCAACGAAAGTGGCGGCTGTGGCAGCCAGGGCGGCCCGCCACGACGAGGACTTGATCATCTTTTTACCAATCTCCCAGCTGATCTCATGTCCGGATGGCGGCGCCGCCAATAAATACCCACATCCTTCTCTATGGCTGTATTCACTCCTGAATTAGCGCGAGACGCCTCAAGTTCCCCCCTATGGCGCAACCCAAGATCCTCGCGGCCACACCGGCTGCGGGAGCGGCTCGGCACCGACGGTGTCAGTACGCACCCTCGCCGCGCAGTACGACAGGCAGCGTCCTCGCAAGGATGACGAGGTCCTTCCGGATCGACCAGGTGTCGACGTATTCCAGGTCCAGGCGCAGGGCGTCCTCCCATGCGAGGTCGGACCGGCCACTGATCTGCCACAAGCCGGTGAGCCCCGGCCGGACCAGCAGGCGACGCCGGGCCTCCCCGGTGAACACCGAGTCCTCGACCGGCAACGGCCGAGGACCGACCAACGACATCTGTCCCATCAGCACGTTGAGCAGTTGCGGCAGCTCGTCCAGGGAGTAACGACGCAGCCAACGCCCCACAGGGGTGACACGAGGGTCCTCGCGAATCTTGAACAGCTGCCCGTCGGCTTCGTTCCGGTCGGCCAGCGCCACCCGCAATCCCTCGGAGCCGACCTGCATGGTGCGCAGCTTGAGGAGCTTGAACTCCTTGCCGCACCAACCCGTGCGCCGCTGACAGAACAATGCGGGCCCCGGAGTGTCCGCCCTCACGGCGACGACGGCCGCGAGGAGCACCGGCGCCGCCAGCACGAGCAGCGCTACGGCCCCCACCATGTCGATGGCCCGTTTGGCCACCGGCCCCGCCCATCGCCACAGGCGGCACGCGTTCGAACAGCGGCGAGCCGTCTCCGCAGCGGGTAACGACATTTCGCGCCCCTCCTCCTGGTGCGACAGACGAGTGAAAGGTGCTGCACCGCGAGGTGTTTCCACACACTTGTCGTCTCATTCGGCTCACGCCTGGCTAATAGATAGAAACACGACATCTGCCCGATTTTCGACAATGACACTGCGGCCGCCCCGTCCACCAGCTCGGACAGGGCCTACCGAGAGGACCTTCATGCGAGCGGTAGTAACGGGTGGCGCCGGGTTCGTCGGCTCTCACCTGTGTGAGCGACTGCTCCACGCGGGCCACGACGTGGTCTGCGTGGACAACTTCATGACATCCAGCGCCGACAACATCGAACATCTCATGGGCGAGCGACACTTCCGGTTCTGCCGCTGGGACGTCACTCAGGGGCTGGACGTGCCGGGGCCGGTGGACGCTGTTTTCCACCTGGCCTCCCCCGCCTCACCCGCGGACTACCTGAGACTGCCCCTGCAGACACTCCGTGTGGGCTCGGCCGGAACCTGGCACGCCCTGGACCTTGCCGCCGCGAAGCATGCTCGATTCCTGCTGGCCTCCACCTCCGAGTCGTACGGCGACCCCCTGATCCACCCTCAGCCAGAGGACTACTGGGGCCACGTCAACCCGGTCGGCCCCCGGTCGGTGTACGACGAAGCCAAACGCTTCGGCGAGGCGCTGACCATGGCGTACCGCAGGAGCCGCGGCGTCGACGCCAAGATCGTGCGCATCTTCAACACCTTCGGCCCGCGGATGCGCCTGGACGACGGGCGGGCCATCCCCACCTTCATTCGTCAGGCGCTGCGCGGAGAGCCGATCACCGTCACCGGCGACGGGAGTCAGACCCGATCCCTGTGTTATGTCGACGATGTGGTCGACGGGTTGATGCGGATGCTCGCCAGCAGCCACGGAGGGCCGGTCAACCTGGGCAATCCACACGAGGTCTCCATGCTCGAACTGGCCCAGTGGATCAGCAAACTCACCCGGTCCGGCTCGGACGTCACGCTGGTCCCCCGCCCTGAGGACGATCCGAGAATGCGGCGCCCGGACATCACCTTGGCCCGCGAACTCCTGGGATGGGAGCCCACGACCCCGGTGGAACGCGGCCTGTGCGACACCATCACCGACTTCCGACGCCGTCTGCCCTTCTCCGAGTTCGCCGAGCGCGACAACAAAGCCGCCGCACTCCCGCTGAGCACCGAAGCCGCTTCCGCATGACCGCCCCACCAAGCTCACGAACGACCGGACCGACGTCGCCCGCGCCCGTGGTCGAGTGCCTGGGGGTGCCCATCACCGCGCACACCCGCGAGAACGCGGCCCGCCACGTCGTGGGCCTCGTCCATCGGATCCACGCGGCACGCCATGGAGGCACCGGCGGACCGGACGCCCTCGGAGTCCCTCCTGGCAGTGATGTCCATCTGGCCAACGCGTACACGCTCGCCCTCGCGGACCGGGACCCCGAGCTGCACGGCATTCTGCGCTCGGCCTCTCTCAACCTCCCCGACGGACAGCCGGTCGTATGGGCCAACCAACTGCTCCACCGTGGTGCCACCCTGCCGAGCACTCGCGTCTACGGCCCCGACCTCCTGCTGGACGTCTTCGCCCTCACCGAGCACACCGAACTGAACCACTACCTACTGGGCTCCACGCCCCAGGTGCTGGACGCGCTGCACCGGGAACTGCGACAGCGTTGCCCGGGGACGCGGATCGTCGGCACCAGTTCCCCGCCCTTCCGGCCGCTGTCCCCCCAGGAACTGCGCCAGCAGGTGGAGGACATTCGCTCCGCCGCAGCGGACATCGTCTGGGTGGGACTCGGCACCCCCAAGCAGGACCGCTGGGCCGCCGACCTGTGTGCCGCACTTCCCGTGGTGGCCGTAGCCGTGGGCGCCGCCTTCGACTTCATCGCCGGCGCCAAGCGGCAGGCACCGCCCTGGATGCAGCGCAACGGAATGGAATGGCTGTTCCGTCTGGGATGCGAGCCACGCCGGCTGTGGCGGCGGTACCTGTTCGGCAACGCGCGTTTCGTACGCGGCGTGGTACGCCAAGCGAGCCGCCCCCTGCGCACCGCCGACAGTGCGGTGCGCCCCGCGGCCGATAGCCTGAATCGGGGCCAACTCATCGGCCAGGTCCCAGAGACTCCCCGTGAGGTTCCTAGGGTACGGCCATGACGATCACGCCGGCGAAACCCTCGATGCGGGAGCTGCAAGAGCGCGAACACGGAATCGGGCATGACTACGCAAAAGGCTCCCCGCATATCCGCCACCACACCATTCGGGACCGGCTGATCGGAAACCTGCATGCCCTGGTACAGGGAGTCATCGGCCGGAATGGGCAGTGCCGAGTGCTCGAACTGGGAGCCGGGCACGGCACCTTCACCGACCACCTTGTGGCTGCGGGCGCTCAGGTCACGTTGACGGAGATGAGCGAACCGAGCGTCCGCCTTCTCCAGAGCCGGTTCCGGCGCAATCCGAACGTCACCGTGCTGTACGACAAGGACGGCACCGCGGCCTGCCAGGCCGGGCCCGTCGACGCCGTCGTATGCATCTCCGTCCTGCACCACATCCCGGACTACCTGGGCACCGTCGCACAGCTCATCGATCAGATCGTTCCCGGCGGCGCGTTCCTCAGCGCCCAGGATCCCCTGTGGTACCCCCGCCGCTCCCGGCTGTCCATGAGCCTGGACCGCAACGCCTACTTCCTCTGGAGACTCGGACAGGGCCAACTTCGCCGCGGTCTCGCCACTCGCCTGCGCCGATGGCGCGGCGTCTACGACGAGGCGAACGAGGCCGACATGGTCGAGTACCACGTCGTCCGCGACGGCGTGGACGAGGATGCCCTGCACGACCTGCTCGACCCGGCCTTCCAGGAGGTGGAGGTCAAGCGGTACTGGTCCACCCAGTCGGGACTGTTGCAGGCCGCCGGAGAACGGTGCTTCCCGGCGACGACCTTCGGCCTCGTCGCCGAAAACCGCCTGTGAGCCGCCCATCGCGCTTGATCGGCGACACGGATGCCGAGGATGGCCGAGTGAACGAGACAGCTCACCTCCGGGCCGACGGTCCACCCGGGCGTCCCGCGACCTACCGCGTGGCGCTGGTGCACAGCTTCTATTCTTCGCACCAGCCCAGTGGTGAAAACACAGTCGTGCTCGACCAAGCGGAGGCGCTGCGCGCAGCCGGACACGAGGTGACCATCGTCGCCGCGCACACCGACGCGTTGCAGGCTGAGCCGGGGTACAGCGTGCGAGCTGCGATCCGAGTCGCAACCGGCCACGGCCGGTCGCCCCTGGCGGAGCTCAAGCGATTTGCCCCTGATGTCATCCATGTCCACAACCTGTTCCCCAACTTCGGCACCAGCTGGCTGGAGCGCTGGCCTGGCGCCCTCGTCGCCACCGTGCACAACTACCGTCCGGCATGCGCGGCCGGGACGCTCTTCCGTGACGGCAGGATGTGCACCGCATGTCCCGACGGCGACCGATGGGCAGGGCTACGGCACGGCTGCTATCGCGCCGCACGCAGCGCCACCCTCCCCCTGGCATGGGCCGGCCGTAGAGGTCCGGCGATGCATCCCGTGCTGCGTCGCGCCCACCGATTGGTGGTGCTCTCCGAATACAGCCGGGACTTCTATCTCGGCTTCGGTTTCCCGCCCCGAAAGCTCGCCCTGGTGCCCAACTTCGTCGACGCTTCAGGAGCCGCCTGCACCACGGACTCCACCACGGACTCCACCGTGGAAGAGTCGGCGACGCCCTGGGTGTTCGCCGGCCGCCTCAGCCAGGAGAAGGGCATCGTTCCGCTGCTGCAGAGCTGGCCGGAGAATGAACCGCTCGACGTGATCGGGTCCGGCCCGTTGGAGTCGGCGTGCAGAGCAGCCGCACCCGAAGGGGTTCGGCTCGTCGGCGCGCTCTCACGTCAGCAGCTCCGGGGCCTGCTGCCCCGCTATACCGGCCTGATCTTCCCCAGTGTCTGTCCCGAGATGGCACCCGTCGTCTACCAGGAGGCCCTGGCCGCCGGGTTGCCGGTGCTGGCCCTGGCCGGGTCGGCCGCGGCGGACAGTGTGCTTCGCCACGGCACGGGTGCCGTCTACAACCGCGCCGGCGAGCTGCCGCACGCGCTCGCTGCCGCACACAAGCACTTTCCCGCGTTGCGCGAGCACTGCCGGAGGGTGCACGCCGAGCTATACGCCGCACCGTCCTGGGCGGCCACCATGGCCTCCGTCTACGCACAGGCCATCGAGTGTGCCGCAGGTCGGCGCGGCACTGACATCTCGGAGGCGGCGTGCTGAGCAGAAGTGGCTCCCGGCGACGCGTCGTCGTCGTGCAGTCGTATGTGCCCAAGTATCGGGCCACCTTCTTCCAGCACGTGCAGACCTGCCTCGGTGCCGAAGGTGTCGCCCTGGAAGTACTGCACGGCCCTCCCCTGCCGGGTCATGAAGCCCGGCGGGACACAACGGCCTGCACCTGCACGGTGCAGGTGCCCGCCCGAAGGCTGCCCGCGCCTCGTGGGCGATACCTGATGTGGCATCAGGTACAGCGTCGAGCGGGTTCTGCCGACGCGGTCGTGGTGGAACAGGCGCTGCACAATCTGGAGACGTATCCGCTTCTGCTGAAGCAGTTGATCGGGCGACCGGCGGGGCGCGCTCCCCGGGTCGCCTTCTGGGGTCATGGCCGGACCTATACCAGGCCCGCCGGCCGTCTGGGTTCCTCGATCAAGGACACGCTGACTCGGCACGGCGCGTGGTTCTTCGCCTATACGGAGAGCGGAGCCGCTCACGTGGCATCGCGCGGTTTTCCCCGGGCCCGAATCACCGTGGTGCGCAACTCCACCGACACCGGGGAACTGGTCGCCGACCGCGAGCGCGCCGAGCAGCCGGGGACGGCCGAGCATGCGGAAGCGGAGGCACTACGGCAGCGGTACGGCCTGGTCCCCGGGCGTACCGCACTGTTCCTGGGCGGACTGGACAGGCCGAAACGAATCCCCTTCCTGCTCGACTCCGTCAGCCGGATCGCCGATCAACTGCCTGGGTTTCGCCTACTGGTGGCCGGGGACGGCATCGAGCAGAGGCTGGTGGCCGAGGCCGCCTCCCGCCCGGGAAGCCCCGTGGTCACGGTGGGCCGCGCGACCGGGCGGAGCGCGGCCCTGCTCGGAGCGGTCAGCGATGTCATGCTGATGCCTGGAAGGGTCGGCCTGTGCGCCGTCGACTCGTTCGCCCTGCGTACCCCGATCATCACAACCGACTGGCGTTGGCACGCACCGGAGTTCGAGTACCTGGTCGACGGCCGCAATGCCGCGATCACACCGGACCATCCGGCTGCCTTCGCCGCAGCCGCAGCCGGGTTGATGCACGACCCCGCCCGTCTGGCGTCGCTCAGCGCGGCCTGCGCGACGGATGCCGCCGACTACACGGCCGAGGGCATGGCCACGCGGTTCTGCGACGGACTGCTGCGGCTGATCAGCAGACGATGATCCCGTCCAACCGACTCACGACTCACGACGCACGACGCATCGATTTCCCCGAGGTTCTGGCCTTCCACAGCCTGCTGTCACCGTTCGTGGTGGTTTGGCCGCGGGTCGGCGCCGGGCGCTCCGTACCACGTGGTCGGCCAAGGCTGAACTCGCTGAACAGCCGTACCGCGGGATCCTCGCGGACAGTCCCCCACCCAGACAGGAGCATGTCGTGACACCTAGCAGGTCCGCCGGACAGACCGTGCGCACCATGCCGCTCATCGGGCCGGCGGTCGACGCCGTCCACCGTTCGGCCAGACGGCGGCTCTTCCCGGGGTCGCTCACCTACTGGGAGCAGCGCTACGCAAAGGGAGGCACGTCGGGCCCTGGGTCGCAGGATGCGCTCGCCCGGTTCAAGGCCGAGGTGCTCAACCGGTTCGTCGCCGAGAACGGCGTGACATCGGTCGTCGAGTTCGGCTGCGGGGACGGCCGCCAGCTCGAACTCGCCGAATACCCCCGCTACCTCGGTCTCGATGTGTCCCCGGCAGGACTTCGGTGCGCCGTCGCCCGGTTCGCCGGGGACTCCACCAAGAGCTTCCTGACGTTCAGTCCGAGGCTGTTCTCGGACCCCGCCGGTTTCGTGCGGGCGGACCTGGCGCTGTCGCTGGACGTCATCTACCACTTGGTCGAGGATGACCTCTACGACCTGCATCTGTCGCAGGTGTTCGGGGCTGCCGGACGGTTCGTGGTGCTCTACACGAGCGACTCGGACACCCTCGCCGCGCAGGGGCATGTCCCGCCGCATGTGCGCCACCGCCCGGTGGCGCGGGACGTGGTGGAGCGGTTTCCCCGGTGGCGGCTCCGCGAGAGGGTCGGGAACCGGTACCCCTGCACCGACTCGACCAGGCCCGACACCTCGTTCGCGGACTTCCTCGTCTACGAGGTGCGGGACTAGGGCCCTTGGACCCCGGACCTGGAGAGGGCCGGTCGCGCGCTGTGTCAGGTGCGGCCGGTACGCACTTGCAGTGCGCCCAGGGCCCGGCCGGCGCCCTTGGCCGCCGGCCACCAGCACGCCTGAAGGGCACCCGCCACGGGCCCGAGGTGGCGGCTCATGACCTGGCGGCGCTCACCGTACGGCTCGGGATTCGTCGCCGTCAGGGTGTCGGGGTGGGAGCGGTAGCAGGCCAGCGGACGCGGAAGATAGCGCAGCCTTCCGTACTCCCGCAGCCGTAGATGAAGGTCGAAGTCCATGGTGTAGCGCAATGACGGATCGAGCATGCCGACCTGCCGTACGGCGGCCCGCCGGTACAAGGAGCCTGGCTGCCAGACGAAGTTCACGCCGTACGGGAGCAGCCAGGGGGCAAGCCTCCCGGGGCGCATGGTGTACAGGTCGTTCCCGCTGGAGTCGATGACGCCCACCTTGCCGTACACCATGGCGGCGGAGGGGGTTCGTTCGAGTTCTCCCACCGCCGCTGACAGGGAACCCTCGGTGAGGAGGTCGTCGTCTCCCAGCCAGCCGAGGTAGTCGGTGTCGGCGTCCGTCCAGCCCTGGTTGACCGCGTTGCTGAGGCCACGGCCGCTTTCCGCGGCGTATCGGCACGGATGGCTCCGTACGAGTTCACGCAGTGCGGGGGAGGGCGCCGCCGGTCCGACGATCACCACCTCGGCCGGTTCGTCCTGGCGGCCGATCGAGGCCAGGCACTGTTCCAGATAGGTCAGGCGTCCGCCCGTGGTCGGCACCACCAGGCGAACACGTGGTCTGCGGTGTGTCATCAGTAGCTCACTTCCTCGTCTCGACCGCGAGCAGACCATGGGCGGACAGCAGTCCACGGAGCCGGGCGCCCTGGACCAGGAGGTCGAATCTGTCGACCGCCATGCTCCGCGCCGCCAGGCCCATGTCGTGTGCGATCGAGTCATCCGTCAGCACGGTGTCCAGGGCCTCCGCGAGCCGCCGGACGTCTCGTTGTGGGACGACCAGGCCGGTCGTGCCGTGGACGACGGTCTCCGGGAGACCACCCGTGTCGAACACGACCGCCGGCCGTCCGTGGGCGGCGGCTTCACAGGCGACCAGGCCCAGTCCTTCCGACACGCCCGTGGAGATCTCCACACTGGGCATGCACACCACACGGTGGCGTTTCATCAGCTCCAAGACGGTGCGATGCGGCAGTCCGCCGCCGAGGAAACGCACCACCGCCCCGGGTGGCAGCCGATCGGCCTGGCGCTGGAGGCCGGCTCGCTGCGGGCCGTCCCCGACGACGGTCACCTCCACCCGCCGGGACTGCGCGAGCGTGTCCACGGCCCGCAGCAGCAGGTCGCATCCCTTGTTCTCCACGAGGCGCCCGACGAACAGCACACCGGAACGGTCCGCGGCGCTGCCCAGGTCGGCGCCGTCCGGAATCGGCACCCCGAGGTGGTGGACGGCGACCCGTGACGGTGCGGCGCCGGCCCGGACCAGACGCTCCCCGAGGAACCGTGACACCGGCAGAAAGAGCTGCACGGTCTCCAGCAGGCGCGACCAGTTGGCGGCCAGTTGCCGCATACCTCGGGACCCGGGCGGGACGGTTCCTCCGATACTCAGCAGGTCGGAGCCGTGACACATGGCCGCGAGCGGAATGCCGCCCCCCTCGGCGAGGCGGGCGACCCGCCAGGCGTTCTGCAGGTGATGGGCGATCAGCAGGTCGGGACGGAAAGCCCGTACGGCCGACTCCAGCCGGGGTGCCCGGCGTACGGACTTCCACACGAGCGCCTCGGCGGATCCGAGCGTCCGGTCGCGCCCGAGGACGAAGGTCCGCCCGGGCACCTCCATTCCCGGCACATGGTCCACGCCGAAAAGTGCCGTCTCGATGCCGCTCATCGCCCGGAGCTGATGGGCGACGAAGGTCTCCGAACGCGGCAGCACCCACTCGGAGTACCAGGCGACTCGCTGCGCCACGTCAACTCTCCGTTCCGTCGGGCCGGTTGGGATGGCCGACGGCGAGGACCACACTCCACGCGATCCCGAGCACGATCTCGTACCCGGGGGCCCAGGGGGAGAAGAAGAAGTCCCAGGTCAGCAGGAGCGTCATGAAGACGGCCAGAGGGTAGAGGAGTTGGTCGCGCGACTGCCATCTGCGCAACACCGTCCGGTAGAGCATGAGCAGGATGAAGAGCCAGGGCAGAAAGCCGAGGACACCGCCGCGAATCCAGGAAGCGAGGGCGAGGGAATGGGAATTGGTGCCGTTGTCGAAAAGCCGGCGCTGCTGCCCGAGGGAGATGTTCACGCCACGCTCGTACAGTTCCATGACGACGTCCTGCCGCTCCTGGGGCGACACGACCACGTCGGCGCCACGGCCGAGCAGGGGCTGTTCGGTGATGAGTTCCGCGGACATCATCATCTCGGGGCGGCTCGCCACCAGATAGCCGCCCTGGACCTGTGACTGGTAGTGCTGTTTGTCGTACTGCTCCTGGCCCAGCCAGCCTCGTTCGACGACGACTGAGTAGGCGGTGGCGCAGAGCCATAGGGCGAACAGACATACGCAGGCAGTCAGCGCCGCCCGGCCGATGGTGAGTCTTCGGTCCGGCCGCCGGGCGATCAGCACCGCCAGGGCCACCGCGCAGATCGCCGCGAGACTGCGGAATCCGAGGAACAGATGGAGGGCCGCCAGACCGGCCACCAGCAGCAGGGCCGCGACCGGGTGCCCCCTGCGGCGAAGGGTACCGACGGCGGCGAAGCAGATGATGGTGGACGGGACTCCCAGCCCGTATTTCCATGGGTCCTGCTCAAAGTACCCGGTCGGAGAGATGGTGAGGAACACGCAGTAGGCGGCGGAGGCGAGCACGGCGAGGCCCGCGACGCGGGAGGTGGAGCCATGAGCGAGACGTGACAGGACGAAGGCACCCACGCCCACCAGGGTCGGGAAGACGAGAGCGTTGAGCACCGCCTCTACGACGGGAACGTCCGCACACAGGCTCGACGCCACCTGACCGGCGAACCAGAGGACCAGGAGGAGCGCCAGGACCCGGTTCTCCCGGCGGGCCATGATCCAGCGTTGGAGGCCCGGCAGCGTCACGGCCGCGACCGCCACCAGGCCCGACACCGACAGATGAGTGCCCGGAAGCGTGAAGCGCACCGCAGCCATGCCCGTACCGACGACGGTGGCCAGCGGGGGGATCGGCGGGAACGGCGCACGCCGTTCAGGAAGGGGAGTCTCCTGCTTCCGATGGTTCCCGGGGTGGAATTCGGGCGCCGGCCGGTCCGCCGCAGGGCCCGCAGACGGTTGCGCCATGGTTCTCCTTCTGGATCAGGATCCTGGACTTCTCAGAGGCCGGTTCGGCGGGCGCACGCGGGGTTCGGTCCGTGTGCAGGCGGGAGCGCACCATTCGGCGCCCCGGAAGGTAGATGCATCCGACGAGAGCGATGAAGGACGCGAGGGGCGGACCGGACGCACCGATCTCCCGACTCAGGACGATCGTCAGTGCCGTACTCACCACCGCCGCGGCGCAGCAGCAGACCGCCAGTCTTCGCAGCCCCGGGGGATCGGTCAGCAGCATCGCGTTCGGGTAGTTGCACGCATGGCCGAGGAGCAGCAGAGCGAAGGCGACGAACAGGCCCGTGTTCACCTCGATCCGATCCGACATCAGCCAGGGGACGACCAGCGGACCGAAGCCGACCAGGGCCGCCCCCATGCCGAGGCCCACGAGCGCGAAGAATGCCGTCACTCGCTTCAGGTCGGCCGGGGTGACCGCTCCCTCGGATCCCCGGCGGCGCGCGTACGCGCCCCACAGGGCCAGTCCCATCATGCCGACGGCGCCGAACAGGGGGCCGTACAGCTGGGCCGCGGCGGAGTACGCCGCGACGCTGACCGGGCCGGCGACATGGCTGAGGACGACCCGGTCGCAGGAGTAGGCGACCGATGAGGCCAGTACCACCACCGTCATGGGTCCGGCGAAGTGCCAGACGCGGGCACTCGGACGGCCGGGCCATGCGCTGAGGACGACGTCCCGAAGGAGAGGGAGGCCGAGGACGCGGCCCGCCATCACGAGGGAGGCGGCGCCTGCCAGTCCCATTCCGACGAAGCCCGCGACGCAGTACGCCGCCGTCGGGCCATGCAACTGCGCCGCGAGCGCGGTGACCGCCAACGCTGCGGCACTTCCGCCGGCTTGCAGCAGCAGGGCCAGGTGATTCAGGTTCAGCGCCGCGAGTACCCGGCCGCCGAGCCCGAACGGCAGCCCGAGGCCGAACACACAGAAGGCGACGACCGCGGCCGCGTTGGCCTCGGCACTCTCCCGCACACCGAGCAGCGCGGGCCAGGCTCCGAAGATGCCCAGCCCTGTGCTGACCGCCACGACCAGCAGACCGAGGAGGAACAGGTTGCGGGCGCTGGTGGTGATCGTCCGGCGCGCGGCCTCGATCCCGAGGCTGTCCCGCCGCCCGCACGCGTCCATGACGGCCGCGCCCATCCCCAGGTCCCCGACGGGAAGCAGCTGAGGAAGCGTCACGACCAGGGAGAACAGCGCGTAACCGGCCACGCCGGTCTCGTCCACGACGATACGGGCCGAGATGATGCCGGCGGCGCCTGTCAGCGGAAGGGTCACCAGCCGGACCACCAGGGAGGCGGACGCCAGGCCGACATAGGAGGTGTCCCCTGTCTCCCCGGCAGGGCGCACCAGCCGCTTCGCCAGGCCGATCCGCACCCTGGGCCGACGCTCAGCCATGCCCGGAAGCGCGTCTGAAATCGCACATTTTTGCACAATATATAGAGAGGCGGCCGGAGACGGCTTTGCCATGCCGTTTCCGGCTCAGGTCGGGCCCACGCCCCCCGAACGGGGGCACCCCCGCAGCGCAGGGCGTCCGCCGTAGCGGTGAGAACCTTGTCGTCGCCCCGTCCTGCGGGCCGGGGAACTGCGCGGTGAACAGTCGAACCGCCGGGAGAAGCGACAGGGAGATGTGACTGAGAGAAGCGACTGAGAGAAGCGGCGCATCCCGTCAAAGGAGCGCCGCTTCCTCGCCTTTCGCGCACCGGGACGGGTCGGACATGAATACGGCGTCGTATTGCAGCACCTGGCCCGTCCGCTGATCGATGAAGCAGGGCTCCATCCCCATCAACGTGAATCCGTAGCGGCGCTGGGCCAGCTCGATCGCCCGGTCGATCAGCAGACCGCCGTCGTACAGAGGTACGGACGAGACCTCCATCTGCAGCCCATGGCAACGCCGGATGCGGTCTCCGCCTCCGACGAGGACAGACTCCTCGTAACCCTGCACATCGAGTTTGAGGAACACGCGTTCCTGCGACTCCACCGCCTGTGGCCAGACCTCGTCCAAGCGGCGCTGTTCGGCTTCCTGCGTGCCGACATAACGAGCGCTGGGGCACGCCTGGACATGCCTCGGCAACATGGGCAGGACGGAACTGCTGGCTCCGTCATTGCCCGCCACATTCAGCGTGACCGTGGCCGTACGGTCACCGAGAGCGTAGGGGAAGACCCGCCACAAGGGGTCCCGCGCCGTGCACCGGTGCAGGGTCTCCAGCGCTCCATGCAACGGCTCGAACGACACGATGCGCCCCCGATATCCGAACCGGCGGAGCATCGCTCCGTACTGGCCGCCGTTCGCACCGACGTCGAGGACCACGTCGATGCCCGCGCGCAGCAACAGCCGCACCAAGCGGTAGTCGGAGGAGCATTCGGGAAACCGCTCGAAGTCGACGCCCAGGCGACGGGCCGCCAAGCGGGCCGTGTGTCGCAGACTCATCTGCCGCCTTCCTCCTCCTTCTTCATGCCGCCTCTGCCCGCTCCGACGGTCACAGGCCGACCAGCGCCTGCGCGGGAGAAGGCGACGCTGTGGCCACGACACCCTGCCCGAGCCCGTCCAGTTCCGCGTCCACCATCAGCCGGGCCAGTTCCGGGGCCAGCACGGTCGGCCGCCAGCCCAGGACGCGTGCGGCCTTGGAGGCGTCACCGACGAGATCGTCGATCTCGGACGGGCGCAGATAGCGGTCGTCGAAACGGACGTGGTCGCGCCAGTCGAGGCCGACGTGGGCGAAGCAGTGCTCGACGAATTCGCGCACGCTGTGGCTGACGCCGGTGGCGACCACGTAATCGTCCGGCTCGTCCTGTTGCAGCATCCTCCACATCGCCTCGACGTACTCGGCCGCGTACCCCCAGTCCCGTCGGGCGTCGAGATTGCCGAGGTAGACGACGTCCTGGAGGCCGGCCTTGATGCGTGCGGCGGCCATGGCCACCTTGCGGGTGACGAAGGTGGGGCCGCGGCGGGGGGACTCGTGGTTGAACAGGATGCCGTTGACCGCGTACATCCCGTACGCCTCGCGGTAGTTGCGGGTGGCCCAGTAGGCGTAGACCTTGGCGACACCGTAGGGGGAGCGGGGGTGGAAGGGCGTCCTCTCGTGCTGAGGCGGCAGGGAGGCTCCGAACATCTCCGAGCTGGAGGCCTGGTAGAAGCGGCAGGGAAGGCCCGTCGTCCTGATGGCCTCCAGCAGTCGCGTTGTTCCGAGCGCGGTGCAGTCACCCGTGAACTCCGGTTCGTCGAAGGAGACCCGGACGTGGGACTGGGCCGCCAGGTGGTAGACCTCGTCCGGCTGGACCTGCTCCAGGAGGCCGGCGATCCGGGTGCCGTCAGTGAGATCGCCGTAGTGGAGGAACATGCGAGCCTCGGGATCGTGCGGGTCCCGGTAGAGATGGTCGATGCGTTGCGTGTTGAAGGTCGAGGCGCGACGAACCATTCCGTGCACCACATACCCCTTCTTCAGCAGCAGCTCCGCGAGGTAGGAGCCGTCCTGGCCGGTGATACCGGTGATGAGCGCTTTCTTGACAGTCACATGCACTCCTTGCTGCGGGGTGACGCAGATGAGCGGAACAGCCTCCCCCGGGCAGTCAAACCCGTCAATTCGCCTTAATACCAATCATTGCAATCTTTGCCTGACTCAAGGCATATACCACTCATTTCGCCACTGGTGTCGTACGGTGAGGGCGGCACTCACTTGATCCGATCAGGGACGGACGTCTTGGACCTGCGCGACTACCTACGAGTCCTCTCTCGCCGCTGGCGTGCCATCACCGTGCTGGCCTTGCTCGGAACGGCGGTCGGGGCACTCATCACCCACACGGCGAACCCCGAGTACCGGGCCACTGCGAAGCTCTTCGTGTCCGTGCGGGAGGGGTCCGACACCCTCCAGCTCGCACAAGGAAATGTCTTCACCCAGGCTCGGGTCCGGTCGTACGCGGAGGTGGCGGCAAGTCCTCTGGTGTCCCGGTACGTCGTGGAGGCCCTGGGTCTCGACATGACGCCGCATCAACTGAGCCGTCGCATCAGCGCGACCACGCAGCCCGACACGGTGCTGCTCCGGCTCACCGTCACGGACACCCGGCCGGAGCGGGCTGCCCGCATCAGCAACGCTGTGGCCAAGCGCTTCGCCGAGGTGGTCCGCGGCCTTGAGCGCCCGGACGACGCGAGGACGTCCCCGGTGCGGCTGAGCATCACCCAACCGGCCTCCGTGCCCACCGCGCCCTTCTCCCCGCGCCCGGCGGTGAACCTCACCATCGGGCTGATGGCCGGGCTGGTCCTCGGGATCGGTTTCGCAGTGGCGAGGGAGTCGATGGATCGCTCGGTACGCGACATGCAGACGCTCACCGAGCTCCTGGCCGGGTCCGGTGGCCCTCCCGTGCTCGGCAGCGTCGCGCACGACCCACGGACGACCCGCCATCCCGTGGCACTGCTCGACGACTTGCACGGACCGCGCGCCGAGGGCTTCCGGCGGCTGCGTACCAGTCTGCGGTTCGTGGACGTGGACCAGCCGCCGAAGGTGATCGCGGTAACCAGCCCGCTGCCTCGTGAGGGGAAGACCAGTGTCGCGATCAACCTGGCCGCGGCGCTGGCCGAGACCGGTGCCTCGGTGTGCCTGGTCGACGCCGACCTGCGCCGGCCGTCCACTGCCCGTGTCCTGGGTCTGGTGCGGGACGCCGGGTTGACCACCGTGCTGATCGGCCAGGCCGAGGTGCACCAGGTGCTGCAGTCCGTGGGCTCCTTCTCAGTGCTGACCAGTGGCTCGGTGCCACCCAATCCCACCGAGCTGCTGGGCAGCGCCCAGTTGAGGGCCGTGCTGCGCGGCCTCGCAGAGAAGTTCGACCATGTCGTGGTGGACACCGCACCGGTGCTGCCGGTGGCGGACGCGTCCGTGATCGCCACCGTCGTGGACGGCTACCTGCTGGTGGTGCGGGCTTCACGCACCAGCCGCGACCAGGTCGGCGCAGCCCTTCGCGCACTGCAGCACGTCAGCGCTTCCGTGCTCGGCACGGTGCTGAACATGACGTCATCGAAGGAGGAGGGCAGCACGTACGGCTATACGTACGAATATCGGCCGCAGCACCGGACGGCCGGCCGATTCTCCAAACTACGCGGCGGCAGGCAGACGGCGCCCGTCGGTGGCGCTCCGGCCGTGCCGACTCCAGGCGGAGAGCAGGATGCCCAGGCCACCGGCGCACAGGAGGCACTCGACGTCGAGCCTCACTCCATGACCGCGGACCGGAGCGCTCAGCGGTGAGCTCGCCCGCCTCAGCACCCTGCGGGTACGCTCACCGCCCCCTCGATCGCTCCGCGCGCGTATTCGTGGCCGGAAGCCGTGGACTCGTCGGTTCCGCGGTGTGCCGGCACATGGAGCGGGAGGGCTTCACCGACGTGGTCGGACCCTGCTCCGCCCAACTGGACCTTCGCGAACGCCGTGCCGTCCTCGACTGGTTCGCGTCGACCCGGCCGGATGTGGTGGTGCTGGCCGCCGCACGAGTGGGGGGGATCAAGGCGAATGCCGCCCGTCCCACGGAGTTCCTCTCCGACAACCTGCGTATCCAGGTCAACGTGCTGGACGCGGCCCTGGAACACGGGGTGGAGCGGCTGCTGTTCCTGGGCTCCAGCTGCGTCTATCCGAAATTCGCCGACCAGCCCATTCGAGAGGAGGCGCTGCTGACCGGTGCGCTGGAGCCGACCAACGACGCCTACGCCATCGCCAAGATCGCCGGACTTCTGCACGTGCAGGCGGTGCGGCGGCAGCACGGTCTCCCCTGGATCTCCGCCATGCCGACCAACCTCTACGGCCCCGGCGACAACTTTCACCCCGAGCATTCCCATGTCCTGGCATCGCTGATCCGGCGCTTCCACGAGGCCCGTACGGCAGGGGCACGGCGAGTGGTGAACTGGGGTACCGGAACACCTCGCCGGGAGTTCCTGCACGTGGATGATCTGGCTCGGGCATGCCTGTACCTGCTGGAGCACTACGACGCGGACGGATCGGTGAATGTCGGCACCGGCACGGACCTGACGATCCGGGAGGCCGCCGAACTGGTGGCAGAGGTCGTCGGCTACCAGGGGGCCGTCGAGTGGGACGCGGCCCAGCCGGACGGCACCCCACGCAAGGTCCTTGACATCTCCCGGATCACCACTCTGGGATGGGCCCCGCGTATCGGCCTGCGGGAGGGGATCGCCGAAGCGTACGCCTGGTACGTGGAACACCGAGCGTCCGCTGCCCTGTGACACACCGCGCCGCTCCGCGCGCCAGCTCGGCACCGGGACCGGGACCGGGAGGACCATCTCATGCGGTGTTGATCGACCAGTTCGAGCGCACGCTCGGCGTAGTCGAATCGCGGTGAGCACACCGTCGCCCGGTTCCTACACATACGAAGGATCCAGAGCCGTACGGCGCAGACGGCACCTCGCGCGCACTACACGGGCGGGGCGGTGGCCGCATTCTTTGTCACGCGCAGCGCTGCCGCCTACTACGCCAACACCGGCCAGGCAGCGCCACGGCCCCTCGCTGAGCCTGGCACATCGTTGACGCTCCCCGGCACGGACAGTAACGCCCGGGGCCCAGAGCCGAGCACGCGCGGCAGGTCAGCTCGACCGTGCTGTCGCAGGCAAGTTCGCGGGCAGCCTCGAAACAGTGTGACGCCGGGGAAGGCGATGGTGAGCGCATCAGCGCAGGGCCTTCGGGGTGCACGCCGAACTCGGCCAGATGTTCCGTGGTAGCTTCCCCTCAACCGATCTAAGAGTGTCTTAGATTGGTTGAGGGGAAGTCCGTAGAGACGAGACGTCTGCCCCGGCGCCCCTTGCTCCTCACACGACACGCACAGGAGACAGGTCATGAACGACGCCCCCTCCGCGACCTGCGGACACGAGCGCATGAACGCGACGCCCTTCGGAGAATTCCCGGCACCCCTGGTGGACACCACCCTGCGGGAGGAGATCGCCCGAGGCGTCTTCGTCATCCCTGACCAGGGCAAACTCCTCGTCCCCAACATCGGGATCGTCGTCGGCGAGCACTCCGCCCTGGTCATCGACACCGGGCTGGGCCGGGCCAACGGCGAGCGGGTGCTCAGCGCCGCCCGTGAGGTCGCGGGCGACCGCAGGCTCTACCTCACGACCACCCACTTCCACGCCGAGCACGCGATGGGCGCCCCGGCATTCGCCGACGAGGCAACCATCATCTGCAACCGCAGCCAGCGTGACGAACTCCTCGCCGAGGGTGAACGCCACGCGGGGGGCATCCGCGCACTCGGCGGTGACTTCGCCGGCCTGCTCCCCGACGTCGAGACGGTCCTGCCCGACCTCGTCTACGACAGCGCACTCGACCTGGACCTGGGCGGCCGCGTCGTGCAGCTGCGCCACTTCGGCCCCGGCCACACCGCAGGCGACCAGATCGTCTTCCTTCCCGACGAGCAGATCATGTTCGCCGGTGACCTGCTGGAGAACAAGCAGCATCCCGTGCTGGAGGCCGAATCCGCGGGCAACGGCTCCGCCAAGTGGCTCGACCTGCTCCGTGCCCTGGAACGGCTGCACCCGAAGGTCGTCATACCCGGCCACGGCAACAGCACCGACGCCTCCCTGATCTCCGACTACCGCACCTACCTCACCGACCTGCGGGACGGCGTCCAGGCCGCCCAGGAGGCCGGAACCCCGCTGGAGGAGTACCTGCCGCTCCTCATGGCCTCCATGGCGGAAGGCCGTCTCGACTGGGCCAACGCAGGCTTCGCGGCTCTCACGGTCGACGCCGTCCACACCGAACTCGCCGACGGCCCCGGCCGACGCTGGACCACCGGCCTCGACGTCATCGGCCGGGAGCTCGCGCTGCCCGCCGACCAGGTCTTCGCCACCATGCGCGAACAGGTCGGCGAACTCGTCGCCCGCCAGATCGTCCGGGCCACCGGCGATGCCTGGAGTGATGGCGTTCTCACCCCCCGCGACCGCAGCCTGATCAGCATCGCCGCCCTGGCCGCCGGCGGCTCCGCACCGGAGTGGCTGCGCCCGCACATCCGGCTCGCCCTCACCAACGGGACCACCCTGGAAGAACTGGAAGGCATGGCAGCACTGCTGGCCGTCTACAGCGGAGCCCCCGCCGGCGCCGTGACCGCCCTCACCATCCACCAGGAAGCCGGCAAACCTACCCCAGGGAACTGACAGGGACCTCTGACACCCCTCCGCACACCCGACAACCCTGCACACACGATCGGTACGCCAGCCGCAGGCACCCGACTGATATCGCGACCATCACCGGCCGCCGGAGCCTGCCGGGTATCAGGCCGCAGCACTCCGGGCGAGGAGTGTGACAACTTCTCTCGCCCGGTCGGCCATCTGGCCCGCCGTCGCACCCGCCGCGAGACAGGCGTCCGAACTGAGCTGGGCAAAGCCCTGCGCCACCGCGACACAGGACAACGCCAGCTCGTGGGACCCGTCCGCTCCGGCAACCTCACCCGCGACCTCACGGATCAGCGCGACCGTGCGCTCCGCCTCGGCAGCCAGTCCCGGGTCGGTAGCGGGCCCCAGCCCGCAGTGAGACATGACGGCGAACACGGCCGGGTGCTCGCGGGCGAACCGTGTCTGTACGGCGGCAAGCCCGCCGAGCCGCTCAGCCGGATCGGCCACGGTGACCTGCCGCATCGCTCCACGGATCTCGCGGTACCCCTCGACCGCGACGTCCGCGAGCAGCGCCTCCCCATCGCGATAGTGCTGGTAGGGCGCTCCGCTGCTGACACCCACCCGCTTGGCGGCCTTCGAGAGGGAGAAGCCCGCCACCCCGGACTCCTGGACGATCTGGATCGCGGCAGCGCGCAGCGCGGCGGGCAGGCCGCCATGGTGATAGCCGGCACGAGCCGTCGCCGCCTGGATACTCATGACAGTCATGCTAATGGCGCGCTGGAAGCCCGAGGAGGCATGCGCAGCGGATTCCCTTTCCAACGCGCAGCGACTCAAAAGCCGGTGGATCGACCCTCCGGTACACGGGGCCCACATTCCCTTCGTCTCACCGACGACACCGTACGGTCCATCCCCGCGTTCTCGGGGCCGGCATGGAAGCGCCGGTGACGATGCCGTTGACAGCCGGGCTGTCCCGCGGGACACCGTAGGTACGGCGGGAGGCGAGGTGCAGCACGGTGATCTCGTGCGCGAGTGCGTCGTCGGCGGCCTGGCGCCTGCGGCGGGCGGCTTCGCCGTCGCGCCAGCACCGACACGAGCTCCTCACGCCCCACCCGGACCCGCTCGACCCGCTCCCGCGCGGCATCCACCTCCGCCTGAGCCTGCTCCAGGACCTCCGTCCAGGACTCCAGATCCTGCCTCGCCCGCACCTCACGCTGTTCCATCAGCCCCAGCACCGACGGCATCGCGACCTCCTCGATCAACAACAAGCCGACCGCTGCCTGCCCCTACCCCATCGCGATCACCCCCGCACACGAAGAAGTCCTTGCTCATCGAACAAAGCCTTCCTTTTCCGCAACGCGCGGGTACACGGATGGCCTGCCGGAATCAGAGCTTCCGGCAGGCCATCCGTGTATGAGCGCGTTCAGCGAACCTGTCGGTGATCCACCGGATCAGGTCACTTCCCGTAGTACGCGTTGTAGATCGAGATCGTCGACTTGTTGCCCTTCTTGTCGGCGATCTTGGCGTGGAACGAGATCCCCTTGCCCTTGGCCGGGTTCGTGACCGCGATCCTGCCGTTCTTGACGGTGACCTTCTTCCAGGTCTGGCCGTGGTCGTACGACACGTACACCGACAGGGACTTCAGGTTCGAGCCCGCTGCCGAGCCCTGGACAGTCACCGGGACGGAGACCTTCTTGTTGGCCGGGGCCCTGCTGTCCAGGCCGACGGCCGCGTCGAAGCGGATCGAGGACGCGGGCAGCTTGGCCAGGTCGGCCTTCTTGGAGCGGAAGGTCCAGCTGGCGTCGACGCGGGTGGAGGCCGCGGCGACCTTGACGCTGCGCCTGACGGAGGTGGTCAGCTTGTACGCGGCGTCGTCGGCCGGGACCGTGAAGATGCCCGCCCCTTCCAGCGGGTCGCTGTTCGAGCCGACCTTGGTGCCGTTGCGGTAGAGGGTCGTGGTGGCCGACGAGTAGAGCGAGGAGCCGGCGTGGGTCTGGCCGTCGGCGAACAGCGGCAGGGAGCCGTAGATGTCGTTGCCCTCGCGGTAGATACCGAGGTTTGAGTCGACGCGCGGGCCGAAGACCGCCGTGTTGAAGGTCTTCTCGTAGCTCTTGCCGGCCTTGAGGGTCCCCGGGGTGCCGAGCGTGTAGAAGGCCTCCACGATCGGGGAGCCGGACTCGTCGACCCCGCCGTGCTGCTCGAAGTCGAGTTTCCACTTCGCCCCGCCCGCGGTGGACAGGCGCAGCGTGCGCGTGCCGGGCAGCGTCTGCTGGACCTCGGGCACAAAGGTGCTCGTACTGCCGGGCAGCTCGCCCCAGGCGTGGATCGCGCCCTTCTTGCCGCTCGACGAGGCGCCCAGACCGGTCTTCACCGTGGCCAGTTCACTCGCCTTGTAGTGCTTGGTGTAGCCGGTGGCGAGCTGCTTGACCTTGCCGCCGGCGAGGGTGTCGTACTCCTCGGCGGGCTTGGTCCAGTGACCGCCCCACTGCTGGTACAGGGTGCCGTCGGTGACCTGCGGACCGGCGTGCGCGGTACGGAAGTTGGCATACGAGTCCAGCCACCAGCCGAACGAGCGGCTGCCGTCCGGCACGCCGACGGTGTACAACGGCATAGCGGCCTCTGGCTTCGCCGCCGCGTCGGGCACGGTGATGTCCACCGGCTTGGTGGTCCGCGCGTCCACCGTGATCGTGGCCTTCTTGGTGATGCTCAGCTTCGGCTGCGTCACCCAGTCGAAGCCCTTGGCGGAGTCGTCCGGGTCGACGGAGACGGACGAGTTGAAGATGTAACCGCCCTTGGGAACACGGACCTTGACGGTGCCGGACTCGTCGTAGGGCGCGTACCACTTGTCCTGTGCCAGTCCGGAGACACCGTCCAGACTGGTGCCGTAGTACTTCGCCGGATTGCCGTCACGGCCGAGGAACTTCAGCGTGACGTCGTACGACTCCACCTCGCGCTGCACCGCCGCCGCCGTGCGTGTGCTCTGGCCGCCACCGGTCGCGGTCACGTACGCGGAGTAGGCGCCGTCGACCGTGCCGCCCAGCCTGGTGTCGACCGTGAGGTCGGTGGAGGCCGAGCCGCCCGCCGGGACGGTCAGCGTCTTCGCGCCGAGCGTGAAGAAGCCGGCCGGTGCGGCCTGCCCCTTCGGATCGGTGCCCGCCACCGCGAGGGTCAGCGTGACGTCGGTCGTCCCGAGGTTCTTGTACGTGACCTTCTCGGTGACCGGCGTGTCGTCGGTGTGCGGCCACTGCTGGAGGCCGAAGCTCACCGACGACGGGTCGGCGACCACGGTCTGCTTGATGGCCTTGTCGATCTGGATCCGGCCCGAACCCTGCTGGAACGGCGTGTAGGCGCCGCCCTTGGCGGAGCCGGTCAGCGCGCCCTTGAGCTGGGTGTACGTCCAGCCGGGGTGCTGCTGCTTCAGGATCGCCGCGGCGCCCGCGACATGCGGGGTCGCCATCGACGTACCCGAGATGCTCACGTAGCCGGCCGGCTTCTCGCCGACCTCCTCGGCTATGACGCTGCCCGGGGCCGAGGCTGCCGTGATGTCCACGCCGGGCGCGGTCACGTCGGGCTTGATCTGTCCATTGAGGCCGGGGCCCATGCTGGAGAGCTCGGCCAGCCTGTCCTTGTCGTCGACGGCGCCCACGGTGAGCGCGGCTTCCGCGCTGCCCGGGGAGTTGATCGTCCGCTCGGCCCCGTCGTTGCCCGCGGCAATCGTGAAGAGGGTGCCCTTCTCCTTGGACAACTTGTTGACCTGGGCCTCAAGCGGATCGATGTCGGGAGTGTCCACGTCGCCCAGGCTGAGGTTCACGACGTCGGCGCCCTGCTCGACCGCCCAGTCCATACCGGCGATGATGCCGGAGTCGTCGCCGTAGCCGTCGTCGCCGAGCACCTTGCCGCTGAGCAGCTTGGCTCCGGGCGCGACGCCCTTGTACGTGCCCGCGGACCCCGCGGGAGACGCAGCGCCCGTACCGGCCGCGATGGACGCCACGTGCGTGCCGTGGCCGTGCCTGTCGATCGCGTCGGCGGCGGTGGAGAAGTTCTTCTCGGCGATGACCTGACCCTTGAGATCGGCGTGGGTCCCGTCGACACCGGTGTCGAGGACGGCGATCTTGACGCCCTTGCCGTCGTACCCGGCGGCCCACGCCTCGCCGGCGCCGATCTGCGGGACGGACTTGTCGAGGCTGGCCTTTCGGACCCCGTCGAGCCACACATGGGCGACACCGGAGGCGGTCCTCGCGCCGTCGAACCCCGCGTCGGTGACGGCGGCCCACAGGTCGGGCGCGTCATCCTTGGGCGTCAGCACCGCGTCCGCGTTCAGCGACTTGAGAGTCCTGCGGACCTCGGTGTCACCTGCGTCACGGACGTCCGCCTTCGCCGCAGCGGCCGCGCCGCGGTAGCCGACGATCAGCTTGAGTCCCTGCTTCTGCGCCTTGCGGTTGGCCGACTTGTCGAGCTCGGTGACGTCGAAGAGCCGCTGGTCGAGCTTGCCGGTGGCGATCAGCCGCGCGGCGTCGGCCGGCACGACGAGGGTGTGTCCTTCGGCCTTGCGGATCTGGACGGGTATCCCTTCACGGCCCTTGGCCCGCTCCAGGCCGATGACACGGCCCTTGGCATCGACGACGACACGGTCGCCGGTGATCAAGGTGATGCGGTGCTTGGGCGCGGTCCACACGGCCGGGGCGCCGGCCGGGTCATTGGCTGCACGCTCGGCCTCCGCCGACGCCGGGCCGGTCATGCCCGCCGCCACGGCCACGGCTACCGCCGTGGCGATCGTGGCCGTGCACGCTCTTTTCACTTGTCTGCGCAAGTCTCCCCCTGGAGGCTGTCTGGAACTGGTCGTCGCCCGGGTGTAATCGCCGGTTTTCCGCTGGTCAGGCGTAGATGTGCCGCCGCCCGCTTCGCCATTGACGCGGTGTTCCTCATGCCGGCTCGTAAGGGACAGGGGTTCGCTTTCGCTCGCCCGCTCGGGCTTCCCCTTCGCTTGTGGCGTGATGACGGCCCGTCGTGCCCTTGAGCTTGACCACCTCGGCGCAGCACCCCCGCGTCACCGGCGACGCACCCGAGGCTGCGGACCGGCCGTCGGTCACAGGCCAAAGCGGTCGATTCCTCTCCTTGCAACCACCACTGCATGACGGCGACTTCACGTCGCACAGAAAGCGCGAGGCTGGAGCGGTGGTCAGCGACAAGGGTGCGGTGACGACAAGGGCTTTGGCTGGGCTCGGTGATGGTCGACGGGTGGGCGCGGGAGGAAGAACTGTCCTGGCCGCGGCGGGGGAACGTTCAGCAACGGACACGTGCGGCAAGACCTTTCAGCAGTGGCGAAGACACTCCGCCAGCGTGCCGGGACCTCGTTGACCGGATGCTGATCCAACCTGACCGGCCGATCAGGAAGGCGGCCCGACGCTGTGCAAGGCTGCACCGCATGCGCATCCTGGTGGTCGAAGACGAGGTGGACCTTGCCCACACCCTGCACACCGGTCTGACCGCCGAGGGCTACAGCGTCGACCTCGCCCACGACGGGCGGCAGGGCCTGTGGATGGCCCGGACCGGCGAATACGCCCTGGTCGTACTGGACTTGATGCTGCCCGGACTCAACGGCTACAAGGTCTGCGCCCAACTGCGCCGAGAGGGCAACGCGACCCCCATCCTGGTCCTCACCGCCAAGGACGGGGACTGGGATCAGGCAGAGGCCCTGGACACAGGGGCCGACGACTACCTGGCCAAACCCTTCTCCTACATGGTGCTCGTCGCGCGGCTGCGGGCCCTGGTCAGACGAGCCGCCGCGGTCGCGCCACCCGTCCTTGCCGTGGGCGACCTCTCGCTGGACGTCGCCGGCCGGATCTGCCGCCGGGCCGGAGCCCGGGTGGAACTCACACCCCGGGAGTTCGCCGTGCTGGAGGTGCTGGCCCGCCGGGCGGGCCAGGCGGTCTCCAAAGCGGATCTGCTGTATCACGCGTGGCCCGACGAAGCCTGGGATCCCAACCTGGTGGAGGCGCGCGTCAGCGCGCTGCGCAAGAAGGTCGACGCCGCCTTCCACCGGCAGTCCCTGCAGACCGTGCGGGGTACCGGCTACCGATTGGTGGACGACCGTGAACGCGACTGAGCCGCGACGCCGTTGGTGGCCGACCCTGAAGGCGACCGGGCCGCGACGCCGCTGGTGGCCGCGTTCGGTACGAGCCCGCACGGCCCTGGCCGCCGCCTCGGCCGCCGCCGTCATCCTGGCCGGCATCGGCTGGTGGGTACACCACGACGTCTACCGCGAGAGCACAGGGATCGCCCAAGGGCAGACGCAGAAACAGTTCTTGGCTCTCGTCGATCAGCTGGAGAAGGGTGCGGTTCCCGCTCGCCGAAGCACCGTGCCGTACGAGATCGTCGCGACCGGCCGACGCGCCGCCGTCGCCTACGGCGGAGGCATGGAGGAGTTCGATCCCGGCACCCGTCATGTGCTGCCCGCCCCACCGAAGGCCGAGTTGCCCGCCCCACCGGACGAAGGGCCGAACTGGGGCTATACGACCCGTCCCGTGCGCCTGCCGGCCCGCCCCGGCTCCGCACCCGGGGACCGGTTCGGCAAGGACGGCGGAACCTACCAGGTCATGTACGACGATGTCAGGGCCGATGAACTGAGCAGCGGCACGGTCGCCGCTCTGGGTGTCGCCGACGACGCCCAGCTGCGGGTCTATGTGGTGGTGCTCCCGCACGCAGCCGAGGACATCGCCGGGACCATCACCGAGGCCACAGACCGCCTGCTGCTGCGGGCCGGGCTCGTCGGCCTCGTACTGATCGCCGCCGTCGCCTACTTCGCCGTCCGCATCGCGCTGCGGCCGGTCGAAGCCATCCGCGTCCTCACCGCCTCGGTCACCGCGAACGACCCCCGCGAACGCGTCACAATCCCCAATACGGGGGACGAGATCGCCGCCCTGGCCACCACCATCAACACCACCCTCCAACGCCTCGACGACGCTGCCGCCCAGCAGCGCCGCTTCGTCGCGGACGCCGCCCACGAACTACGCAGCCCCCTCACCACACTGCTCGCCAGCCTGGAAGTCGCGCTCGCCTACCCGGAACGCACCGACTGGCCCGCCGCGGCCACCACCGCCGCACGACAGACCCGCCGCCTCCAGGCCCTCGCCGAGGACCTGCTGCTCCTCGCA
Organism: Streptomyces ossamyceticus; assembly: GCF_001418475.1. GTDB lineage: Bacteria > Actinomycetota > Actinomycetes > Streptomycetales > Streptomycetaceae > Streptomyces > Streptomyces ossamyceticus. The sequence continues at coordinate 11,279 of NZ_LIQX01000269.1, read as the reverse complement.
CGCCTCGACACCCGCACCCCCGCAGCCGGCCCCGACACCGTCGACCTGACAGCCCTCGCCTCCCGGCTGACCGAGCAATACCCCCTCACCGGACGGCCGCTGACCCTCACCTGCGACAGCACCGCCCCCGCACACGTACACGGAAACCCCGACGCATACGAACGACTGCTGCGCAACCTCGTCGACAACGCCGCCCGCCACGCCACACACCGCATCCAGATCACCGTCCGGAACCAGGACGGCCAGGTCGACCTCACGGTGCACGACGACGGACCGGGCGTGCCCGCCGAAGACGCCGAGCGCATCTTCGAACGCTTCGTCCGGCTCGACGACGCCCGCTCCCGCGACCACGGCGGCACCGGCCTGGGCCTCGCCATCGCCCGCGACCTGGCCCACCGCCACCAGGGCACCCTCACCCTCACCCCCCGAACCCTCGGAGCATGCTTCCGACTGCGCCTCCCCCAAGCCCCCACCGCAGCGGAGGAATAGCGCGCTTCACCCAGGCAGCACTGGCCATCCGACGAGACATCGGTGGCCGGCCAAGCACAAACGGCACGGCGCCGCCAATTGCACCGGATGCGAACTGGCGACAACTGCTGTGTCGGCACCAGCGAGGGCGGACAACACCTCGCTGAACAGGGATGTCCGGGCCGTTGCGTCGCGCGACGGTAGTGGCTGGCGAGACCTGATAGCGCAGCCGCTGTCACTCGTCCGGATGGACGACCTGCGGTTTCGCCGCCGCCTCGCGTCCGATGCGGTTCTCTCGCAAGCACGGGCGCGGCGACCGACGACCGCTGTACCGGGGCGCACGGGTGACAGTCGCCGACTACCTCATCGACACCTCCGCCCTCGACCGCGTCCTGCTCCGCCAGAACACCACCGAATGGGACGACAGGATCGCCGCCGGCCTCGTCGCGATCTGCGACCTCACCGAACTGGAAGTCCCGCACTCGGCCCGTTCCCCCATGGACCGCACCCGCTTCAAGGCCGCACTCGACGCCCACTACGCCTGGTGCCCCATGCCCCACGGCGCCTACCGCCGCTCCCGCGTCCCCAGGAACAGCTGACCGCCAAAGGAGAGCACCGCAGCGCGGGCCCCTTAGACCTCCTGGTGGCCGCAGCCGCGGAAGAAGCGGGACTCACCCTCCTCCATCACGACCGCGACTTCGAAACCATCGCCCGCACGACAAATCAGCCGGTCCGCACGATCGACCTCAGGCAGTAGAGCTCGCGCGGTACCGACGGCCACCAAACTTCTGACCGACCCGGCCGCCTGGCGGTCAGTCCGCAGCCGCCTGGGCCATCTCCCGGCACCCATGGCCACCGGGCAGACTTCCGAATCCTCATGTCCAGCCAGCGTCCAGAATTCGACGTCCAGACGCTCGCACAGCCCACCCACGACGCCATCCTCCAGCCGTAGGCCGATACGTCCGCGCAGGTCAAAGCGATCCCAACGCACATTGACGGCCACGGAGTTGAACTCACGAGCAGCGGATTCAGCCCCGCAGCCCAAAGTCCTGAATCCGCACCCCTGCCGAGACGTTTCCGCAGGTCAGAGACCTGCGCAGTGGGGCGGGTGGGACTCGAACCCACGGCCGACGGATTATGAGTCCTTTGAGAATCTTGGCGACCCTTGTCAATCAATGCTCATCTTCGCCGTTTTCCCAGGTCAGGCGAGGTTTGGCGCCTCAGCCCTTCCCGGCCCTTGTCAGTCTTTTCCGATCCTTGTGTCCAACCTGCGTCCAGAACGCGTCCCGGAAGGACAAGCCCAACCAGCTTCCGAGACGATCACCGCAGCTCGGGAGTGCGCCTCGAACCCACGCGCAACGGATTGGCTTACCAACGAGGTGACGCTCCACCCCTCGTCGGGGGGAGCATCATCCCCGACTTCAAGCAGCGAGTTCGCCAGCCAGACTGCGGGCAGACCTGGGTCGCGGCGTTTCGATCGGATCAGCCGAGGACGTAGCTCTCATCACCGAAGTCAGCGACGATCTTCAACTTACCGCCGAGCGCCTTGACGTAGGCAGCGAGGGTGTCGACCTCACTGCGCTCCAGTTGACCCTTCTCGATGCGCGAGACGCGGGCCTGGGTGACGCCCATGGCTTCGGCGACCTGGACCTGTGTGGTGTGCTGCCGCTTCCGCAACTCGGCGAGGCGGTGCACACGGGAGGCCAGGACCATCGCCTGCGCCCCCTTCTGGATCTGGTCCTTTTCGACATCCGTGAAGGCGAAGTCCTCAGCCAGATCTCCCCAGGAGACGGCCTGCGGGTCCTTGAGGTGATCAGTCATCGTGCCTCGTCCTCTCCATCGATTCGCTTCAGATGCTCCGCGTACGCCTGCTCCGCCTGAGGCACCGCGACGCGATACCAGCCGGACCAGTTGCCCGCCTTGTCGCCGCCGACCAGAATCACGGCCTGCCGGTCCGGGTCGAACACGAACAGCAATCTCACTTCTGTGGCCCCTGCCGAGCCGGGTCGAAGCTCCTTGAGGTTCGACAGCACCGAGCCCTTGATCGTGTCCACCAGAGGCCTGCCCAGCGCGGGACCTTCTTCTTGAAGGGCAGTGACAGCCTGGCTGACCTGAATCAAAGTGTCACGGTCAGTACGACGCAGACCGTGAAGCCAGGACAGAGCCGGCTCGACCACGACAATCTTCCAAGCCATGCACGTGCCCCCATCTGCAATTTATTACACTGGTAGCATACACCACTGACGTCATAGCGGCAGATGCGAGGCCACGCTGGCCCGGTCGGGTTGGCCGCCCCTCGGGTCTTGTACCGGGAGGCGGCGCGGATGCGATCGCCGTCCACGGGGTCGGGGAAGCCGGAGTGGATGCAGCAGTCCGGGCGATGCGCCGCTGCTCTCGTCCACCTCACTGACGACCAGCTCCAGCACAGCCCCCGGCAGAGCAACCCGGCCGGGGGCAGATACCTCTTGCCGAGTCACAGCCCTGGCCGCCCGCCCAACCCCCTCGGCCTCGCCGACACTCTGTCTCATCGTCGTCCTGGTCGGTGGTTTCATGCGATGACGGACCCGCATGTCGACTCCCGGCGGCAGGTGCGCGGGGCTCCCGGAGCTGTGGGGGAGGGTCCCGACGGCGTCCGTCAGGAGTGCGGCTCGAATCGGGGCGGACTCAGCTCCGAACGGGTTCATGGTCCTCTGAGCAGCGGGGGCCTGAGCCGCAGTGCGGCAGGATCTCGTCGATCCCGCGAGATCGGCTCCGGCCAGGGAGACACCGAAGGCGCCGACGTACGAGCTGGGGCCACAGGAGCTGGCCGCAGATCACACCGAGGAACTGTTCGGCCACTGCGGAGGCCTGCTGTGTCTGCCCGTCGGCCGAGCGGAAGTCGAGTGTGCCTGCCTGCGCTTCGGCGTACAGGTATTCGCGGAGCCGGTCGAAGAAGGGTTCGCGGTCGATGGCGAAGCCGGCGGCGAGTCGGCGGCTGGTCGCTCGCGGTGACGTGTCCCATCGTTTCCCGGCATCCGACAAAACGCTCGGCGGGTGGTGGTCACCCGGTGGTCATCACGTGACACTCCGGCAGCAAGGTCTCGGTGCCGGCCATGAGCTTCTCCTATATGGCCGACGGCCGGATCGGCGGCGAACGGGCCCAGCGACCTCCCGCAAGAGTTCGGCCCCCTCTTCTTGATCCGGCGTCTTCACGCGAACAGCGCCCGCTGCGGTGAGAGCTGTTGCCCCTGTCACCGAGACTCTCAGGGGTGCGGTAGTGCGGCTGCTGAGGCGATCGAGGGAGATGCGCATGAGGCGACCCTGGCCCGAATGGCTTTAGCCGGTCGTCAGAGCGGCACTCAACGAGCTTCAGAGACGATCCCCCCGCTCGGAGTGCGCCTCGAACTCCCCTGCAGCGGATTTCCCTTCCCCCGCGCGACGGGTGGGGTCGGGTTCATGAGGGCGGCATCGCGGACCATCGCGAGCATCACGCTGATCCTCTGACGGACGAGGCGGAGGAGAGTCCGGGCAGGGACCTTTCCTCAGCGCGGTTGCACAAGAGTGACCGGAACACATTGTCGCGGCATACTGGACGATATATATTCCCTAATACGCAACCTGTGTCTCAAGCCACGGGAGACGCCATGAACGCTTCGCACGTGGCCCGAGGAGTCTTCATGTTCCAGGCCCATGCCGTGCGGGGAGTGTGGCCCCGCGCCGCTGGCCTCGATGCCCGAGCCGCGAAAAGTGCTGTCGACTCGGTGACTTGGAAACACGACGCGCGACAGCGCCCTCGCCAAGATCGCGAACGTGGTCTCCGGACGCTGAGCGCAGACCTCCCGACGCGAACGCACGTATGGCAGCGAACCCGAAACCAGTGCTTTGCACCCAGCGCGGAGCCCTCACGTCAGGAGAACCGTCCGTGACCATCAGTTCGCCAACCACCGCCATAGCCGACGCGAAAGCGACCGAGCTCCCAGAGCCTGCGCCGAAGCCAACGTCTGTCACCCCCGGACAGACCGAGTCCGCGCTCGGTCTGTGGACGGACGGCCGCGGCGCCGAAGTCGGCTACTGGGAATGCAGTCCAGGTCGATTCGCCGCGACCCGCGACGGTTACAGCGAGATCTGTCAGATTCTTTCGGGACGGATGACCTTGTACCCGACCGGTGCAGAACCCATCGACCTTGGGCCAGGAAGCACCATCGTCATGCCGGAGGGATGGACAGGGGATTGGGAGATTCACGAGACGGTCCGCAAGCTGTACGTCATCATCAGTTATCCGGCCGAACCCGGAGCGTAAGACCCTTGCTCTCCGTTCGGCGGCTCCCTCACGCTCGTGACCCAGTCCTCAGCCAATCGTGACGAGCTTTTCGTCGCGGTCACCGATGAACTGATCAGTCCGTACGAATCCCAGATGGAGGAGATCGACCGGCCGGATCGCGCTCGTGTCCCATCGCGGCGAACACGGCTGGAGCGGCCACTTCTTCGGTGCGCCGGAGGGAGCGCATGCCCTCCCTCCGGCGCCCACGGCTCCAGGAACTGGTGCCCGACGGCGATCTCGAAGCGTTCGCCGGCCAACTGCGGGCCCTGACCAACGGCGTCATCCTGTCGGTGGTCGAGCATCCGGGCCTGTGTCCGCGGGACCGCGTGGAGTGGGTGGTCGCACGCGGCCTGGTCGGCCGGGGAGTGCGGCGTCCGGCCGGTGAACCGGACCCCGTGGCACGGCAGTCGGGGGATTCGTCCCGCAAGGCGGCACACGGCGCATTTCCCGGCCCCGAGCCCGGCCCGGTACGGCGCCGAGATGTCCGGCCCGGCGGCGGGAGCGGGCGTTCCGAGCGGCGCGCTGTTTGCCCGTCCAGTGTTCTCCCACGACGTCGAGGCCAGCACAACCTCTTGATCGAACAGCTCAGGCTGTAGATCCACGCCATCGCCGACGTCCGGCCGTCCAGACCTGCGACCCGGCGTCTCAGCCGACGGCGACGTAGACCTTTCGCAGGGGGGAGCGGACCTCCCACTCGGTTCGCTCCCCCGCCCGCAGGCGTACCACGACAACGGGGGCCAGCTCGATGCTGTCCCCGGTGTCGAATCGCACGGTCGCGTCACCGGCGAGCACGACGAAGACCTCGTCGGTCTCGATGTCGCGCACCGTACCGGTCGTCAATGTCCACACTCCGACTTCGGGGCCCCCGAGCTCACCGAGGGTCTTCGCGGCCGCCACCGGACGTCCCACGAGGATGTCGTGCGCTTCCAACGGCAGCGGGTCGAGCTCTACCTCGTGTGCGTTGACGAGGCGGTCCATCGCCACACTCCCCTTGTAGTCCGAGGGCACGAGATCCGTCAGTCTTTCAGACTGATGCGCCGGAGGTGGCGCGGCGGCGCGGGACCCAGCCGGGCCGGGGCACGGCGGACAGCAGACGCCGGGTGTAGGCGTCCTGCGGGTCGTCCAGGACGGCGGTGGTGCGGCCCGCTTCCACGACGCGCCCCCGGTGCATGACGACGCAGTCGTCGCTGATCTGCCGTACGACGCCCAGGTCGTGGGAGATGAAGAGGTACGCCACTCCGGTCTCGGCGCGCAGGTCGGTCAGCAGGTTGATGATCTGCGCCTGGACGCTGACGTCGAGGGCGGCGACCGCCTCGTCGAGGATGAGCAGCCGGGGTTCGAGGGCGAGGGCGCGGGCGATGGCGGCGCGCTGGCGCTGGCCGCCGGACAGGGCGCGGGGCCGGGCACCGCCCTGTCGCTTGTCCAGGCCCACCTGGTCGAGGAGTTCGGCGACCCGTTCGCGCCGACGAGCGGCGTCCCAGTCGAAGTGGGCGCGCAGGAGTTCCTCGATGGCTCCCTCGATCGTCTGCCGGGAGTCGAGGGAGGTGTAGGGGTCCTGGAAGACCATCTGGATCTGGCGTGCCCGTGCCTTGCGGGCTCCGCGTCCGGCGCGGGCCGCCTCGCGCGACTCGCCGTCCAGGGTGATCCGACCCGCGGTGGGGGTCTCCAGGCCGACGACCATGCGGGCGACAGTGGTCTTTCCCGAGCCCGACTCCCCCACCACGGCCAGCGATCCGCCGGGCGGCAGGGTGAAGCTGACGTCGTCCACGGCGACGAGATCACCGGCGGGCTCCCCGGCCGAGGCGCGCACCGGAAAGACCTTGCGGAGGTTCTCCACCCCCAGCAACTCACTCATACCGACTCCGTCTGCTCGTCGTGCTGGTGATCGGCGTGACCGTCCGCCTCGTAGGTGATCCGGCCGCGCAGTTCCTCGGCCCGGTGGCAGGCCACCTGGTGGTCGTCGACCGTGCGCAGTGCCGGCCGCTCCGCGCGGCAGCGGTCCTGTGCGAAGGGACATCGTTCGGTGAAGACGCAGCCGGGGCCGGCCTCGAAGGCGGAGACGGGGCGGCCGGGGATGGCCCACAGCCGTTTGACGTCGACGGTGCTGGGGCGGGAGGCCAGCAGACCGACCGTGTAGGGGTGCAGAGCGGTCTCGTGCAGGTTCGCGGAGGCCGCCGTCTCCAGGACGGTCCCCGCGTACATGACGGCGATCCGGTCGGTGACCGCCGCGGCGAGGTCGAGGTCGTGGGTGATGAAGACCAGGGCCAGGCCGCGTTCACGGCGCTGCTCGTCGAGGATCGCCATCACCTCCTCCTGGGTGGTGACGTCCAGGGCGGTGGTGGGTTCGTCCGCGATGAGCAGACGGGGCTTCGTCAGCATCGCGGAGGCAATCATGACGCGTTGCAGGAGGCCGCCGGAGAGCTGGTGCGGGTACTGCCGCATCCTGCGCGGGGCATCGGTAATGCCGACTTCCCGCAGGAGGGCGACGGCGCGTTCCTCTGCCTCCTTGCGGGACACCTTCTGCTCGCGCAGGGCCTCGGTGAGGAAGGCGCCCACGGTGTAGACGGGATTGATCGCCGCGCGGGGGTCCTGGTAGACCATGGCCACTTCCGAGGAGCGGTAACGCCTCAGAGCCCGACGGTCCATACCCGTCACGGGGGTTCCGTCGAACAGGACGTCCCCGTCGGTGGCCGCCCCGTGCGGGAGCAGGCGCATCAGGACGCGGGTCGTCATCGACTTGCCCGAGCCCGACTCCCCGACCAGGCCGAGCGCCACTCCGGCGCCCACCTCGAAGCTCACGTCGTGCAGCACCCGGCGGGGTTCGCCGCGCACCGGGATGTCCAGGCGCAGGTGGCTGACCCGCACCAGGGGATCGGCTCCCGGGGGATTCGGCCGGCTGTTCATGCCCTGACCTCCGCGCGTTCGGCCAGTCGCTCGCCCAGCATGTTGAAGGCGACGACGGTGATGATGATCATGAAGCCCGCGGCCAGTGATTCCTGCGGACTGCCGTTCAGCAGGGCCGTGCGGCCGTCCGCGACCATCAGGCCCCATTCGGCGCTGGGCGGCTGGATGCCGAGGCCCACGAAGGAGATGGCGCCGAGGTCGAGCAGACTGCTTCCGAGCGAGGTGACCGCCTGGGCCCGGACGAGCGGCAGCACGTTGGGCAGGATGTGGCGCACGCAGATGCGCGGCCCGGACAGTCCGGCCAGGGTGCAGGACTCGATGTAGGGCAGGTGCCTCTCCCGCAGCGCGGCGGAGCGCACCACCCGGGCGATGTACGGCGTGTACGCGACCGCCAGCGCCACCACGGGAGCGGTGAGACCGGGCCCGAACAGGACGACGCTGAGCACGGCGAGGAGCAGCGGGGGGAAGGCGAAGGCGATGTCGAGAACGCGGGTGAGGAGCCGGTCGAACCAGCCGCCGAACCACACGGCCGCGATGGCCAGGGCGGTGCCCGCGGCGGTGGCGATGACGACGACGAGCACCGGGCCCAGCAGGCTCAGCCGGGCTCCGTACAGCACACGGGTGAAGATGTCGCGTCCGACCTCGTCCGTGCCGAACCAGTGCTGGGCCGACAGTCCCTGGGCGGCGGCCAGGATGTCGGTCTGGCTCGGGTCGTAGGGGGCCAGCAGCGGGGCGGCGACGGCGACCAGGATCGCCAGCGCGCACCACAGCACGGACAGGATCAGGACGGGGTCGGCCTTCCGCCACCGGCGAAGGCGCGACGGCGGCGAAGCCGTCACGGGCGTACTCGTCACGGCGGTCATTTGCGTCCGCCCTTCGTGCGCAGTCGGGGATCGAGGACGGTGTGCAGGGCGTCGACCAGCTGGGTGGTGACGACGAAGGCGATGATGATCAGCGAGGCGACGGCCAGGACCACGTTGTAGTCCTTCGCGCTGACACTGCGCAGCATCAGCGTGCCCAGGCCGTCGATGCCGAAGGCCTGCTCCACGACGGCGGCGCCGGCGAGCAGCCCGGCGACGGTGAGGCCGTAGACGGTGGAGATCGGGATGGCGGCGTTGCGCAGCACGTGCCGGCGGAAGACGGTGACCGGGGGCAGGCCCCGGCCGGTGGCCGTCCCCACGTGCTCGCTCGCCTTCTCCGCCCGCAGCGAGGTGCGGGTGATCTGGGCCAGCCAGGCGCACCAGCCGATGGCGAGGGCGAGGGCGGGCAGGGTCAGGTGCCACAGCTGGTCGGTGAAGCCGCTGCCCGCTCCGACGGCCGGGAACCAGCCGAGCCCGAGGGCGAGCGCGCTGACCAGGATCGGTGCGGCGACGAAGCCGGGGATCGCGAGAGCGACGGAGGTGAGCGCGGCCATGGGGCCGTTCAGCCGGCGGAAGGCCCCGCCGAGCACGCCCAGCAGGAGCCCCAGCAGGAGGATGAGCACGGCGGCGTAGACGACGAGGAAGACGGTGGTGCCGAACCTGGGCCCGAGCAGGTCGGCCACGCTGCTGTTGCGGTAGACGATGGACTGGCCGAGGTCTCCCCGGGGGAGCCCGGACAGCCAGTCGAAGTACCGCACGACGAGGGGCCGGTCGAGTCCCAGTTCCTGGTGCAGCTGGGCGATGCGTTCCGGCGTCGGGTTTCGGCCGGCGAGGGCCAGCGCCGGGTCTCCCGGAGCGGCGGCCAGTGCCGCGTACACGGCGAACGTGGCCACCACGACGGTGAGGACCGCGCCCGCCAGGCGCCGGACAATGGCGCGGATCCGCCACAGTGTCCGCCCGGAGAACCGGGAAACAGCGGAGTGCAGGGTGAGGGTCATGATCGCTGCGATACGTCCGGCCGGGGCCGCGTATCTCCTCCTTTCCAGCGGCGGGGCGGGCTCCGGAACCGGCGGCTACCGGCTCCGGAGCCCGGCAGGGCTAGCTGGGCGAGCCCAGCAATGCCAGGGACGGGGTGAACATGTACGCCATCGACGTGGTGGCGCCGGTCAGCTTGTCGCTGAAGTAGGAGATCTCGTACGGGGCGACCAGCGAGGTGTCGTGATAGCTGCTCTGGAAACGCTCCTGCAGGGTCAGGACGTACGGGGCCCGCTCACGGGGGTCCTCGATACCCCGGGCCGTGTTGTACGCCTTGGTGGCCACCGGGTCGTCGAACCCGAAGTTGTACGCCGAACCCGGCACGGCGAGGAAGCCGAGCAGTTCCAACGGGTCGGTCGTCTGGTTGAACCCGACGGCGAGCGTCAGGTCGACGCCCTTCCTGGCCGACGGGTTGACGAAGGTGTCGCCGTACTGCAGCGGCTGCCGGGCGTCGATGGCCACGGACAGGCCGATCACCTTGGCCTGCTGCTGGATCAGCTGGGCGACCTGCGACTGGGTCTCGTCGCCCGCCATCGTGACCAGCTTCAGCGTCCTGCCCTTCGCCTTGCTCGACGCCATGAGCTTCTTGGCGGCGTCGATGTCGTAGGCGTTGGCCTTCTCGTACTCGCGGGCGGCCGCCGCGTAGAGGTCCTCGGCGCCCTTGTCACGCGAACTCGGTGGAAGGGACGTGTAGTTGGGGGTGGCGGCGCCCTTGAAGACGACGTCCGCGATGCCCTTGCGGTCGATGGCCTTGAACAGCGCCCGGCGCACGTTCTTGTCCGCCAGGGGGGCGCTGGTGCTGTCGGCGACCGAGAGTTCCAGGTACTGGAAGGCGGGACCGTAGTGCAGGGAACCGCTCTTGGCGGACTTCAGGCTGGAGATCACCGCAGGCGGCACCTCCCAGGCGCCGTCGACCTCACCGGAGACCAGTGCCTGGGTGAGGGCGCTGGAGTCGGACAGGGGCTTCAACGTGACGCGCCGGGCGTGCGCCTTGTAGTCCGGGTTCCAGTAGGCGTCGTTGCGCTCCAGTTCGATGGCGGAGCCCGAGGTCCACGAGCCGAACTTGAACGGGCCGCTGCACATCAGCCCGCCCTTGGCGGTGCCGAGGTTCTTGCCGGCCTTCTCGGCCCACGCCTTCTCGATCACCGCGTAGCTCGGCGCGGCGAGCTGCTTCACGAACTGCTCGTCGTACGACTTGAACTTGACGGTCACCTCGTACGGACCGGACGCCGAGGCGGACTTGGCCAACTGGAGCGGCCCGCCGGTGATGGCTCCGGGGCCGAGGCTGCGCTCCATGCTGTAGGCGACGTCCTGTGCGGTGAGGTCCTTGCCGTCCCAGAACTTGATGCCCTTCCTGATGGTCAGGACGAGCGTCTTCTTGTCGGTCCAGTTCCAGGACGTGGCCACGTTGGGCTTCAGGTCGAAGTCCGGGGTCAGGCGCAGGATCGGATCGCACAGGTTGGAGATGACCAGGTCCGTGCTGTAGTCGATGGCCTGCAGCGGGTCGATGGAGGCGGGTTCGCCCTTCGGCAGGCCGATGGTGAGGTGGTCCACGTCCTTCGCGGCCGCGGCGGGGAGCTGGCTGACCAGCTTGGGCTTCGCATGGTTCGACGACTCCTTGCCGCCCGCACCGCCGCCCCCGCAGGCCGTGGCGAGAAGAGCACTGGTGCAGAGGACGCTGAGCAGAGCGGCCGTACGGCGGCGGCCCCGGC
>NZ_LIQX01000268.1 GCF_001418475.1 Streptomyces ossamyceticus | reverse complement strand
GCGACCCCGTTCGCGTCGACGGCCGGCATCGGCTCGCTCCGCCAGTGCCGCAGCCGTACGTCGACGCGAACGGGGTCGCGCTGCGGGCCGTCGTCCTGGTCACCTGGCGGATGAAGGACACCGCGCGGGCCGTGCTGGGGATCGAGGACCACGAGCGCTATCTGAGCGAGTGCGTCGAGGCGGCGCTCTCCCGCGTCCTCTCCCAACTCCCCGCCGACGTACCGCCGAACGCCCTCGTCCGGGACTCCACCCTGCGCAACACGGAGGCGGTCGGCGAGGCACTGACCAGGCTGCTCGTCGCGGACACCGCACCCGTCGGCCTGGAGGTGTTCTCCGTGCAGCCCATCCGGATCGAGTACGCGCCCGAGGTCGCCGCGGTGATGCAGCGCCGGCGGATCGCGGCGCTCGACGCCCAGCACCGCGACACCGTGCTCACCTCGGTCGTCGACTCCGTCGAGGACACGGTGACCCGGCTGACGATGCGCGGCCTGGTCGAACTCGACGACTACGAACGCAAGGCGCTGGTGAAGGACCTGACGGTGGCGTTCTACACGGGGCGGCGCGAGGCGACCCCGTGACCCCGTGGACCCCGCGTCGGGCAGGCCCTTGTCGTTGATATGGACACAGCCAACCGCCGCTCCTACTCTGATGCTTGGTCTAGACCTGGAACATCCCCACAACTCCAGGGAGCGGCAGCATGCGTCCAAGGACCTTCACCCGAAAACGCGCCAAGTGGTACGCCGCCGGCGTCGGTCTCGCCACCATGGGGGCCCTCGTCCTCTCCAGCGGCGGCGCCTCCGGTCACGGCTACACCGATCTCCCCGTCAGCCGGCAGAAGCTCTGTCAGAACGGCACCGTCACGAACTGCGGCGACATCCAGTGGGAGCCGCAGAGCGTGGAGGGCCCGAAGGGCTTCCCGGGCTCAGGGCCGGCTGACGGCCAGATCTGTTCCGCCGGGCACAGCCGGTTCGGGCAGCTCGACTCGCCCACCAGGCCGGGCGGCGGCGCCTGGCCCACGACCAGAGTGACGGGCGGCCAGAACTACACGTTTCGCTGGCAGTTCACCGCCATGCACGCCACCACCGACTTCAAGTACTACGTCACCAAGCCGGGCTGGAACCAGAACCACGCGCTGGCCCGCTCCGACCTCAACCTCACCCCGTTCTTCACCGTCCCCTACAACGGTCAGCGACCCCCGTCCACGCTCTCCCACACCGGACGCCTGCCGTCCGGTCTGAGCGGCCACCACGTGATCCTCGCGGTGTGGACGATCGCCGACACCGGCAACGCGTTCTACGCCTGCTCGGACGTCGCCTTCTGACCGACAGCGCACCGGCCCCGCGAGTTCTGAGCATCGCTTGAGCTGCGCGGGGCCCCCGCAGGGGTAGTTTCCCCACACGCCGCCGACCAGGGCGGTCAGTGAACGCGGGGGATCACCATGGATGTGTTTCTGTACATCGTTCCCGGCCTGATCATGGCCGTCGTCGCCTTCGCGGCCTACCGCGTACTGCGCCGCTGGCTGCAGATCCAGCGGGCCTGGAACAGCGGGCTGACGGCGGAGGGCCGTTGTCTGAAGGCGTTCACCACGGTCGGCAAGTCCATGGGGGAGAGCAGCGCCGTGCGCACCACGATCCACCATGTGTACGAGTTCACCACCCGGGACGGCCGCCCCATCCGCTTCGAGGAGGAGGACGGCCCGATGACCACCGTCGAGGGCGACTTCGTCACGGTCTACTACACGGAGGGTCCGTCCGTGGTGGCCACGGCCCACCAGCCGGGCCGGGTGAAGCAGGCGGCGGCCACCTTCGGCATCCTCGCCTTCCTCGGTGTGATCTTCGTCTTCTGTGTCGGCTTCATGGTCACCTTCCACCAGATGTCCGCCGACACGACTTTCCCGAGCCCGTGACCGACATGTGCCTCCCCAACTGACGGTACGTCAACTACCGTGCGCCCGTATGGAGTCCACGAGGCGTACGGTCGCGCAGCTCGTCGCCGACCGGTGGGGCGACCACCGGCCGGGGCTGTGGTTCGAGGACGAGGTGCTCACCCATCACGAGGTCGCCGCCGGTGCCGCCGCCCGCGCGGCACTCCTCGCCGACCTGCTGCCACCCGGTGCCGAGCCGCACCTCGGCGTCCTCCTCGACAACACCCCCGAGTACCCCCTGTGGCTGAGCGCCGCCGCCCTCGCGGGCGCCGCCGTCGCCGGGATCAACCCCACCCGCCGGGGCCCCGAACTGGCCCGCGACATCCTCCACACCGAGTGCCGCATCCTCGTCACGGAACGCGCCCACCTGCCGCTCCTCGACGGCCTGCACCTGCCTGGCGTACGGATCCTCGTCACGGACACCGAGGAGTACACCGCTCTCGTCGCCCCCTACACGGGCGCCGAACCCGCCCCTGACGGGTCCACCCCGTCCCACCGGCTCCTGCTCTACTTCACCTCCGGCTCCACCGGCGCCCCCAAGGCCGCGATCTGCTCGCAGGGCCGGCTCGCGGCGGCCGGCCGGGCCCTCGTCGACCGCTTCGGCGTGGCGCGGGACGACGTGCACTACGTCTGCATGCCGATGTTCCACGGCAACGCCGTCATCGCCGACTGGGCACCCGCCCTGGTCGCCGGGGCGGGCGTCGCGCTGCGCCGCCGGTTCTCCGCCTCCCGCTTCCTGGACGACGTACGCGCGTACGGCGCGACGTACTTCACCTACGTCGGCCGGGCCGTGAGCTACGTCCTCGCCACCGAGCCCCGGCCCGACGACCACGACAACCCGCTGCGCACCGGCTTCGGCACGGAGGCGGGGGCCGTGGACGCGGCGGCCTTCGAGCGGCGCTTCGGGGTGCGGCTCGTCGAGGGGTACGGCTCCTCCGAGGGTGGGGCCGCGATCCAGCGGACACCGGGGACCCCGCCGGGCGCGATCGGGCGGGCGGCACCCGGCGACGACCTCGCCGTGGTCGACCCCGAGACCCGGAAGGAGTGCCCACCGGCTGTCTTCGCCGAGGACGGCCGCCTCCTCAACGGCACCGACGCGATAGGGGAGTTGGTGAACCGCGGCCCCAACCCGTTCGAGGGCTACTGGCGCAACCCCGAGGCGGACGCGGCCCGCCGCCACGACGGCTGGTACTGGACCGGCGACCTCTTCTACCGCGACACGGACGGCTTCCTCTACTTCGCCGGCCGCACCGACGACCGGCTCCGCGTCGACAGCGAGAATCTCGCCGCCGCCACCATCGAGAACATCCTCGCCCGGTACGAGGGCGCCGACGCCGTCGCCGTCTACGCCGTCCCCGACCCGGTCGCCGGGGACCAGGTCATGGCCACCATCGCGGGCACCTTCGACCCGTACGGCTTCACCGAGTTCCTCTTCGCCCAGCCCGATCTCGGCACCAAGATGACCCCCCGCTTCGTCCGTGTCGTCCCCCGTATGCCGGTCACCGCCACGAACAAGATCCAGCGGGCCGCCCTGCGCCGCGAGGGCTTCCGCTGCCCCGACCCCGTCTGGTGGCGGCCCCCCGGCAAGTGGGCGTACCGCAGGCTCACCGCGGTGGACCTCGCGACCCTGGTCACCGAGTACCGGGCACGGGGCCGGGAGGAGCTGCTGACCCGCTAGGGCTGTGACCGAAGGCGCGCACGGCCCACGGCCGGACCCCCGGGGGTAGGGCTGGGCCCACCCCGGAACACCCCCTGCCCATATGGCCGTTGCCCGGCGCCGCCGCCTACCGTGAGCCCATGATCCGAACGGTCGTACGGGACACACCGGGCGCGGTGGCGTACCTGCTGAGCGGGGTGCTGGTGGGCGTGCCCCTGCTCCTGCT
Source organism: Streptomyces ossamyceticus (assembly GCF_001418475.1). Taxonomy (GTDB): domain Bacteria; phylum Actinomycetota; class Actinomycetes; order Streptomycetales; family Streptomycetaceae; genus Streptomyces; species Streptomyces ossamyceticus. The sequence continues at coordinate 6,301 of NZ_LIQX01000268.1, read as the reverse complement.
GCTCCTCGTCCTGGGCGCCCTCGGCCTCGCCCTGGCCCCCCTCCTCGTGGGCCTGCCGCTGCTGGCCCTGCTCGCCCTGTCCGGTCTCCCCGTAGGAGCCCTGGAGCGCCGACGGCTGTTCCTCACCCGCACACCCCCGCCGCCCGGCCCGCACACCACTCCCGCCGAACCGGGGCTCGGCGCCTGGGCGCGGCTGCGGTTCACCGAGCGGGCGACCTGGCGGGAGCTGGCGTACACCCTGCTCCTCGGTTTCGTGCTGTGGCCGCTGGACGCGCTGGCACTGTACGCGGCGCTGGTCGTCCCCGGCGCGATGATCGGGGCGCCCCTCCAACTGGCCCTCTCGGGCGGCGACACCCGCATCGTCAAGCTCTGGCTGATCGACACCCAGGGCCAGGCCCTGCTGTGCGCGACCGCCGGACTCGCCCTCGTCCTCGTGCTGGTGTGGCCGCTCACCCTGTATGCCCGGACCCGTGCCGCGGTGGCGCGGCTGCTGCTCGCGCCCAGTGAGGCCGAGGCGGAGCGGCGGCTGGCGGAGGTGACCCGCTCGCGGGCCCGGCTGGTCGCCGCCTTCGAGGCGGAGCGGCGCCGTATCGAACGCGATCTGCACGACGGCGCCCAGCAGCGACTGGTGTCCCTGAGCATGACACTGGGCCTGGTCCGGCTGGACGCCCCGACGGAGCTGGCCGACCGGCTCGCCGCCGCGCACCGGCAGGCCGACCAGGTCCTCGGGGAGCTGCGGGAGTTGATCCACGGCATCCATCCCCAGGTCCTCGCCGACTACGGTCTGCCGGACGCCCTCGCCGACGCGGCCGACCGGTCCGCCGTGCCCGTCACGGTCGACGCCGACCTGCCGCGGTTCGCCGAGTCGGTGGAGTCCGCCGCGTACTTCGCGGTCCGCGAGGCGCTCGCCAACGTCGGCAGGCACAGCGGTGCCGGACACGCCTGGGTCACCGGCCGGTACGCGGGTGGGCGGCTGCGCGTGGAGGTGCGGGACGACGGGCACGGCGGCGCCGACCCGGCCGGCGGCACCGGCCTCACGGGGCTCGTCGACCGGCTCGCCGTCCTCGATGGGACACTGACCGTCCACAGCCCGGCGGGCGGCCCGACCGTCCTGTCCCTGGAGATCCCGTGCCCCACGCGCTGAAGATCGTGCTCGCGGAGGACAGCGTCCTGCTCCGTGAGGGGCTCGTCGGGGTGCTGGCCCGTTTCGGCCACGAGGTCGTCGCGGCGGTCGGCGACGCGGAGGCCCTCAAGCGGGCGGTGCTGTCGCACGGCCCCGATCTCGTCGTCACCGATGTCCGGATGCCGCCGGGGCAGAGCGACGAGGGGTTGCGCGCAGCCCTCGACCTGCGCGCCGCGAACCCGTCCCTGCCCGTCCTCGTGCTCAGCCAGTACGTGCAGCGCGCCTATGCCGCCGACCTGCTGGACACGGGGGACGGCACCGGCGTCGGCTACCTCCTGAAGGACCGCATCGGGCAGGTCGAGCAGTTCGCGGAGGCGGTCGACCGGGTCGCGGCCGGCGGCACGGTCGTCGACCCCGAGGTCGTACGTCTGCTGCTGCGCCGGCGGAGTGATCCGCTGGCCGCGCTGACCCCGCGCGAGCGGGAGGTCCTCGCCCTGGTCGCGGAGGGCAAGTCCAACGCGGCCGTCGCCCGCGACCTGGTCGTCACGGAGGCCGCCGTCGGCAAACACATCGGCAACATCCTCGCCAAGCTCGCCCTCCCCCCGGCCGAGGACACCCACCGCCGGGTGCTGGCCGTGCTGGCTTACCTGCGGGGCTGAGTCCCGCACGGCGGAGGGGGGTGTGGGTGGCGAAGCCCCCACTGCGCGCGGCGAAGTCGCGCAAGAACGGCGATGGCGAGGCATGTTCGCGCTTTCTGCGAACGTGCCTCGCCATCGTCATGGTGCGCCGCCAGGGACTCGAACCCCGGACCCGCTGATTAAGAGTCAGCTGCTCTAACCAACTGAGCTAGCGGCGCAGACTCCGTCGCTTTTCGCTTTCGCGGCCGGCGACAGAGAAAATACTACCTGGTCCCGGGGCGTGCCTTCGACCACGTAAACGTGACGTGGATCTCCAGCCGACGCGGGCGACCGCTAGATCGCCAGTGACAGCAGGACCGGTGCGGCCCCCCGGTTCAGGGTGTGCGCCGCATGGCGGAGCCGGTGCGCGTGTTCCAGGGGCAGCGACAGCGCCAGACAGCCGACGGAGGAGCCGGCGGTGATGGGGACGGCCGCGCAGACCGTGCCCGGCGCGTACTCCTGGAGGTCGAGGACTGGGACCGTCGGCGACTGGGCGTCGAGTTTGCTCAGAAGCACCCTCTCGTTGGTGATCGTGCGGGACGTGAGCCGGGCCGGCCGGTGCCGGGACAGGTGGTCCCGCCGGGCGTTGAGGTCGAGCTGGCCCAGCAGGCTCTTGCCTATGGCGGTGGCGTGGGCCGCTGATCGGAAGTCGACCCACTGGTGCACGGCGGGTGTGCCCGGCCCCTCGGCGCAGCCGGTGACCTTGATCTCCCCGTCCTCGTAGCGGCTGATGTAGACGGCGGCGCCCACCGAGTCCCGCAGCCGGTCCAGGGTGCGCTGGAGCTGCTCGCCCAGGGCCTGGTCATGGCCCTGGGCGGAGCCCAGCCTGGCGAGTGCGACTCCGGTGACATAGGCGCCGTCGGTGGTCTGCTCCACGTATCCCTCGCGGCGCAGCATCAGCAGGAGCGCGGTCAACCGCTCGCTGCCGACGCCGGTCCGGCGGGCGATCTCGGCGTCGGTGACGCCACCTGCGTGCCGCGCCACTGTCTCCAGGACGCGCAGCGCGTCCTGGGCCGAGTGGTTCGGCGCGGTCGGCTCGTGCTTGAGCGCCACGGTTTCCCCCTGCGCTTCTCGGGCCGTTTTTCGGACAGCTTGCCGTGTCCCACGATACGGCCCAAGGGGCTTACGCGCAGGGGTTGTTCGGCAGAAAATCCGCGGGGCCCCGGGCCTCTCAACTGGTGGATCAGCACTCTGGCATATGCCCGAGTCATGGCCCGGCGGCCCCACCTCGCGTGTTCCGCCGTGTTCGAGTGCTCACGGCACGTAATCAGAGCACCGCGCCGAGGAACTCCCGTGTGCGTTCGTGCTCGGGTTCGCCGAAGATCTTCTCGGGGCTGCCCGACTCGATGACCTGGCCGGAATCGAACATCAGAACCTGATCCGAGATGTCACGGGCGAAGTTCATCTCGTGGGTCACGCAGAGCATCGTGATGTCGGTGGTGCGGGCGATGTCCCGGAGGAGATCGAGCACACCCGCGACCAGTTCGGGGTCGAGCGCGGACGTCACCTCGTCGAGGAGCAGCACCTGCGGGCGCATCGCCAGGGCGCGGGCGATGGCCACCCGCTGCTGCTGCCCGCCGGAGAGCTGCGTCGGGTAGGAGTCGCACTTGTCGGCGAGCCCGACCATGTCCAGCAGCTCCCGGGCGCGCGCCTCCGCCTCGTCCTTGGACAGACCGAGGACGGTGACCGGCGCCTCGGTGATGTTGCGCAGCACCTTCATGTTGGGGAACAGGTTGAACTGCTGGAACACCATCCCGATGTTCTTGCGGACCTCCCGGCACTGCTTGTCGCTCGCCGGGAACAGCCGCTGCCCGCCGACGGTGATGGTGCCCTCGTCGGGCTTGGTCAGGGTCATCAGCAGCCGCAGGATCGTCGTCTTGCCGGAGCCGGACGGGCCGATCAGCGTGACGTGCTTGCCGGCGTCGACGGAGAAGTCGAGCCGGTCGAGGACCGTGTTGCTGCCGAATCGTTTGGTCACGTTCTCGAAGCGGATCAGCTCGGCGTGGTCCGCGGCCCGGTCGGCGCGGGAGCCGGCTTCCTTCAACAGCGGGGTGTCAGCGGACAAGACGACGCTCCAGGGTTCGCAGGAGGACGGAGGCGAGATAGGAGATGACGATGAACGCCACTCCGATGACGGTCAGGGGCTCGGTGAAGCGGAAGGTCTCCTGGGCGTAGAGCCGTGCCTCGCCGAGCATCTCCGGGACGGTGATCACCATGAGGATCGGGGTGTCCTTGAGCATCGAGATCACGTAATTGCCCAGCGCGGGCACCACCCGGCGGACCGCCTGCGGCAGGATCACCACCGTCCAGGTGCGCCTGAGCGGCAGGTTCAGCGCCGTCGCCGCCTCCCACTGGCCCGCGGGCACCGCCTCGATACCGGCGCGGTAGACCTGCATCGTGTACGTCGAGTAGTGCAGCCCGATCGCGAACACACCCGTGGTCAGCGCCGAGAACGTCAGGCCCCACTCGGGCAGCACGTAGAAGAGGAAGAACAGCTGCACCAGCAGCGGGGTGTTCCGGACGAACTCCGTGAAGACCCCCACCGGCCAGCTCACCCAGCGGGTCGGCGTCCGCACCAGCAGCGCCCACACCAGCCCGAGCGCGAACGACACCACCGAGCCCAGGGCCAGCGCCTGGAGGGTGACGATCAGGCCGTCCCGGAAGTGCGGGAGGAAGTCGACGACCGCGTTCCAGTCCCAGTTCATCACGCACCACCTCCGGCGCCGGCCGTCTCGGGTACGCGCGCCCGCGCCCCGCCCGCCTTCGCCGGGGCCCTGCCGACCCCGGCCTTCAGCCGCCGCTCCAGGGCCCGCATGGCCCGGGTGAGCAGGAAGGCGATCACGAAGTAGATGAGCAGGATGTACGTGTAGATCTCCACGCTCTCCTGGAGCGCCAGCCGCACCAGGCTGCCGCTGAAGGCGAGGTCGCCCATGCCCATGATCGACACCAGTGCCGTGCCCTTGAGCAGCTCGACCAGCAGGTTGGCGAAGGGCGGGATCATCTCCGGGACCGCCTGCGGCAGCAGGATCAGCCGCATCCGCTGCCACGGGGAGAAGCTCAGCGCGATGCCGCCCTCGCGCTGCGCCGGGTCGACGGAGTTCAGGGCGCCGCGCACGATCTCGGCGCCGTACGCCCCGTAGGTCAGCCCGAGGGCGAGGACGGCCGCCCACATCGGCACGAGCTGCCAGCCGAAGGCCAGCGGCAGCACGAAGTACACCCAGAAGATCATGATGAGCGCGGAGGTACCTCGGAACACCTCGGTGTAGACGCCCGCGAGGAAGCGGACGATCCACCGGCGGTCGACACGGGCGATCCCCACGGCGAAGGAGACGACCGTGGCCAGCAGCCCGCCGAACACCAGCAGTTGGACGGTGACCCAGACACCGCGCAGGACGAGTTCCCACAGGCCCGACGTCATGCGCGACAGAGCTCCCGCATCGTGAGGTCGGTCATCTCGACCTTCGTGAACCCGAACGGCCGCAGGACCCTGAGCAGCTCGCCGCTCTCCTTCATCTTCCGCAGCTCGGCGTTGAAGGCGTCCCGCAGCCTCGTCTCGGTGCGCCGGAACGCGAAGCCCGCGCCGTCCACCCGCGGCTTTCCGTCGACGCGCGCGGCGAACGGCTCGGTGGCCTCCGTCCCGCGGGACTTCTTGACGACCTCACGGGTGGTCAGGGACGTCCCCGCGAACACGTCGACCCGGCCCGCCTCGACCGCGTTCATGCCCGCGACCTGGTCGGGGACGATCACGATGTCGCTCTCCGGGTAACCCGCCTCGACCGCGTGCTCGATCTGCGCGTACCCGGAGCCGGTGGCGAACCTGGCCTTGGCGCGGATCACGTCCGCGTAGTCGTTCAGGCCCTTGGGGTTGCCCTTGCGGACCACGAATGCGTCGAGCATCTGGTGGTCCGGTTCGGAGAAGATGACCTGCCCGCAGCGCTCGGGGTTGATGTACATCCCGGCGGACACCACGTCGAACTGCTGGGAGTTCAGGCCGGGTATGAGCGAGCCGAACTCGGTGGGCACGGGCTGGACGCGTTCCACGCCCAGCCGCCGGAAGATGATCCTGGCCACTTCCGGTCCCTCGCCGGTCAGTTCGCCGTTCGTGTCGATGTAGCCGAACGGGATCTCCCCGGCGATACCGAGCCGCGCCACGCCCTGCGCCCGCAGCCGGTCCAGCAGGTCACCCCCCTTCACACCGGAGGCGGAGGCGACCCGGCTGCATCCGGCGGCGCCCAGCGCGCCCGCGGTCGCGAGCGCGGACGCGCCGGCGAGCAGCGCCCTGCGGCTGGGGTCACGTGGGGTGCCGGTTCTTCCGGAAGTCTTCGTTGCTGGAGCCATGGCCGCGCGGCTACCCGACCCCATGCGATGTATTCGGGCCATCTGTGGCCCCTTCACGACCCCCGCACACACCGTGCCGCGGGCCCGGCCGCACTGGACCGCGGCACGGTGTGTGCGGGGGTCGTGAAGGGGCCACAGATGGCCCGAATACATCGCATCGGGT
>NZ_LIQX01000267.1 GCF_001418475.1 Streptomyces ossamyceticus | reverse complement strand
GGGCACAGCGGCTCCGGGGGGAGCTGGGCGACCCGCGCGGCCGACGCTGACGGGCGCGCGGCGGCGGAAGCGCAGCCTCGCCGCCCAGCGCGGGGAACGCGCCCGCGTCCGCGGCGAGAAGGGCGTCCGGTGGGGCGGACGCCTTCTCGCCACCGCGGCCGTAACTCCGGTGGGCGCTCGGGTCACCTTCGCCAGAACAGATGGTGCGTCACGCCGCTCGGGCTGGGGACCACCTCCAGGTGGAACCGGTCCAGCAGCTCGTCGGGGGACTCCCACAGGCGTAGCCCGGATCCGAGCTCCACCGGTGAGACCGCCACGTGCAGGGTGTCGACGAGGCCGGCATCGAGGAACTGCCGGATCGTGGTGACCCCGCCCCCGAGCCGGACGTCCTTGCCCCGCGCCGCTTCCCGCGCCCGTTCGAGGACCGTGGCCGGTTCCCCGTCGACGAAGTGGAACGTGGTGTCGGAGAGCGTGAACGACTCACGCTCGTGGTGCGTCATGACGAACACCGGCGTGTGGAACGGGGGCTCCTCCCCCCACCAGCCGCGCCACTCATGGTTCTGCCAGGGCCCGCGCTGGGGCCCGAACTTGTTGCGGCCCATGATCTCGGCACCGATGTCGCGTGCGAAGTCCCGCGTGAAACAGTCGTCGAGGCCCCGGCTCCCCCCGGGCTCCGTGCGCATGGGCCAGCTCGCCGTGGCTCCGGCCCAGGCGAACAGCCTCTCGGGACGGTCGTGGCCGAACGGCCGCTCGAAACTCTGGTCCTCACCGGCACCGATCCCGTCCCTCGAGACGTTGAAGTTCATCACTCTCAGCAGCTGATCCACTGGTTTCCTCGTCAGGTCCTGTCGCGTCATCGTGTGGCGGAGTGCCCCACACCATGGCGTCGAACGGGACGGCGCCGGATCGACAGCTGCCCGTGACTTTTCTCCGAGTCCCCGTGAAGGGCTCTAGGCGAGGCCGGCCCAGGCCTCGTCCACCAGCCGGGCCACCTCGCTCGGCTCGTGCGTGAGGTCCCCCGTGACATCGCGGACCAGCACCGTCAGCCGCGCGTCGCTGCGCTGACAGGACACCGTGGACACACTGTCGGGCTCCGGCTCGTTCCCGGCGTTGGTCGGCTGGTGGTGGAGGACACAGTCCACCTTCCCGAAGGTGACCCTCTCGCCGGTCGGCTTCTCCAGGCCGAGTGCCGCCGGGTCCGTGTACGGCACATACGGACGCGGGGAGGGTCCGCGGACGGCCGCGAACTGGAAGAACGACACCAGACGGGAGTCGGAGAAGGACCGCACGGTGGCCGCCGCGCCCCCGTGCGCCTCGGACAGCAGCTCGCCGCTCCTGCCGTCCCAGTCACGGGTCCGTTCCGCCTGCTCCTTCCCCTGCGAGGCGTCCAGCTCCAGGACGGCCTCGTCCTGGGGGACGAACGCGCCCAGCCTCGCCGGCGCCGACAGCTCCCCGCCCCGGCCGGCCGGCGCCCCCGCGGCGCCCGGCACCGTGTCACCGTCGTCCCCCGTGATCAGCCAGGCCCCGCCGACGAGCCCCGCTCCGAGCGCCAGGCCGACCAGGCCGCCGAGCAGGAATCGGGCCGCTCTCCTGGCTTCCGTCATCGTCCGCCCCCGTCCCCTTCGTGTGGAAAGGGGCTGCCCTCACCCAGATGCCGGGAAACACGGGGCGTTCTCGGCCATTGCCCGCCCGCACCCCGTTGATTAGCCTGTGTTCGTCATGCCGATCGACTGTTGAAATTTCGAACACAGTCGGTACTGAGAACGAAGAAACAAGGGAGGGGGCCGACCGTGGGACGCCTAGTACCTGCCGTGACCCGGGCGCTCGACATATTGGAGCTCTTCCTGGACGGGGACGGCACGCTCTCCGCCCCCGACATCGTGCGCAAGCTCCAATTGCCGCGCACCACCGTCCACGAGCTGGTCACCACGCTCGCCGCCCGTGGCTACATCGTGCCGGTGGCGGGCCAGCCGGGACGTTACCGCCTCGGTGTCCGTCCGTACCAGCTCGGCAGCCGTTACGCCGAGCAGCTGGACCTGGCCGCCGAGGGCCAGCAGGTCGCCCGTACCGTCGCCGAGACCTGCGACGAGACGGTGCACGTGGCGATCCTGGAGTACACGGACGTCATCTACATCGCCAAGGTCGACTCCACGCACGCCGTCCGCATGGTGTCCGCCGCCGGCCGTCGCCTTCCGGCGCACTGCACCTCCGTCGGCAAGATGCTCCTCGCCTCCCTTCCCGAGGCCGAGCTGGACGCCCGGATCCCGGACGACGCCGACCTGGTCGCCATGACGCCCAACAGCATCACCGACCCGGGCGCGCTGCGCGAGACCCTGGCCCAGATCCGTGAGCGGGGTCTCGCCGTGGAGAACCGCGAGTCCAACCCCGACGTCTCCTGCGTGGCCGCCCCGGTCCGTGACCGCACGGGCAAGGTCGTCGCCGCGCTCTCCATCTCGGTCCCCATGATCCGGTGGAGCGAGGACCGCCGTGGCGAGCTGGAGCAGCTCGCCGCCAAGGGCGCCGCGGAACTCTCCGAGCGCCTCGGACACCGGAGCGTGGCATGAGCACGTACGACATCGCCGTACGCGAGTACGCGACCCTCGGCGAGGGGCCCACCTGGGACGCCGACGCCCAGCGGCTGATCTGGATCGACATCCTCCGCTCCCGGGTCTACACCTACGACCCGGCCTCCGGCCGCCGCACCATCCTCGTCACCGAGCAGCACGTCGGCGCGGCCAAGCCCCGCGTCGGCGGCGGCCTCGTCCTGAACCTGCGGGACGGTGTCGGGCTGCGCGACGCCGACGGCGGCTTCCGCTGGCTGCACCACGAGCCGGTCCCCGACCGCCGGGCCAACGACGCCGCCGTGGCCCCCGACGGCTCCCTCTTCGCCGGCACCATGCGCTACGACGAGGCCCCGGGCGGCGGCAGCCTCGCCCGGTTCACCGCCGAGGGCCTCGCGCAGGCCGTCCTCGACGACGTCGCCGTCAGCAACGGCATCGGCTGGAGCCCGGACGAGCGGCTGATGTACTACATCGACTCGCCGACCCGGCGCATCGACGTCTTCGACTACGCGGAGACCGACGGCGTCCGGCTCCCCGTCGACCGGCGGCCGTTCGTCACCATCGAGGAGGGCGCCGGCTTCCCCGACGGTCTCACCGTGGACGCCGAGGGCTGTGTCTGGGTCGCCCTGTGGGAGGGCGGCGCCGTCCGCCGCTACACCCCCTCCGGCGAACTGGACCGGGTCGTCCGACTGCCCACGCCCCGCCCCACGGCCTGCGCGTTCGGCGGCGCCGACCTGACCGACCTGTACATCACCACGGCCCGGGTCGGCACCGACACCCCGCATCCGCTGTCGGGTTCGCTGCTGGTGGTGCCGGGCGCGGGCAAGGGCCTCGCGCAGCCCGCGTTCGCCGGCTGAGCCCACCCGCACCGTCTGTCCGTCGACGGCCCGTCGGCCCACCCGTACCCCGGTGGGCCGGCGGGCCGTCACTCGTGCGCGGACACGCTGCTCTCCGCGGCGGAGGCCGGGTCCGCTGGGCCCACGGGGTCGGCGGGGCCCGCCGAGCCGGTCGAGCCGGTCGAGCCCGCCGATCCGGTCCGGCCGGTCGCGAGGGTGCGGACCTCCTCGATCTCCGTGGGTCGGCGCAGCGCCCGGGAGACGGCGTCGATGTCCTGGAGGAGGTCGGTGAGGTCGGAGGAGACGGTGAACTCGGGGTAGGCCGTGCGGCCCGCACCGGCCGTGAGGTCGGGGAAGATCAGCGGGCCCGACGTCAGGGAGACGGCCGGCGGCCCGGGGGACGGCGACGCCTTCCGTGCGGCCAGCGCGTCCTGGATCGTCACCGCGGCGGCCAGCGCCCGCGCCCGGCCGGGACCGTGACCGAGGGCGAGGGCCCCGGCGTAGGCGCGGCGGTGCAGTTCGTCGTCGAAGTGGCGGGCCAGCTGGAGCAGGGCGTCGCGGATGAAGGTCTCACGGCGGGTGAGGCGCAGCTCCGCCGTGGCGCGCAGGGCGAACGGCACCCCGGAGCCGCCGACGCTCCGGGTGAGCAGGTACAGGGGGCGCAGCCGCCAGTGGCTCACCCGCACCCGCCAGCGTTCGTGCAGGTACTGGCCGCCGTGCGGCAGGATGAACCCGACCGCGATGAAGATCGCCGCCACGGCCACCACCGGTGGCGCCACATGGGTGCTCAGCCAGTCCAGGTCGTGGCCCGTCCAGCGGGCGACCAGCGCCGTCAGCTTCGAGGCGTCGTACACCAGATTGAGCGCGTAGCCGATGCCGAGCGCCTTCAGACCGCCGCGCAGCCACAGGTCCAGGCCCCGGGTGCGGACCCAGCTGCGGATCAGATGACAGGTGATCAGGCAGGCCGCGGTGTGGGCGGCGAGGTAGAGGAGGATCTCCTCGCGCATGAAGGGCGTGGTGGCGTAGTACGTGTCCAGGTCGCGCAGCCGCTCCCGGGGGACGTCCGCCAGCGCGAACAGCACCCACAGGACGACGATCACCGCCGCGTACACGCTGACGACCCAGCGCATGGCGCGGCGGTGATCGTCGTCCT
>NZ_LIQX01000266.1 GCF_001418475.1 Streptomyces ossamyceticus | reverse complement strand
CACCTTCACCGGCGCCCTCCCCCTCACCCACGGCCTCCGACCGAGCGCGCTCCCTGCTCGTCCCGGTGGCCGATCCGGCGCCCCGGCCCGCCGCGGAGCCTGCCGTCGCGCCCGTGCTGCCGGGGCGGCCGGCCGCGCAGCGGCCCCAGGTGCGGGCCCCCGGCCCGGAGACCGGCGCCGTGGGCGGTGTGCCGTGCCCCTGGTGCGCGACCCCCAACCGGCCCGACCGGCACTTCTGCGGGCGTTGCGCCATGCCGATGGCGGGCCGCGCGGAGGTCCCGGGCCGGCAGCCCTGGTGGCGGCGGATGCTCAACCCCGGTGGCGGGGAGGCCCCGTGGGCGGGTGACCGCCCCCGGCTGCGGCGCGGCTTCGGCCGGGTCCTCAACTGGGTCGTCGGCGCCCTGGTGCTCGCCCTGATCGTCACCCTCGCGTTCCGTGCCGACGACGCCGTCCAGGCGACCCGTGACCACTTCGCCAAGCGCGCCCCGATCGGCCCGGACCGGGTGAAGGCGTCCCGCTCGTACCCCGGCCACGGCGCGCGGCTCGCCTTCGACCAGCTGAACAACACCTGGTGGGGGCCGGGTGTCACCCAGACCGGCGAAGGGGAGTGGCTGGAGGCCCGGTTCGACCATCCGACGCGGCTGCTGGACGTGGTCATCACGCCCGGTGTCTCGACCAAGGTGGACCAGCTCTCGCAGTCGGCCCGCCCGCACCGCATCGAGGCCGTGATCACCGCCGCCGACGGTGCGAAGAGCACCAGGATCATCAACCTGGACCAGGGGGCCGGCGGCCAGCGCCGCTCGTTCCGCGTCGGCGAGGTCACCGCGGTCCGCTTCGTCCTGCGCTCCGCCTACGGCGCCGACGCCAAGAAGCAGGTGTCGATCGCCGAGATCGAGTTCTTCGGCCGTTCCAACAGCAACACCTGATCCACCGACCGGGCGGCCCCGCACCCCGTCGCGGGTGCCGCCCGGCTCGTGACCCCGTGCACGCGGCCTTCTACGCTGGACACTTCGAATGCGCGGAGGGCGGGGTGGGACCGTGGCGAGACGACCGGACGGCGTCGAGGTCGTGGCGGCGGTGCGGCGGGTGTTCCGGGACGGGTTGCTGACCGGGAAGTCCGCGTTCGCACCGGAGTCGGCGGCCTGGACCGCCGCCACCGCCACCGATCTGCGGGCCCGTTTCGTGGATCGGCCCGACGAGTCGTCGGACACCTTCGTGGTCAAACTGAGCCGTCAGCTCGCCGGTGCCCCCGCGGAGACGATCGTCCTCGCCGCCGAGCTGCTGTTCGTGAACATGGCCCCGCTGGTGCCGGAACAGATCGGTGTCGCGAAGAAGCTGCAGCTCATCCGCGAGGTGCTGTCCTGGGCCGAGCCGGACGTACCCGACTTCCTGCGCCACCTCGCCGTACCCCCCGGACTGGAGTCCGCCCTGAAGGGCTTCCTCCACGGCGGTCAGGGCTTCCTCAACTACCGCTGGGCCCAGTTCCAGATCCTGGTCCTCCTCGTGGAGCGGCTGGCCGGGCCGCCACGCCCCGAGCGCGAGGCCCTCCTCGACGATCCGTGGCGTTTTCGCGACCTCTGCTTCGCCGTCCAGGACTCGGTGGGCCACAAGAAGGGCCGCGCCCAGATCCACGTCCTCCTGCACGCCCTGTTCCCGGACACCTTCCAGCCCATCGCCAGCGCCCACCACAAGCACGAGATCGTCAAGGCGTTCGCGGACGAGATCCCCGGCCGTCCCACCGGCGACGACGACAAGGACCTGCTGGCGCTGAGCACGTTCCTCGCGGAACGGGACGGCACCCCCGTCGACTTCTACGACGAGCCCTGGGTCGGCCGCTGGCGCAAGGGCGCCGTCGAGCACGAGCAGCGCGGCTGGCTGGTCCGTGGATACAACGTGGACGGGCACGACTTCATCCCGGCCTGGGTCCGCGACGGCTACTGCTCCGTCTCCTGGCGGGAGGTCCCGGAGATCCCCGCGGGCTCCCCCAAACAGCAGGTGCAGCAGGCCGTCGCCGAGGCCCTGCCCGAGGCCAGCGCGCAGCTGCGGTGGGCGGCCGCCTACCAGCTGCACGTCTTCCTGACCGTGATGCGGGAGGGCGACCTGGTCGTCACGGTCACCCCGGACGAGGTGCACGTCGGCACGGTCCTGGGCCCCGCGACGTACGACGCCTCCGACGGCCTCGACAACGCCCGCCGCCGGCCCGTGCGCTGAGCCACCGCCGAACGGCCCCTCGTCCGCGCCGACCTCCCGGAGAAGGTGCAGGCCCGGCTGCCACTGCCGCCGACGGTGTACGACATCAGCAGCGTGGCCGCCGAACTGGCGGAGCGCGCCGGCCTGGAGGACCAGGTCGACACGGGCCTCGAAAGCGTCGACGTCACCAAGCCGCTCGAACTGCCCGCCGTGACACGGGAACTGGCCGACGAGCTGCTCATGCCCCTGGAGTGGTTGCGGGAGACCGCCGAACAGCTCCAGGAGCAGCGCCAGCTGGTCCTGCACGGCCCGCCCGGCACCGGCAAGACCCATCTGGCGCGCGCCCTGGCCAGGCATCTGGCGGGCCCGGACCGCGTGCAGCTCATCCAGTTCCACCCCTCCTATACCTACGAGGACTTCTTCGAGGGGTTCCGTCCTGTGCGGGGCGAGGGCGGCTCGGTGGTGTTCGACGTGGTGCCGGGCCCGTTCAAGCTGCTGGCCGAGCGGGCGCGCAACGACCCGGCCAACCCGTACGTGCTGGTCGTCGACGAGATCAACCGGGCCAACCTGGCGAAGGTGTTCGGCGAGCTGTACTTCCTGCTGGAGTACCGGGAGGAGCCGGTCACCACCCAGTACAGCCCGCACGACCCGTTCCATCTGCCGGGCAATCTGTTCCTCGTCGGCACGATGAACACCGCCGACCGTTCGATCGCGCTGGTCGACGCGGCGATGCGCCGCCGCTTCGCCTTCCGCCGGCTCTCCCCGGAGCAGCCGCCGGTCCAGGGGCTGCTGGGCCGCTGGCTGCGGGCGCGCGGCCTGCCGGACATCGCGGCCAGGCTGCTGGACGAGCTGAACGTCCGCCTCGGCGACGCCGACCGCGCCATCGGCCCCTCGTACCTGATGAAGCCCGGCGCGGCCCACGAGAAGGGCCTCGACCTCGTCTGGCGGACACAGATCCTGCCGCTGCTGGAGGACCAGCTGTACGGCACGGGCGTGGACATCGAGGCGGAGTACGGGCTGCACGCCCTGCGCGCGGCGCTCGAACCGTGAGCCCCCTGACGCTGTCCGTCGACGAGACCGGCCCCGGCGCCGTGTGCGAGCTGACCGGGGACCAGGTCGCCGGGCTGCTCTCCGTACCCGGTCTGGTCCGGCTCTCCCCGGCGGCTGGGGGCCGCTGGCGGGTGGCCGGGAACCAGACCGTCGGCCTGGTGCGGCTGCGGACCCCGGCCGGCGACACGATCGATCTGCGGCTGCGCCCCAAACTGCCCGTGCGGGACCTGCTGTTCCTGCTCTCCCACGCGCCCGGCGACCCCTGGCGGCCCGACCCGGTCACCGCGGCCGCCGCAGACGACGACGCGCTGCCGGCGCTCGCGGCCCTCCTCGCCCGCACCACCCGCCGCACCCTGGAGTCGGGGGTCCTGCACGGCTACCGCACCGTCGACGAGGACCTCCCCCTGGTCCGGGGCCGTATCCGCACCGGTGACCAGTTGCGCCGGGTCGGTCTGCCCCTGCCCGTCGCCGTCCGCTACGACGACCACACCCCCGACATCGCCGAGAACCGCGTCCTCCTCGCGGCCCTGCACCGGGCCGCCCGACTGCCGGGCCTGCCGGCCCCGACCCGGCTCACCCTGCGCCATCTGGCCGACCGCCTCCACGGCGTCCGCCTCCTCCGGCCGGGCGCCCCGCTCCCCCGCTGGACCCCGACCCGCCTCAACGCCCGTTACGCCCCGGCCCTGCGGCTGGCCGAGCTCCTCCTCGCCGGGCGCTCGATCCGGCCGGAGGGCGGCCCGCCGGTCACCGCCGACGGCTTCCTGCTGGACATGGCGCAGGTCTTCGAACGGTTCGTGGCCGCGACGGTCCGCGCCGCGCTCGCCCGGCACGGCGTCCGCTGCGCCGACCAGGAGACCCACCACCGCCTCGACGAGGCCTGGCTCGCGGCGGCCTGGAGCCACCCCACCACCCGCTGCTTCGTGGTCTCCGGCGGTCAGGTCCTCATCGACGAGACGCCCGACGGCACCACCGAACTCGTCATGACCCCGTCCTTCGAGGCACCGCTCACCGAGGCGCACCGCTACTTCCTCGGCACCGACGCCGAGGGTGTGAGCTACTTCGCACTGCAGAAGGACTCGCTGCCCGGACGCATGGACCAGTCCGCCCGCCCGGCCGGCCTGCGTGAGGCGGGCATGCTGCTGTCGCCGCGCGACACCGGACTCATGGTGCACGCGGTCGGTCTGGAGAACTGGCAGCGCACCCACCGCTTCTGCTCCCGCTGCGGCGAGCGCACGGTCATCGCGGCGGCCGGTCACATCCGCCGCTGCCCGGCCTGCGGCGGAGAGCACTACCCGCGGACCGACCCCGCGGTGATCATGGGTGTCACGGACGAGGACGACCGCCTCCTCCTCGGCCGCCAGGTGCACTGGCCCGAGGGCCGCTTCTCGACCCTCGCCGGCTTCGTGGAGCCCGGTGAGTCCATCGAGCAGGCCGTGCGCCGGGAGGTCCACGAGGAGGTCGGCATCACCGTCGGCCGGGTCGAGTACGTCGCCAGCCAGCCGTGGCCCTTCCCCTCCAGCCTCATGCTCGGTTTCATGGCCCGCGCCACCTCCACCGACATCGACGTGGACGGCGACGAGATCCACGAGGCGCGCTGGTTCTCCCGGGAAGAGCTGCGGGCCGCGTTCGAGTCCGGGGAGGTGCTGGCTCCCTACGGCATCTCGATCGCGGCCCGGCTGATCGAACTCTGGTACGGCAAGCCCCTGCCGACCCGGGGGCACACCGGCTAGGGGCGCGACCGGGCGGGGGCTCGCGCGGCTACGCGCCTATCTTCTGCTTGACCTGCGCCAGCGAGGGGTTGGTGAGGGTCGAACCGTCCGGGAAGAGGACGGTGGGAACGGTCTGGTTCCCGCCGTTCGCCTTCTCCACGAACGCCGCGGACTCCGGGTCCTGCTCGATGTTGATCTCGGTGTACGTGATGCCCTCGCGGTCCATCTGGCTCTTCAGCCGACGGCAGTAGCCGCACCACGTGGTGCTGTACATCGTCACAGTGCCCGCCATGTCCCTGGCGCTCCTTCACGGTATGAGGGGTGCTCGTAGCAGTGAGTGGAACGTACGCGACTGGCCCGCCATTCCCCGCGGCAGGGTGGCGTCCACCACCACGCTTCGCCGCGCCTGCGCGCCCGGACGCTCGGGGCGTAAGAGGGGCGCCTGCCGCATTAGTACGACTGCGGGGGTCTGCCTGTGGACAACCGGCTCAGCCGTCTCCGGCGACCTGGCAGCATGGCCATGTGACAGCAGCAACGCACTCCACCCTCTTCCCGCGGGTCCCTGACTCGGCCGACGCGGTGCTCGAAGGGCTCGACCCCGAGCAGCGCGCGGTGGCCACCGCCCTGCACGGGCCGGTGTGCGTCCTGGCGGGAGCCGGCACGGGCAAGACCCGCGCCATCACCCACCGCATCGCCTACGGCGTGCGGGCGGGGATGCTCCAGCCCGCCAGTGTGCTCGCCGTCACCTTCACCGCCCGCGCCGCCGGGGAGATGCGTGGCCGTCTCCGCCAGCTCGGTGCCGTCGGCGTCCAAGCCCGCACCTTCCACTCCGCGGCCCTGCGCCAGCTCCAGTACTTCTGGCCGAAGGCCGTGGGCGGTGGGATGCCCAGGATCGTCGACCGCAAGATCCCGCTCGTCGCCGACGCGGCGGCCGCCTGCCGCATCCGTCTCGATCGCAACGAACTGCGCGACGCCGCCGCCGAGATCGAGTGGTCCAAGGTCACCCAGACCGTCCCCGCCGACTACGCCGCCGCAGCCGCCGAGCACGGCCGGGAGACCCCCCGCGACCCGGCTGAGATCGCCCAGATCTACTCCACCTACGAGGACCTCAAGCGCGAGCGCGCCGTCATCGACTTCGAGGACGTCCTCCTGCTCACCGTCGGCATCCTCCAGGACCGGCACGACATCGCCGAGCAGGTCCGCTCCCAGTACCAGCACTTCGTGGTCGACGAGTACCAGGACGTCAGCCCTCTCCAGCAACGCCTCCTGGAACTGTGGCTCGGCGACCGGGACGACCTGTGCGTCGTCGGCGACGCCAGCCAGACGATCTATTCGTTCACAGGCGCAACACCCGACCATCTGCTCGATTTCCGCCTCCGTCACCCCGGGGCCACCGTCGTCAAGCTCGTCCGCGACTACCGTTCCACCCCTCAGGTCGTCCACCTCGCCAACGGCCTCCTCGCCCAGGCCCGCGGCCGCGCCGCCGACCACCGCCTGGAGCTGATCTCGCAACGGCCCCCGGGCGCCGAACCCCGCTACACCGAGTACACGGACGAGCCCGCCGAGGCGGAGGGCGCCGCCCGCCGCATCCGCGACCTCATCGGCTCCGGGGTCCCGGCGAGCGAGATCGCCGTCCTGTTCCGCACGAACTCCCAGTCCGAGACCTACGAGCAGGCCCTCGCGGACGCAGGGGTTCCCTATCAGCTACGCGGCGCCGAGCGGTTCTTCGACCGCCCGGAGGTGCGCAAGGCGTGGTCCGCCCTGCGAGCCGCGGCCCGGTTCGGCGGCAACGACAGCCTCCTGGAGGACGCCGTCGACCTTCCCTCGCAGGTACGGGCCGTGCTGTCCGGCGAGGGCTGGACCGGCGCACCCCCGGCCGGCTCCGGAGCGGTCAGGGAACGCTGGGAGTCACTGGCCGCCCTGGTGAACCTGGCGCAGGACTTCGCCGCGGCCAGGCCCGACGCCACCCTCGGCGACCTCGTCGCGGAACTGGACGAGCGGGCCAACGCCCAGCACGCCCCGACCGTCCAGGGCGTCACCCTCGCTTCCCTGCACTCCGCGAAGGGCCTGGAGTGGGACGTCGTCTTCCTGGTCGGCGTCGCCGAGGGCATGATGCCGATCACCTACGCCAGAACGGACGAGCAGATCGAGGAGGAGAGACGACTCCTCTATGTGGGTGTCACCCGCGCCCGGCAGCAGCTCTCCGTCTCCTGGGCCCTGTCCCGCTCACCCGGCAGCCGCCCGAACCGGCGCCCCAGCCGGTTCCTCGACGGTCTGCGCCCCGGCTCGACCGCCCCCGGGGGCCGCTCCGGCGCGACCGCGTCCGGTGGGGTCGAGCAGGGCTCGGCCGGCCACCGAACGGCGTCCCTCGCGGTCGGCGGGGGCAGCGTGCCGGTCGCGCGCCGTACCAGCCGGACCCCGGCCCGCTGCCGGGTCTGCGGCCGCAGCCTGCGCGAGGCGGGCGAGATGAAGCTGATGCGCTGCGAGGACTGCCCCTCCGACATGGACGAGGGTCTCTACGAGCGGCTCCGCGAGTGGCGGGCCGTCCAGGCCCGGCGCAGCGGGCAGCCCGACTTCTGCGTCTTCACCGACCGAACCCTGATGGCGATCGCGGAAGCGGGGCCGAGCACTCCGGTGGAACTGGGTCGCATCCCTGGCGTCATCGCCCGTAAGCTCCAGCGGTACGGCGCCGATGTTCTCGACATCTGCGCAGGTCGGGAGCCCCTGGCCGAGGACGAGAGCGACTGATACGAACTCGTCGAAAAAATAGTTTGCGCATGCCCCAGCAATCCCCATAGGTTCTTAGGCACGGGAACAGCGGCCTTCTCCAAGGCCCTGGTTTCGTGGTGTACTTCATATCCGTCGGATTGGCTCACGCCGATCCCGTAGACGCCGAGAGGAGGCGAGTCCAGTGATCAGCATCAACACCAGCTTCATCAGCCCGGTCAAAATGACCGATCGCTCGGCCGTCTCCACGTGCATGCTCGGCGTCTCGAACCTGGGCACCGGTCTGTCCGCCCTCCGTGGCGGCCGTCCGGCGTCCTCCGTGTCTCCTGCGGGCCTTCCCGTCCGTGAGCGCAATGAGCGACCGACCAAGGCACTGGAAGCAGCAGTAGAGGCACAGGCGCAGGCCTATGCCTTTGCGGCGGCCGGTGCCGGAAGCCGGAAGCAGACGACGCAGCACCACCTGATGTGGGCCTTCCGTGGGCCTGAACCCTGGAGTGATCCAGCCTGATCGACGATCAGGCCGGCGCCTTCAGGGCCGCGGAACCCCATCCGGGATCCGCGGCCCTTCTGTTTGTCCCCGACCGGGGACTGCAGAGCGAAGGGGCCTCGGGACAAGAAAAGAACCCGGTACCAGCCGCCACCCGGCCCACCAGGCCGGAACGACCAGACGAGGAAGACGAACCGTGCAACTCGAAGCGCACGCCCCGTCCGTACCGCCTTCCGAAACGCTCCGCCCGCCCCGCATCACGGAGGACTCCACCTTGACCCCGCTCACTGCGCTCACCGCGCTCGACGACGCCATCGAGAACCTGGGTGTACCCGTCCCCTGCCGCTCCTACGACCCGGAGGTCTTCTTCGCCGAGTCGCCGGCCGACGTCGAGTACGCCAAGTCCCTCTGCCGCACCTGCCCGCTGATGGAGGCCTGCCTCGCCGGCGCCAAGGAGCGGCGTGAGCCCTGGGGCGTCTGGGGTGGAGAGCTCTTCGTCCAGGGTGTCGTCGTTGCCCGCAAGCGGCCTCGTGGTCGCCCGCGCAAGAACCCGGTCACGGCATGAACATCACCGGAACGATCGACCGCCCCCTCACGCACGACCCCAAGAAGCAGGCCCCGATGAAGCCGTCCACGAGCGAGCACGCAGGCTCCGCGATCCCAGACTTCACCACCACCGGCGCGAACGCCTCGCGTCAGAACAGGACCCGAGAAATGCATCTCATGCCAGAAGCCCTGGCTCGTGCGCATATGCGCGAGCGCCTGCACCAGGCCGAGCAGGAGAGCCGGGCCATGCGCCTGGCGGTCGCCCGCCGGATGCAGCGCCGGGCCGAGCGCGCCTCGATGCGTGCCCGCCGGGCGCTCGCCATGGCGGTCATGCAGTAGCCGCCACGCGGCCATCGGCATGAACCGGCTGGTTCAGGCACAGGCACCTCATCACCACCTCTGACGGTGGTTCCTCGCGGGGGCGGGTCCGAAGGGACCGGCCCCCGCGCTGCGTTGCGAGCGCGGATCCGCCGGGCACGGAGTTATCGTCGGCCGGTGACGAGTCTTTCCGGGGGCAACGACGACAGCGGATCCGCCGTGACACCGAAGACCCTCGTGTGCGCCCGCTGCGGGGCCACCACCGAGGCTCCCCAACCCCTGTGGACCTGTTCCGTGGAGAACGGCCGGCGGCACTACTTCTGCGAGACCTGCGCCCGGGAGAACCTTCGCGCGATCGAGGGTCGCCTGGACTCTGCCTGGTGGTGAGCCCGGAGCGGCGGGACGGAGGGCGGCGGGCCGAACCCGGCGGGGCGATATCGCCCCGCCGAGCCCGTGGGGTCGGCCGACGGCCGACTCACGCTCCTGTGGCCGACTCCGGCTCCTCGTCCGTCATGAAGCCCGGCAGCCACTCCTCCAGCTCGTCGCGCATACGGACCGTCGCACCCAGCTGACACAGCACACCGATGGTGCTCAGGGTGACCCGGTGGATGAGCAGATAGGACGGGGGCAGGTTCAGCTGCTTGCCCAGCTGGTGGGCGGGGGAGCGCGGGTCGGCTATACGGGCGGCCTGGCTGCGCATCCAGCCTCGGGCGAAGGCGAACTCGTCGGCCCGGGCCGGCTCGATGATGGGCAGCAGATAGTCGAGGACCGAATCGGGGTCCAGGTCGATCGACTCCTTGACGAAGCCCTCCGCGCACAACATCTCGTAGACGGCCTCGGCCTCCCCCTCGATGGTCAGACGCAGGGCGTCGCCGATCGGGGTGGGCAGGCCGCCCGGCAGCCGGTCCACCGTGCCGAAGTCGAGGACACCTAGGCGCCAGCCGGCCTTCTCGTCCGGCAGGAGACGGAAGTTCCCCGGGTGCGGGTCGGCGTGCAGGAGACCGGTGCGGGCCGGGCCCGAGAAGAGGAAGCGCGTCAGTAGCTGGCCAGCCCGGTCACGCTGCTCCTGGGAACCGTCGGTGATCACTTCCGAGAGGGGCGTGCCGTCCATCCACTCGGTCACGAGGACCTGGTCGCACTGGTGCACCACGGCCGGGACCACGACATCCGGGTCGTCGGCGAACTCCTCCGCGTGCGCCTGTTGGGCCTGCGCCTCCAGACCGTAGTCGAGCTCCTCCGAGACCCGGTCCCGTAGCTCCGCGATGAGGGGCTTGATGTCCATCCCCGGAATCAGCGGGCCCAGAAGGCGGGCGAACCGGCTGAGCTGCCCCAGGTCGGAGAGGAGGGCCTCGCCCGCGCCCGGATACTGCACCTTGACCGCGACCGCACGGCCGTCGTGCCACACCGCGCGGTGGACCTGCCCGATCGAGGCCGCGGCGGCCGGCTTGTCCTCGAATTCGAGGAACAGCTCCTGCCAGTCCTCGCCGATCCGCTCCCGCAGCACGGAGTGCACCGTGCGGGTCGGCATCGGCGGAGCCGCGTCCTGGAGCTTCGTGAGCGCGGCGCGGTAGGGGCCCGCGACCTCCTCGGGGAGCGCCGACTCGAAGACGGACAGGGCCTGCCCGAACTTCATGGCGCCGCCCTTCAACTCGCCCAGGACCTTGAACAGCTGCTCGGCGGTGCGCTGTTGCAGCTCACGGCCCACGAGCTCCGCCGACTCGCCGACGATCCGCTTGCCGAGGCCCCAGGTGGCCCGACCCGCGAAGCCGAGCGGGAGCGCGGCGAGCTTGGCGGTCCGGGTGACCGCCTTCCGGGGAAGATCAGACATGCGCCCTCCAAGTCCCAGCCGGCCGTGCCGCGTACGCCTTGCGGGACAACCTCGTTGACCGCTGATGCTTCGCCATTGTCTCGCGCCGTTCCCCGTCTTTTGGGGTGTGTTCCCCGTTACCTTTCTCGCTCGATCCATTCTGGGCCGCCCCGCAGGGGCAATCGGGATGCGACCAGACCGGGCGCGAGTGCCAGTCGAGCCCTGGCAGAGAGGCCTCCCAGCGGGCACCCGCGCTGGACGGTGTCTGCCCGTCGAGGAAGGACAGCGCGTGGCCCGCCGCCAGTGCCGCGACGGTGGTGGCGAGCGTCAGGTCGCAGGCCTCGACCTGGCGGGGGCGACCGGAGCGCCATTGCGCCACCAACCGAGGCCAGCTCTCGTCGCGGTCCGCGCGCCCCTGCTCCAGGCAGCCCGCACAACCCGTCTCCCCGGGCAGGACCAGAGGGCCCACGACAGCGGTGCCCTCCACTACGCCGGCGTACAGATGGGGTGTCCCGGAGGCGATGAGCGGCTCGGCTGCGGTGGGACCGGGGGCCTGGACGTCGACAGGGTCGCGTGGCGCGAGGATCACCAGGGAGAAGCCGGGCTCGTCGCGGAGGCGGTTCGCCGGCATGTCCTCGACCGGGTCCGCGGGAGGCCGGGTTCCGCAGCGGCGCCGAGGCGGTCGGCCGGGGGCCGCGTGGCGAGCGGCCCGGCGCGCCGCGACGTCCCTGCGCTCACCGATCGACTCGACCGGCAGACCGCCCGGTGCCACATCCCACGGCTCGACCCGCCCGACGTCCCGCACATCGACCTCGCCGACCCCTGCTCCCGACAGCAGGGAGGCGAGCACCGCACCCACCCGGCCCGCGCCCCGTACCTGCACTCTCTGTGAGCGACGGGCGGCCAGATGCCGCATGGCGTCGCCCGGGGCGGGGGTGATCAGGGAGAGCGTGGCGGCGTCGGGCCGCAGCCGGTCCAGGACCTCTGGCTTGCCGCGCAGGGCGTCCGCCGCCGGGCCGCCGCCAGTGGCGTCGTCCAGCAGGCCGGACGTGGCCAGCCGCTCCACCATCCCGTCCACATGACCGTCGGGCAGGCCCATGGAACGTCCCTCCTCGCGTAGGAGCGCCAGCCCGCGCGTCCCGTCGAGGAGGTCGAGGAAGCCGCCTGTCGTCGTGTCCATCGGCCCCAGGACCATGGCGTGCGCCGGTGCGAGACCGAACTGCACGGTGTTGAGATCCCGCCAACCGCGCCGGAGCGCGGGCTTCACCATCGGATGCATGATCGGCCCCCGTAGCCAGAAGAAGATCCCCATGAGTCGACGGGACGAATGCCCGGTCCGCCGACGAGTGCCAGCATGCACGGACCGCGACGATGCGTGTCGCGAGTTGTCCACAGGCGACGGCATTCGTCGTACAAATCAGGCGCTCGGAGTGCGGATCGATATCGAACCGCCCCGGAGGCGGGACTTCCCCCGTGTGCAGCGGGTAACGTCGGGGCGTGCCCGCCGACCCACTGCACCGCGCCGGAAAGCCACAGCGCAGCACGACGAGCCAGCCGCCAAGCGGCTCGGGGGCGAGCGCGATCGAGGTCCGCAGGAGCGCGCGACGGCGCAGAACGGTCTCCGCGTACCGAGAGGGCGATCGCACCGTCGTACTGATCCCCGCCCGGATGTCCGAGGCGGAGGAGCAACGCTGGGTGACCGTCATGCTCGACAAGCTGGCCGCGCAGGAAAGCAAACGGCTCCTCGGTGACACCGAGCTGGCCGAGCGCGCCGCCCGCCTGTCGGAGCAGTACTTCGGTGGGCGCGCGCGGCCCGCCTCGGTCCGCTGGGTCACCAACCAGAACACCCGCTGGGGCTCGTGCACCCCCGCCGAGGGCAGCATCCGGCTGTCGCACCGCTTGCAGGGCATGCCCGAGTACGTCGTCGACTACGTCCTCCTCCATGAACTCGCACACCTTCTGGTGCCAGGTCACGGGCCGCGTTTCTGGCGGCTCCTGGAGGCGTACCCGCGCACGGAGCGCGCTCGCGGATACCTCGAAGGGGTGGTCGCCGCCGACCGGCTGCCGCATCTCTCCGCCTCCGACGACGAGTGACGCCGCGCGCACGGGGTGCCCACGCGTGACATGACGCCTGACGTGAAGCCTGATGTGACGCGTGACGTGAAGTGCACTCCCCGCCCGCGTGGACGATTCCCGGCAGGGTGGCTCGAAGCCGCGCTTTTGTACCGGGTCTGTACCAGCCTCGTACGGTCTCGGACTTTGCGGTTAGCCTGGCGCGACGCACTCGCAGGCGCACTCACTTTCGGGATGGGGGACGGTCGTTACGCATGGCCAGGGAATTCCAACGCGGCCACAAGGCCAAGATCAGTGACCTCACCGCGGGCACAGATCTGTACGTAGGTGTACAGATCTCCGCCCCCGGACTGTCCTTCGACATCAGCTGCTTCGGGCTGGACGCCGACGAACGTCTCTCGGACGACCGCTATTTCGTCTTCTTCAACCAGCCGAAGACCCCCGAGGAGGCCATCCAGCTCCTGGGCTCCCAGGCGGGCGACACGGAGTCCTTCCGGATCACGCTCGACAAGATCCCGCCACAGATCCAGAAGCTGTCGTTCACGGCGACGATCGACGGCAATGGCCAGATGTCGCAGATCTCCCCCGGCTACCTCCGCATCGTCGCGGGCGGCGAGGAGGTGGCCCGGTACCCGTTCGACGGCTCGGAGTTCTCCACCGAGCGCGCCGTGATGCTGGGCGACTTCTATCTGAAGGACGTCTGGCGGTTCGCGGCCGTCGGCCAGGGCTTCGACGGCGGGCTCGACGCGCTGCTGAAGAACTTCGGCGGCGAGGTCGCCGAGGAGGAGCCGACCGCCCCGCCCCAGCAGCCACAGGCGGGCGCCGCCCCCGGCTTCGCCCCGCC
>NZ_LIQX01000265.1 GCF_001418475.1 Streptomyces ossamyceticus | reverse complement strand
CCCTCCAAGCACCCATTTCACCCGAATGAGTTAATCCGGCCATCGTGGCCCAGGGGATTCACCCGTAGTCACTCCCACCCGGCCCGTCCCGCCCTACGCTCCGGAAGCTGAATCTCGGGAGGGGCGCCATGAGGTCGGTTCCGGCATGGGCACGTGTGTACGTCGCCTGCACCGTGCTCGCGGCCCTCGCCTGCCTCACCGGACCTCCGGGCCTTCGGGTCCCCTGGTGGCCGGTGGCCCTGCTCGCCGCGCTGTACGCCGGGTGCGAGCAGATCACCCGGTGCCGTTTCGTCGGCCACCTCGCTCCCCGGGGCATGGGCACCTTCTTCCCGGTGCTCCTCGCGGGCGCTCGGCGACCGGGACGCGGTCGCCGGCCCCGACTTCCCCCACGCCCTGCTGCCCGCCGGGGCAGCCGTGCTGGCGTTCTGCGCCGTGCTCACCCTCCTCGACGGCGGCATCCTGGTGCTCGCCGAGCGGGTGCCGTGGCGCACTGCCTGGCGGGGCCTGCTCCTCCGGGCGCCGGCACCCGTCGCCGCGCACGGGCTCGCCGGGCTGATGATGGCCGTGCTCTGGCGCAGCCCGTACGGGCCCGTCGCCGCGCTGCTGGTCCTGCTGCCGATGTACGTGTCCTGCTGGGTCTTCGGGCAGTACCACCGTGAGCGGGCGGCGCACCAGGCCACGATCCGGGCGCTCGTGCAGGCCGTCGACATCAAGGACGCCTACACGCGCGGCCACAGCGAACGGGTCGGGCATGCCTCCTTGATGATCGCTCGCGAGCTGGGCATGGACGACGAGCGCGCCGAGATGCTGCGCTTCGCCGGGATCCTGCACGACGTGGGGAAACTGGGGGTGCCGACGCGGCTACTGCGCAAGGACGGGCCGCTCACCCCGCAGGAGCGGCGGATCGTCGAACTGCATCCCGAGTACGGGCACGAGATGGTGCGCGGGATCTCCTTCCTCGGCGAGGCGCGGGCGGCGGTCCTGCACCACCACGAGCGGATGGACGGGAGCGGATACCCCTACGGGCTGGTGGGGAGCGAGATCCCTAAGTTCGCGCGGCTGGTGGCGGTGGCCGACGCGTTCGACGCGATGACCTCGACCCGGTCCTACCGGCGAGGGCGCCCGGTCGCCGCCGCGCTGGCGGAGCTGGAGCGCTGCGCCGGCACGCAGTTCGACCCCGTGATGGTGGGAGCGCTGGGACGGGCACTGTCCCGCTGCGGCTGGGAGCCCTTGGTGACCACCGCACCACGCGGAAAGGTACCGGCGCCGGGGGCACCTGCTGCTGAGCGTGTCGCGGGGGCAGCGGCTGATCGGGAAGCGGCCGAGCAGCGGACGCCCGAGCGGGGAACGGCCGATCGGGGAGTCATCGAGCGCGGTGCCGCCGGGAGGCGGGGCCGGTGAGCTCCCCGAGGGTGGCTCCGGTGCCGCTCCTCCCCGTCCTTCTCCCCTGCCTCGCCGCCCTGCTCGTGCTCGCCGGGCTGGGGCACACCCTCCGGTACGGCCTCGACGAGCCCGGAGTCGCTCTCGTGTTCGGTGTGCTGGTGGGCGCGGGGGAGCTGTCCCGCTGGCGCGGGGCGGAGGGCAGGGAGCAGGCGCCGCTCGGGGCAGCCGGAGGGCTTGCGTACGCGCTGCTGGGGGAGTGCGCGGGGCGGTCCACGGCGCACGGAGTGCCGCAAGTCGTGGCCGTCGTCGCCGTGGGCGCGCTCCTCGGGTGCGCGCCCCACGTGGCAAGAAGGCGCGGGGGCACCGCCGACCACCTCACCCGGCGCGTCCTCACCGTCACCTTCGCCGCCGTCTGCTTCCAGCCCCTGCACGACAGCAGACGGCTGTTGGGCTGGAGCGGGCACGCGCGCGTGCTGCTGCTCGTCGGGCTGCTCGTGGTGACCGCCCTGTGCGACGCCGTCCTGGCGGCGGCCCTGGCACGGTCCCGGACCCGATGGCCGTACGGGCCGCTGCTGCGGGACGAACTGCGGGGCCTCCTCGGGATCGGCTCGGCGGTCTGTGCGACCGGGGTCGTGATGGCCGTCGCGGTCGGGGTCGCCGGACTGTGGGCGCTGCCCGTGTTCTCGCTTCCGTTGCTCCTCACCCAGCTGTCGTTCCGGCGGTACGCGGCCGTGCGGACCACGTACCGGCAGACCATCGCCTCGCTGGCCAGGGCCACGGAGATCGCCGGGTACACCCCGCCGGGCCATGCCCGCAGAGTCGCCGCCCTCAGCCGTGAGGTGGGGCGGGAGCTGGGGCTCGGCGAACGTGAGCTGACCGTCCTGGAGTACGCGGCCCTCATGCACGACATCGGGCAGCTCAGCCTGGTCGACCCCATGCCCGCCGGGGCCACCGCCGACCTGCCGACGGCGCAGCAGCGCCGCATCGCGCTGCTGGGCGGCGCCGTCGTCCGGCAGACCGGAGTGGACACCGAGGTCGCCGTGGTGGTGGAGCGCCAGGCCGATCCCTTCCGTGAGCAGCCGGTCGGCGCGCGGATCGTCCGGGCAGTGAACGCATACGAGGAGAAGTCCCGGGAAGCAGGGCCCTCAGGGCCGCTCAGGGCACTGGAGGAACTGCGGCTCGCGACAGCACACGACTATCAGCCAGAGGTGGTCGAATCGCTTGCCAGAGTGGTCGCACGAGACGGTCTGACCTTGCCCGTGGTGGGGTAACCCATGGGTAATGAGCGGCTCTCCTTCCGTCCGTGGTTGGATGCGAGGGAGAGGGTGTACCGGGGGCGACGGCCGGCCCACTCCACGGAAACGGCAGGCGGGAACCGTAACTGGCAGGCGGGAATCGTGAGGATCTTCGGCAAGGGACGGCATCGGCCCTCCGCCTCGTGGCGGCAGGCCACCGACCGGGCGTTCACGCTCATCGGCGACGGTCGTTACGAGGACGCGGGAGCTCTGCTGACCCGTGCCGCGGACCTGGAGCCGTGGCTGTCCGAGTCCTGGTTCAACCTCGCCCTGCTGCACAAGTTCCGGCACGACTGGGAGCAGGCCAGAGCGGCCGGGCTGAGGGCCGTCGCACTGCTCGACCGGGAGACCGGGGCGCCCGACTGGTGGAACGTGGGCATCGCCGCCACCGCCCTGCAGGACTGGCCGCTGGCACGCCGCGCCTGGCAGGCGTACGGGCTGCGGGTACCGGGCGGCGCGGCCCGGCCGAAGCCCGGGGGCGGCGTCGCGGACACCGGCGAGCCGGTCGGCATGGATCTGGGCAGCGCCGCGGTGCGGCTCTCGCCGGAGGGTGAGGCCGAGGTCGTGTGGGGGCGCAGGCTCGACCCGGCGCGCATAGAGGTGCTCTCCATTCCGCTGCCGTCGTCCGGGCGGCGCTGGGGCGAGGTCGTCCTCCACGACGGGGTCCCGCACGGCGAGCGGACCACGGCCGCCGGTCACGCGTACCCGGTGTTCGACGAGATCGAACTGTGGGCGCCGTCGCCGGTGCCGACCTGGGTGGTGCTGCTGGAGGCCGCCACCGAGTCCGACCGGGACGCGCTGGAACGGCTCGCGGCCGACGCGGGCTTCGCCGCCGAGGACTGGTCGTCGTCGGTGCGGCTGCTGTGCCGGCTGTGCTCGGAGTCCCGGATGCCGTCCGACGAGGGCGACGGGGACCACATGGACCCGCACGACCACAGTGAGCCGGGGCATCCGGGGCCGCTCGGGCATGTCACGGACGGGCAGTTGTGGGTGCCCGAGCGGGAGTGCGGCATCGCCGCGCCGGCGTCGTTGGTGCGAGGGCTGCTCGACGGATGGGTCGCCGACAGTCCTGATTCCAGGGACTGGCGGGATCTCGAAGAGGTCTGTTAGAGGGTCGAGCGGCCGTACGCCGGGGCACGGACCGCGCCCGGCCGGTCACGCGGTTGCCCGCGCTCCCCTCCGCCGCTGCCCGTACCCTGTATCAGCAACTCAGCCCTTGTTTTGTGAGGAAGGCGTACGTCTGTCATGGCTCAGCAGGACACCGAACAGCAGCACGTGGGCGTGCTCCCCGTCGACGACGAGGGATTCGTCGTCGATACGGAGGACTGCGAGGAGCGCGAGCAGGCGTACCGCGAGCGCGGCACCTCGCGGCCCATCACCGTCGTCGGGAACCCGGTCCTGCACAAGGAGTGCAAGGACGTCACGGAGTTCGGCGACGAACTCGCCAAGCTCGTGGACGACATGTTCGCCAGCCAGCGCACCGCCGAGGGCGTGGGCCTCGCCGCCAACCAGATCGGCGTCGACCTGAAGGTGTTCGTGTACGACTGCCCCGACGACGAGGGCAACCGCCACGTCGGCGTCGTCTGCAACCCCAAGCTCGTCGAACTGCCCGCCGACAAGCGCCGGTTGGACGACAGCAACGAGGGCTGCCTGTCGGTGCCGACCGCGTACATGCCGCTCGCCCGGCCCGACTACGCCGAGGTCACCGGCCAGGACGAGAAGGGCAACCCGATCAAGGTCCGCGGCACCGGGTACTTCGCGCGCTGCCTCCAGCACGAGACCGACCACCTGTACGGCTACCTGTACATCGACCGGCTCTCCAAGCGTGACCGCAAGGACGCCCTGCGCCAGATGGCCGAGAACGAGCCGCGCTACCCCGTCGTCGCGAACGACTGAACCACCGCACGGACACATCCCGGGCGCGCGTTCGGGCGGCAGCCGACCGCCCGGACGCGCGCCCGGCGCCGTTCTCAGGCGGCCGCCTCAGGACCCCGGAAGGTACGGCGGTAGGCCTGCGGTGTCGTGCCGAGGGCCCGGACGAACTGATGGCGCAGGGTGGCCGCCGTGCCGAAACCGGTGCGCCAGGCGATCGTGTCCATCGTCTCGTCCGTCGCCTCCAGCAACCGCTGTGCCAGCAGCACCCGTTGACGCAGGATCCAGCGGTACGGAGTGGTCCCCGTCTCCTGCTGGAAGCGGCGGGCGAACGTCCGCGGTGACATATGGGCGCGTGCCGCGAGCTGCTCGACGGTGACCTCCTCGTCGAGGTGGCGCTCCATCCACGCCAGCACCTCGCCGACCGTGTCGCACTGCGAGCGCGGCAGCGGCCGCTCGACGTACTGGGCCTGGCCCCCGTCCCGGTGCGGCGGCACGACCATCCGCCGGGCGATCTTGTTGGCGACCTCGGGCCCCTGCTCCTTGCGGACGATGTGCAGACAGGCGTCGATACCGGCCGCCGTGCCCGCCGAGGTGATCACCGGGTCCTCGTCCACGTACAGCACGTCCGGTTCCACCACCGCGCGCGGATACTGCCGGGACAGTTCGTCGGAGTGCCGCCAGTGCACCGCGCAGCGCCGGCCGTCCAGCAGACCGGCCGCACCGAGCACGAACACCCCCGAACACACGCTCAGCACCCGGGCGCCCCGGTCGGTGGCCCGGCGCAGCGCCTCCAGCAGGTCCGCCGGGTAGATCCGCCGCACATAGCTCTCACCCGCCGGGACGACGACCAGGTCGGCCTCGTCGAGCCGGTCCAGTCCGTACGGCGTCGAGATCGTGAAACCGGCGTGCGTCCGCAGGGTCGGGCCCTCCGCCGAGGCGACCGCGAAGTCGTACACGGGCAGGCCCTCGTCGCTGCGGTCCAGGCCGAAGACCTCGCAGACGACACCGAGTTCGAAGGGGTGCACGCCGTCCATGAGGACGGCCGCCACGTTGGTCAGCATGCCTCCAGTGTGCCTCGGAAGTGGCAGTAATTGGAGGGCGTGCGGCAGTACTGCCACTGTTGGTAAGGAGTGTCCCGCGCGACAGTGGTGTCCATGAACACCACACAGCTGCAAGGACTCATCGGAACCCTGGTCGTACTCGGCGTGCTGGCCCTGGTCGCGCTGCCCGCCCTCATCGGCGTCCTCCACGACCGGCGCGTGGACCGGCAGCTCAGGGAGGCGGCGAAGCGCCAGGCCGCCATCGACGGGTCGCGGCCCGAGCGACGTGCCTCCGGCTCCATGTCACGCCGCTTCGCCCGCACGGTCTGATCGCATATCTGTACGGCTCCAGCCCTTCTCCGTGTGTAGCCTCTCCCCGACCACAAGGGGAGGATCATGAGACACGGAACGCGCCCCGCGCACGGCCGAACCCTGGCCGTCGCGGGCGGGGCGGCGGCCCTGGTGCTGCTGGCGGCGACGGGCGCCCAGGCCGAAGGGAAGGGCGACGTCCGGGTGACGAAGACGGTCGTCAACCGCGGCGACAACGTCATCGTGGGAACGTCCAAGACCATCAGGTTCCCGGTCGCCATCACCGTCCGGGACAACTCCGGCGTCAAGGGACTGACCCGCGTCAGCACCTTCTACGCCTACAACGCCCTGGGCGGCGGCTTCGCCGACTGGACCGGCGCCACCTGCAAGAAGAAGTCGTCCACCACGTCGCTGTGCACAGCCGTGATCGCGATCAACCCGCACTGGATCCCCGGCTACAGCGATGCCGACAGCAACAAGACCGCCGGGGTCTGGCAGGTCAATGCCACCGTCAAGGCCAACGACGGCGACTACTGGATCTCCGACGACATCGCCCGGTACAAGGTCAAGCGTGCCTCGAAGCTGACCACCGCCATCGCGCCCGACAAGGCCGCCAAGGGCTCGAAGGTCACCGTCACCGGCACGCTGTCCCGCGCCATCTGGGAAACCCTCAAGTACCAGGGGTTCAAGGGGCAGTCGGTCCGGCTCCAGTTCAAGAAGAACGGCGCCGCCCGCTACACCACCGTGAAGACGGTGAAGTCGGGCAGCGCCGGAAGGCTCAGCACCAAGGTGACCGTCGACACGGCGGGCAGCTGGCGCTGGTACTTCCCCGGCCTGGCGTCGACAGCGCGGGTCATCTCGGCCGGGGACACGATCACGCTCAAGTGACCCCGGCGGGCCGGGTCGAGCCGGCCCGCCCTCGAGGCGGAGCCGGCTCGCGGGCCCTAGAAGTCCTCGTCCAGGTCGACGGTGCCCTCCACCGCGACCTGGTACGCGGACGGGCGCCGCTCGAAGAAGTTGGTCAGCTCCTGAACGCCCTGCAGCTCCATGAAGGAGAAGGGGTTCTCCGAGCCGTACACCGGCGCGAAGCCCAGCCGAGTCAGCCGCTGGTCGGCGACGCACTCCAGGTACTGCCGCATGGAGTCGGTGTTCATGCCCGGCAGGCCGTCACCGCACAGGTCGCGGGCGAACTGCAGCTCGGCCTCCACCGCCTCCCGCAGCATGTCCGTCACCTGCTGCTGCAACTCGTCGTCGAAGAGGTCCGGCTCCTCCTTGCGGACGGTGTCGACCACCTCGAACGCGAAGCTCATGTGCATCGTCTCGTCGCGGAACACCCAGTTGGTGCCCGTCGCCAGACCGTGCAGCAGGCCCCGGCTGCGGAACCAGTAGACGTAGGCGAAGGCACCGTAGAAGAACAGCCCCTCGATGCACGCCGCGAAGCAGATGAGGTTGAGCAGGAAGCGGCGACGGTCCGCCCGCGACTCCAGGCGGTCCAGCTTCTCGACCGAGTCCATCCACTTGAAGCAGAACCCGGCCTTCTCCCGGATGGACGGGATGTTCTCCACGGCCGCGAAGGCCGCCGTCCTGTCCTCCGGGTCGGGGAGGTAGGTGTCCAGCAGCGTCAGATAGAACTGGACGTGGACGGCCTCCTCGAACAGCTGCCGCGACAGATACAGCCGCGCCTCGGGGGAGTTGATGTGCTTGTAGAGCGTCAGCACCAGGTTGTTCGCGACGATCGAGTCGCCCGTCGCGAAGAAGGCGACCAGACGGCCGATCAGGTGCTGCTCGGAGGGGCTGAGCTTCGCGAGGTCGGCGACGTCCGAGTGGAGGTCGACCTCCTCCACGGTCCAGGTGTTCTTGATGGCGTCCCGGTAGCGCTCGTAGAAGTCCGGGTAGCGCATGGGGCGCAGAGTCAGCTCGAAGCCGGGGTCGAGAAGATTCTGGGTGCTGGACATCACTGGCAGGCCTCGCAGGACTCGGGGTTCTCAAGGGAGCAGGCGACGGCATCCGGGTCGGCGGCCTGCTGGACGGGGATGGTCTTCTCGGGCTGGGCGGTCAACTGCGTCTGCGTCTGGCCCTGGGCGGCGCGGGCGATACGGGTCGCCGGGCGCGAGCGCAGGTAGTACGTCGTCTTCAGTCCCGACTTCCAGGCGTACGCGTACATCGAGGAGAGCTTGCCGATGGTCGGCGTCTCCAGGAACAGGTTCAGCGACTGGGCCTGGTCCAGATACGGGGTGCGGGCGGCGGCCATGTCGATCAGACCGCGCTGGGGGATCTCCCAGGCCGTGCGGTACAGCGCCCGGACGTCGGCCGGGATCCACGCGAAGTCCTGCACGGAGCCGTTCGAGTCGCGCAGCGCCTCACGGGTGCGGGCGTCCCAGACGCCCAGCTCCTTGAGGTCCTTCACCAGGTAGGAGTTGACCTGGAGGAACTCACCGGAGAGGGTCTCCCGCTTGAACAGGTTGGACACCTGCGGCTCGATGCACTCGTACACGCCGGCGATGGAGGCGATGGTCGCCGTGGGAGCGATGGCGAGGAGCAGCGAGTTGCGCAGGCCGACGGTGGCGACGCGCTCGCGCAGGGCCGCCCAGCGCTCCGGCCAGGTGAACTCCACGCCGTAGTGGTCGGGGTGAAGCACACCGCGGGCCGTCCGGGTCTTCTCCCAGGCCGGCAGCGGGCCGTTGCGCTCGGCGAGGTCGGTGGACGCCTCGTACGCGGCGAGCATGATGCGCTCGGCGATCCGGGTGGACAGGGCCTTCGCCTCGGCCGAGTCGAACGGCAGCCGCAGCTTGAAGAAGACGTCCTGCAGGCCCATCGCGCCGAGGCCCACGGGGCGCCACTTGGCGTTCGACCGGCCCGCCTGCTCGGTGGGGTAGAAGTTGATGTCGACGACCCGGTCCAGGAAGGTCACGGCCGTGCGGACGGTCTCGTCGAGCCGCTGCCAGTCCAGGTCGCCGGTCGTGAGGTCGACGAAGGCGCCCAGGTTCACCGAGCCCAGGTTGCAGACCGCGGTCTCGCCGTCGTCGGTGACCTCCAGGATCTCCGTGCAGAGGTTGGAGGAGTGGACGACGTGGCCCGGCTCGGCCGTCTGGTTGGCGGTGCGGTTGGCGGCGTCCTTGAACGTCATCCAGCCGTTGCCGGTCTGCGCGAGCGTCCGCATCATGCGGCCGTACAGGTCACGGGCCGGGATGGTCTTTCGCGCCAGCCCGTCGGCCTCCGCCTTGCGGTACGCGGCGTCGAACTCCGCGCCCCACAGGTCGACCAGCTCGGGCACGTCGGCCGGGGAGAACAGCGACCACTGCTCGTCCGCGTTGACCCGGCGCATGAACTCGTCGGGGATCCAGTGCGCCAGGTTCAGGTTGTGCGTACGGCGGGCGTCCTCACCGGTGTTGTCGCGCAGCTCCAGGAACTCCTCGATGTCGGAGTGCCAGGTCTCCAGGTAGACCGCGGCCGCGCCCTTGCGTCGGCCGCCCTGGTTCACGGCGGCGACCGAGGCGTCCAGCGTCTTCAGGAACGGCACGATGCCGTTGGAGTGCCCGTTCGTGCCGCGGATCAGTGAACCGCGCGAACGGATGCGGGAGTACGACAGCCCGATGCCGCCGGCGTGCTTCGAGAGGCGGGCCACCTGGTGGTAGCGGTCGTAGATGGAGTCCAGCTCGTCCAGCGGCGAGTCGAGAAGGTAGCAGGACGACATCTGGGGGTGTCGCGTACCGGAGTTGAACAGGGTGGGGGAGGAGGGCAGGTAGTCGAGGCGGCTCATGAGCCGGTACAGAGCGGCGACCTCGTCCACGGACCGTGCGGTGTCGTCCTCGGCGAGACCGCCGGCCACCCGCAGCATGAAGTGTTGCGGCGTCTCCACCACCTTGCGGGTGATCGGGTGCCTGAGGAGGTAGCGGCTGTGGAGCGTGCGCAGCCCGAAGTAGCCGAACCGGTCGTCGGCGGCCGGGTCGACGAGCGCGTCGAGCCGCTCGGCGTGCAGGCGCGTGAACTCCGCCGTGCGGTCGGCGACGAGCCCTTCCCGATGGCCCACGGCGACGGACTCAGTGAACGTCGTGACGCCCTGGGAGGCGGCCTCGGCGCGGATGGTGATCGTCAGCAGGCGGGCGGCCAGCTTCGAGTAGGCGGGGTCCTCGGAGATGAGGCCGGCGGCCGCCTCCGTGGCCAGCTCGCGCAGCTCCGTCTCGTCCGCCCGGGCGGACCGGCCGCGCAGCGCGGCGGCGGCGACCCGACCGGGGTCGGCGTCGGGCAGGTCGGCGGTCAGCTCGGTCAGGGTCCGCAGCAACGCGGCACCGGGACCGTCGGTCTCCGTCGCCGGGGTGGCGGAAGCCGGTCCGGCGGGGGCCGGGGTGGCTGAAACCGGGTCGGCTGGCGCGATGGTCACGTGGGGGCTCTCCCTCGCTCGGCACGGGGCCTTGCGGAGAGCAGGCAGCAGCACACGAGCGCACGGGGGCGTCGCGTCCACCGGCCCACTCCACGAGGCCCGGACGTCAGGGCACCCGGACCGGACGGCCGGGCGCACCGTCGGCAGGTCCTCGGACTGGACTCGCGTGCGAAAACACGCAAGTACACCGTTGCGGGACAGTTCCGGATTCGCACCGGATTCCCCTGCGGCGACAGCGAGCATGAGCATACATCTTGTGTTGGGCCGCCGGTCCACCCCCAGATGTTGTGTCGCGGTGACTTCGGAGCGTGTCATAGCGTCAACTCATAGGTGAGCAGCGTCAGGTCCGGGAGGTGCGGGATGGGGTTCCAGTCGCGCGCCGGCGTTCGAACGAAGCCCAGACGTTCGTAGATGCGGTGGGCGGAGTGCATGGTCCGCTGGGTCGACAGCACGACCCGTACACACCCCTCGACGGCTCTCGCGCGCTCGACGCAGTCCCGCACGAGGGCCTCGCCGATGCCGCGGCCGCGGGCGGCGTGGTCGACCGCCAGCATTCGGATCTCGGCCTCCCCGGAGGTGGCGATATCGGCCATGGCGCCCCCGGCCGGAACGAAGGTCACGCCGCCGGCCACCCGGCCCTCCGCCACGGCCACGAGCACCTCGGCCGCGGCGGCCCGCCGCGCCACGTCCCGCAGTTCGCCGAGGTATGCGTCGCTCTCACCGAAGTCCAGCAACCCGTCCGTCAGGTAGGCCTGTGCGGTGATGTCGCCGAGGTCGGTGTACTCGTCGGGGGAGATGTGCCTGATCGTGATGTCCATGGATCGCAGTCTGCACGAGGAGGCGGTCGGCAGGTCCGCGGTTGTCCACAGGGGCGGTTGATCGTGTGATTGTCGGCGCGGCTTGAGGGCTGAGGGCCGGCGGCGGGGTCGGCTGGCGGTGGGTCGGTCAGGGCCGTGCCGGCCAGCGCGGCAGCGTCGTCACGAAGTGCTCGCTGAAGTCGCGGGGGCCGGCGCCGAGGGCGACGCGGCCGGTGAGGCGGAGGCGGGCCGTCAGGGAGGGGGACTCCGAGTAGTAGATCCGCGGGGCGTCGGCCGGCACGAACACGGTCTGGCCGCGCGTGAGTTCGCTCGCGCACTCCACGATCACGGCCCCCTCGGCGGCCGTCACGAACGACTCGTCCCCGCACACCCCCACCGCCAGCGGATCGTGCAGCGGACACGTGCCGTCGCCGCCGTGGCGGGTGTAGGCCCGCATGTACGTCCGCATCAGCCGGGCGGCGAGCGCCGTGCCCGGGCCCGCCGCCTCCAGCGCCGCGAGGTCCGCGGGGCGGAACAGCCACTGGTGGGAGGCGTCCAGGTCCACCATCGTGAACGGGATGCCGGAGGAGAGCACGACCTCGGCGGCGTCCGGGTCGGACCAGATGTTGAACTCGGCGACCGGGGTGAAGTTCCCCGGCACCTGCGCGGCGCCACCCATGAACACGAACTTCGCCACGCGGCGGGCGAAACCGGGATCCTCCAGCAGGGCGATCGCGACGTTCGTGAGCGGGCCGGTGGCACACACCGTCAGCTCGCCCTCGTGCTCGCGGGACAGGCGCAGCAGGGCCTGTGCGGAGGACTCCGAGGGGTGCGGGGCGGTGGAGTCGGGCAGGGACTCCTCGCCGAGGCCGGCCCGGCCGTGGAAGGCGGATGCCTCGCGGTAGGGGAGGCGGGAGAGGGGGCGGCCCGCGCCCCGGTGGACGGGGACGTCGGTGTCGATGCCGAGGGCTCGGGCCAGCGCGCGGGCGTTGCGGTAGGTGGCGTCGGCGGGGAGGTTGCCGCCGACCGAGGTGTAGGCCTTGAGGTCCCAGAGGCCTGTGCCGAGGAGGTACTGCAGGGCTACGGCGTCGTCGATACCGGGATCGCTGTCCAGGACGATCGGTGTGGGGACGGTCACGAGGTCAGGGTAGCCGGGGGTGCGCTCGCTGCCCTTGCCCTTCCGTCATCAGGGGCTGTGCCCCTTCGGGCCCCTTGCGCGCCTATGAATCGGGAGGTTCGCTGTATCGGCGGGTGCGGGTTCGTCGTGGTTGCTCGCGCAGCTTCCCCGCGCCCCTTTTGGCCTTCGGCC
This sequence comes from Streptomyces ossamyceticus, assembly GCF_001418475.1. GTDB lineage: Bacteria > Actinomycetota > Actinomycetes > Streptomycetales > Streptomycetaceae > Streptomyces > Streptomyces ossamyceticus. The sequence goes on along the minus strand of NZ_LIQX01000265.1, from coordinate 26,272 downwards.
CTTCAAGAGGCGCGGGGAAGCTGCGCGTCAGAGCGTCAGTGGTTCGCACCCGCCGTCGCCGGAGGCAGTTCCACCTGGACGCCCGCGTCGCCCGCGTCGGCCGTGTAGTCGCTCGGCTTGGTCTCGTCGATGCCGTCGGGAGCCTTGGCCGCCCGGAGGACGAAGGTGAGGACCACGGTGACGGCGACGTTGAGGACGAACGCCGTGAGGCCGATGTACCCGATCTCGCCGATGCCGGGGATCTCCGCCGAGGAGCCGCCGAAGTGCTTCTGGGTCGGCGAGGCGACGTTCCACGCGGCCACCGTCCCGTAGATCATGCCGACCGCCCAGCCGGCGAGCAGGGCCCAGCGGTGGCACCAGCGGGTGAAGAGGCCGCCGACCAGGGCCGGGAAGGTCTGGAGGATCCAGATGCCGCCGAGGAGCTGGAAGTTGATGGCGACCGTCTTGTCCATCGTCAGGACGAAGACCAGCGCGCCGACCTTCACCAGCAGCGACACCAGCTTGGAGACCTTGGTCTCCTGCGCGGGCGTGGCGTCCGGCTTGATGAAGTCCTTGTAGATGTTGCGGGTGAAAAGGTTCGCCGCGGCGATGGACATGATCGCCGCCGGCACCAGCGCGCCGATGCCGATCGCCGCGAAGGCCACGCCCGCGAACCAGTCCGGGAACATCGTCTCGAACAGCTGAGGGATCGCCAGCTGGCCGTTCTGCACCTTGACGCCCGCCGCGATCGCCATGAAGCCCAGCAGCGCCAGCAGGCCCAGCATCAGCGAGTACAGCGGCAGGATCGTGGTGTTGCGGCGGATCACCTCGCGGCTCTTGGAGGACAGCGTCGCGGTGATCGAGTGCGGGTACATGAACAGCGCGAGCGCCGAGCCGAGAGCCAGGGTCGCGTACGTCCACTGGTTGGCGTCGCCCGGGACCAGGGCCCCGCGCGGCGCGCCCGTCGCCGGGTTGGTCTGGCCGTACGCCTCGCTCGCCTTGGCGAAGATGTCGTCGAAGCCGCCGAGCTTGATCGGGATGTAGATGATCGCCACCGCGATGACGATGTAGATCAGCGTGTCCTTCACGAACGCGATCAGCGCGGGGGCGCGGAGGCCGGAGGAGTACGTGTACGCGGCCAGGACGCCGAAGGCGATCAGCAGGGGCAGGTCCTTGACGAACCAGTTGGTGTTCTCGCCGCCGCCGACGCCCATCACGTCCAGCACGGCCTGGATGCCGACGAGTTGGAGGGCGATGTAGGGCATCGTTGCCAGGATGCCGGTCAGAGCCACCGCGAGCGACAGGCCCTTCGAGCCGAAGCGGCCCCGCACGAAGTCCGACGTGGTCACGTACCCGTGCCGGTGCGACACCGACCACAGGCGGGGCAGGAACGTGAAGATGAGCGGGTACACCAGGATCGTGTAGGGCACCGCGAAAAACCCGGCCGCGCCCGCCGCGTAGATCGCCGCCGGTACGGCGACGAAGGTGTACGCGGTGTAGAGGTCACCGCCGAGCAGGAACCAGGTGATCCAGGTGCCGAACGACCGTCCACCCAGGCCCCATTCGTCGAGGCTGTGCTCGTTCTCGGCCTTGCGCCAGCGGGCGGCCAGGAAGCCCATCACCGTGACGGCCAGGAAGAAGAAGATGAAGACGGCGAGTGCCACGCCGTTCACGCCGTCCTTCACTGCGCGACACCCCCGTCCTCGGACCGCGTGGACCTGCGGGCTCGCTGGTCACGCTGCCACAGCACGTAGGCGGCGGCCGTGAGCACGGTGGAGATCAGCACCCAGGCCATCTGGTACCAGTAGAAGAACGGGATGCCGATGAACGCGGGGTCCGTCTTGGCGTACGAACCGACCCAGAGCATCGCCACGAACGGGGCGAACAGGAACAGGGCGATGACCACTCTGACAGGTGTCACCGCCGGTGTCTCCGGTGATTTCACGTCGGGCGCATTGGACATACCAGGGCTCCGTCCCCTCACTGATCACCTGAGTAATGCGCAGGAAATCTAAGGGACCGTTCCGCTGCACGTAACCCCTGTCCGCATAACGGATTTGCGGAGGTATCGCGTCCCGACCGCGCCTTGACTGCGCCTCGACGGCGGCCCGTGCGCCGGAGACGACGCACGGGGCGGCCGTCACCGCGGGGATCCGTCGCCGCGGACCGGTCAGTCCTGCGGGCGCTTCAGGCGCGCCACGAACTTGTAGCGGTCGCCCCGGTAGACGGACCGCACCCACTCCACCGGCTGGCCCTCCTTGTCCACGGAGTGGCGGGAGAGCATCAGCATCGGCAGGCCCACGTCCGTGCCGAGCAGGCCGGCCTCGCGCGGGGTGGCGAGCGAGGTCTCGATGGTCTCCTCGGCCTCGGCGAGATGGACGTCGTACACCTCGGCGAGCGCGGTGTAGAGGGACGTGTACTTGACCAGTGACCTGCGCAGGGCGGGGAAGCGCTTGGCGGACAGATGGGTCGTCTCGATGGCCATCGGCTCGCCGTTCGCCATGCGGAGCCGCTCGATCCGCAAGACCCGTCCGCCCGCCGTGATGTCCAGCAGCCCGGCGAGGGTGTCGTCCGCGGTGACGTAGCCGATGTCCAGCAGCTGGGACGTCGGTTCCAGACCCTGGGCGCGCATGTCCTCGGTGTACGAGGTGAGTTGCAGGGCCTGGGAGACCTTCGGCTTGGCGACGAACGTGCCCTTGCCCTGGATGCGCTCCAGACGCCCCTCGACCACCAGTTCCTGCAGCGCCTGCCGCACGGTCGTGCGGGACGTGTCGAACTCGGCGGCGAGCGTCCGCTCCGGGGGGACCGGCGTGCCCGGCGGCAGGGTTTCGGTCATGTCGAGCAGGTGCTTCTTCAGGCGGTAGTACTTGGGCACACGCGCGGTACGGACGTTCGCCCCGTTCTCGTTCTCCGCACTGCTGACGTCGGTGCTCATGCTCCGCCTTCCCGGCTCCTAGTGGCGTGATCCTTCTGTATACCCGCACAGCCCCCGCTGGTCTAGTCCACGGAGGGGGGCTCCGCTGGTCTACTCCGGGAAGGCGCAGTGGTCTACCCGACGAGTGTGACTCACGCGCTCGGTTTTCGCTGCCTTCTTACATAAAGGTTCTTGCATATGTAGGTCGCATAACGGCTGGTGAGAGCAGGTTCGCGCGCCCTTGACACACCGATTGGTCTGAGCCAAGCTCCGGCGTACTGGTCTACACCATTGGTCCAGGTCCCGGCCCCATGGGCGGTACGTCTGTCACCGCGGGGAGCAGGGGGGTTGTGGCATCCCTGAGGAATGGCATCCCTGAGGAGGGTGGCGTGAAGCGCAAGCTGACAACCGCGATCTGTGTCGCGGGCATGATGGTCTCCATCGCGGCGTGCGGGGGCGAGAACGGGGGCTCGGACAAGGCGGCCGACACCAAGGAACTGACCGTCTGGCTCACGGTCGACGCGCAGAACAACTGGCCGGAACTGGTCAAGGCCGCCGACGCCGCGGTCACGAAGAAGCACCCCGGCATCAAGATCAAGCACGAGTACTACGGCTGGCCCGACAAGAACGCCAAGCTGGACGCCGTCCTCGCCACCGACAAGGCCCCCGACGTCGTCGAGATGGGCAACACCGAGATGCTCGCCTACATGGTCAAGGGCGCCTTCGCCCCCGTGGACCCGGCGAAGTTCGACAACTCCGGCGCCTGGCTCGACGGCCTCAAGGCCTCCGTGACCTACGAGGGCAAGACCTACGGCGTCCCCTACTACGCCGGCGGCCGCGTCGCCAACTGGCGCAAGGACGTCTTCGCCGCCGTGGGCGTCAAGTCCCCGCCGAAGACGTACGACGAGCTGACCGCCGCCCTCGACAAGGTCCAGAAGAAGAAGGGCGATAAGTTCAGCGCCTGGTACCAGCCCACCCGCGACTGGTACGCGGCCATGTCCTTCGTCTACGACGCCGGCGGCTCCATCGCCGTCGAGTCGGGCGGCCAGTGGAAGGCCAACCTCTCCTCCCCGGAGTCCGTCAAGGGCCTCAAGGAGTTCCAGAACGTCGTCGACAACTACATGCACGGCGACAAGACCAAGGACGAGTCCGACCGGTACATCGTCTACGGCCAGGGCAAGTCCGGCATGATCTTCTCCCCCGCCTGGGAGGGCGCGACCGCCGCGGCCAAGGAGAACGACAAGACCGGCAAGCTCGCCGGCCACGTCGAGAACTTCGTGATGCCCGGCCCGTCCGGCAAGAACCTGCCCGTCTTCCTCGGCGGCTCCGACCTCGCCGTCCCCGTGAAGTCCGACGCGCAGGGTGTCGCCGCCGAGTGGATCAACGCCTTCACCGGCCCCGCCGGCCAGAAGGGGCTGATGGAGAAGGGCAACCTCCCCAACAACAAGACCGACCTCGCCACCCTCAAGGACGACCCGGCGACGGCGGTCCCGGCCACCGCGGCCGAGTCCAACTGGTTCGTCCCGATGGCGCCCGGCTGGGGCCAGGTCGAGAAGGCCCAGATCCTCCAGACCATGCTCCAGAACATCGGCACCGGCAAGAAGACGGTCGAGGAGGCCGCGAAGGACGCGGACGCCGCGATCGACAAGGTCATCAACACCAAGTGACGGTCGACCCCCGGTCGGGCCCGGCGTCGTGGGCCGGGCCCGACCGGGGGTGCCACAGCCCCGCCGGTGGGTGCCATGAGCCGAACCGGCGGGCGCATCACGACAGTGCCGCGACGGGGCGCGGGAGGCGCCGGCCGTGCGTCGCGGCTGGGCGCGTGGCTCCCCGCACCCCTCTTCGGGTGCTTCACCGCCCGCCCCCTGACAGGGCGAGGCGGGCGGGGCGCTGATCGGCCCCCTCTTCATTTGCTTTAGGAGCGCGCGATGAGTGCCGCAGATACGACCACTCCGACCAAGGTGCCGCCACCGCGGCAGGTACCACCGGCGCCGCCCGCTGCCGCGGGCCGGGCCTCCGGCACGAAGCGTTCCGGTGGCGGCGCTGTCCCTTGGGCGCTCCTCGCCCCCTGCCTGCTGATCCTCGCCGTCGTCCTCGGCTATCCGCTGGTCCGTCTGGTCACCCTCTCCTTCCAGAAGTTCGGCCAGTCCCAGCTGTGGGGCTTCCAGCCGGCTGAGTCGGTCGGCTTCGACAACTTCGCCAAGGTGCTCGGGGACGGCGAGTTCTGGACGGTCGTCGTACGGACCGTCGTCTTCGCCGCCGCCTGCGTGGTGTTCACCATGGTCATCGGCATGCTGATCGCGCTCCTGCTCCAGCGGGTCTCCGGCTGGGTGAAGACCCTCATCAACATCGCGCTCGTGGCGAGTTGGGGCATGCCGATCATCGTGGCCACCACCGTCTTCAAGTGGCTCTTCGACTCCGACTACGGCATCTTCAACGCGCTCCTCAGCAAGCTCCCCGGCGTCGACATGATCGGCCACAACTGGTTCGCGAGCGGCCCCGAAGGGCTCGCCGTCATCACCCTGCTGGTGGTGTGGGGCGCCGTGCCGTTCGTCGTCATCACCCTCAGCGCCGGACTCACCCAGGTGCCGAAGGAGTTGGAGGAGGCCGCCCGCCTGGACGGCGCCGGCGCGTGGGGCGTCTTCCGCTACGTCACCCTCCCCATCCTGAAACCGATCGTCGTGATGCTCACGACGCTCTCGGTCATCTGGGACATGGGTGTCTTCCCGCAGGTCTTCGTGATGCGGGGCGGCCACCCGGAGGCCGAGTTCCAACTGCTCACCACCTACTCGTACGACAGGGCCTTCGTGGTCAACGACTATGCGCAGGGCTCCGCGATCGCACTCCTCACCGTGCTGTTGCTGCTCGGCGTGATCGGCGTCTACATGCGCCAGATGCTGAAGATCGGAGAGGTCGAATGAGCACAGCCGCTGTCTCCGGTCGCCGCGGGTCCAGGCTCGGCTGGAACCTCCTCGGCCTCCTCGTCTTCGTCACCGCCGGCTTCCCGGTCTACTGGATGCTGAACACCGCGTTCAAACCGGCCAAGGACGCCATCGACCCGGACCCGAGCCTCCTGCCGACGTCCGTCACCTTCTCCAACTTCAGCCGCGCGCTGGACATCGCCGACTTCTGGGGTCCTGTGGGCCGCAGTCTCGTGGTGTCCCTGACGGTCGTCGTGATCGGTATCGTCGTCGGCATGCTGGCGGCCCTCGCCATCTCCCGCTTCGCCTTCCGCGGCCGGAAGGTGGTGATCGTCGGCATCCTGGCCGTACAGATGGTCCCGCTGGTCGCGATGATCATCCCGGTCTTCCTGCTCCTGAACGACCTGGGCCAGTACGACCGCCTCACCGGCCTCATCATCACCTATCTGACGTTCATCCTCCCGTTCACGGTGTGGACCCTGCGCGGCTTCATCGTCAACATCCCGCGTGAGCTGGAGGAGGCAGCCATGGTCGACGGCTGCTCCCGCACCACGGCCTTCCTCCGCGTGGTCTTCCCCCTGCTCGCGCCCGGCATGGTGGCGACCTCGGTCTACGGCTTCATCCAGGCGTGGAACGAGTACCTGTACGCCTTGATGCTGATGAGCCAGCAGAACCAGACGGCCACCGTCTGGCTCGGCAACTTCACCACCAAACACGGCACCGAATACGCCCCGATGATGGCCGGCTCCACCATGATGGCCGTGCCGATCGTCGTCCTCTTCCTCCTCGTCCAGCGCAAGATGGCCGCGGGCCTCACCGCGGGCGCCGTGAAGGGATAACCACCCGATGACGACATTCGCCACCGGCTCGACCGGCTCCCACCCGGGGCAGGACGCCCTCACCCGGGACGCGCTGACGGTCCTCCAGCCCGGATTCACGGGCACCACCGCCCCCGACTGGCTGCTGCGCCGCCTCGGTGAGGGGCTCGCCTCCGTCGGTCTCTTCGGCCGCAACATCACCTCCCCCGAACAACTCTCCGCCCTCACCGCCCAGTTGCGCGCCGAGCACGAGGACGTCCTGGTCGCGATCGACGAGGAGGGCGGCGACGTCACCCGCCTGGAGGTCCGCACCGGCTCCTCCGTTCCGGGCAACCACGCCCTGGGCGCCGTCGACGACGTCGACCTCACGCGGGACGTGGCCTTCGCCCTCGGCCGCCGCCTCGCCGAATGCGGCGTCAACTTCAACTGGGCCCCCTCCGCCGACGTGAACTCCAACCCGGCCAACCCCGTCATCGGCGTGCGCTCCTTCGGCGCCGATCCCGACCTGGTCGCCCGCCACACGGCCGCCTATGTCACCGGCCTCCAGGCCGCCGGGGTCGCCGCCTGCACCAAGCACTTCCCGGGCCACGGCGACACCGCCGTCGACTCCCACTTGGCCCTGCCCCGCATCGACGCGGACCGCCCCCTGGTCGAGGCCCGCGAACTGGCGCCCTTCCACGCCGCCATCACCGCCGGCACCCGCGCCATCATGAGCGCCCACATCCTCGTCCCGGCCCTCGACCCCGACCGCCCGGCGACCCTGTCCCACGGCATCCTCACCGACCTGCTCCGCGGCGAGCTGGGCTATGAGGGCCTCATCGTCACCGACGGCATGGAGATGCGAGCCATCGCCGGTACGTACGGCATCGAGCACGGCAGCGTCCTCGCCCTGGCCGCCGGTGCCGACGCGATCTGCGTGGGCGGCGGCCTCGCCGACGACGACACCGTACGGCGCCTGCGGGATGCCCTGGTCGCCGCCGTGCGGTCGGGCACCCTCCCCGAGGAGCGCCTGGCGGACGCGGCGAACCGGGTCCGTGCCCTGGCCGAGTGGACCCGCCGGGCGACCGGGGGAGCGGACGCCGGGCGCACCGACCTGGGCGAGGTCGGCCTCGTCGCCGCGCGCCGCGCGCTGAGCGCGACTTTCGCCCCGCTGCCGTACGAGCCCCCTGCCCAGCCCCTGTATGTCGCGGCTTTCACCCCGGTGGCGAACATCGCCGTCGGCGACGAGACCCCTTGGGGCGTGGGCGCGGAACTCGCGCGGCTCCTTCCCGGCACCGAGACCGGCACCTTCGCGGGCGACAGCGCCGGCGCCTCCGCCCTCGCGGTGGCCGGCACCCGGCGTATCGTCGCCGTGGTCCGGGACGAGCACCGCCATCCCTGGATGAGTGACGCCCTCGACGTCCTCCTCACCACCCGCCCCGACACCATCGTCGTCGAGATGGGCGTCCCGCAGTCACCGCCCCGCGGCGCCCTCCATGTCGCCACCCACGGAGCGGCGGGGGTCTGCGGCCGAGCGGCGGCCGAGGCCATCATGGGCGCCAAGTAGCGCGCCCCGCCCTCGGACGCCCCCGGAGCGGCCGCCGGGTAAACACGCCCCGGCAACAGGCACCGGCCCCGGCACCGAAGGCGGGGCATGCGGGCCCCAGCCGCACGACACGAAGGCGCCACGGCCCCTCCTCCCCGGGCCGTGGCGCCTTCCGCGCATACAGGCCCCGTCAGATCCCCTGCCAGTCGGGCTTGTTGTGGTAGGTGTGCCGGAAGTAGTCCGCGTGCTTGAGCTTCGACGCGGCCGACTCGTCGACCACCACAGTGGCGTGGGGGTGGAGTTGCAGCGCCGAGGCCGGGCACACCGCCGCCACCGGTCCCTCCACGGTCGCCGCGACGGCGTCCGCCTTACCCTCGCCCGTCGCGAGCAGCACCAGATGGCGTGCCTCCAGGATCGTGCCTATGCCCTGGGTGATGACGTGATGCGGCACCTGCTCGATGTCCCCGCCGAAGAACCGCGCGTTGTCGATCCGCGTCTGCTCGGTCAGCGTCTTGATGCGGGTCCGGGAGGCCAGGGACGAGCACGGCTCGTTGAACCCGATGTGCCCGTCGGTCCCGATCCCGAGCAGCTGCAGATCCACACCGCCCGCCTCGGCCAACGCCTTGTCGTACGCCTCGCAGGCCCCCGGTATGTCCTCGGCGGTGCCGTCGGGCCCCATGAACGCCTCCATACCGAGCCCCAGCGGCTCCAGCACCTCCCGGCGCAGGACTGAGCGGTACGACTCGGGGTGGTCGGCCGGCAGCCCCACGTACTCGTCGAGCTGGGCGATCCGCGCCCGAGAGGCGTCCACGGCACCGGAACGCACCTTCGCGGTCAGCGCCTGGTAGATGGGCAGCGGAGTCGAACCCGTGGCAACACCGAGCAGCGCGTCGGGCTTCCGCCGGAGCAACCGCGCCATCGCCTCGGCTATGAGTTCGCCACCCGCCTTGGCATCCGGAACGATGACAACTTCCACGCTGGCCCTGCCGATCTGGAGAGAGGGACTCCACTGGGAGTGGGGGAGATACTGTGTGGTTTAGACCAATCTAGCAGCAGAGCGGGCTTCGCACGGATGTGTCCCGCGTCACGTGGATACGGCCTTCCTCCCCGGTCACGGGCCCGGCCGCTATGTCAGAGAGCCTCCCGTGGCGTCCACCCAGCTCCCCGTCACCCACCGGCTCTCCTCCGACGCCAGGAACGCGACCACGTCCGCGATGTCGTCCACCGTCCCGACCCGGCCCAGCGCCGATATCCCCTCGGCCATCGCACGGCCCGCCTCGGTACTCAGGAACTCGGCGGTGTTGTCGGCCGTCGTCAGGCCCGGTGCCACCGATTTCACCGTGACACCTCGCGGCCCGAGCATCTTCGACAGGTCGCGGGAGAGGGCGTCCAGCGCCGCCTTCGTCATCGCGTAGGCCATGTTGTGCGGCATCGCCGCGGTCCGTGCGAGCCCCGACGAGATGTTGATGACACGGCGACCGTCGCGCAGTCGGGTCATGCCGTGCTTGACCAGGGACAGGGGTGCCTTCACGTTCACCGCGAAGAGTCGGTCGTATTCCTCCTCGTCGATCTCCTCGAGCGGGCGGGAGTCGCCGATCGTCGCGTTGTTCACCAGGATGTCCAGCCCGTCCGCGTGCCGGTCGAACTCCTCCCGCAGGGCCTCGGTGTCCCCTGGCCGCCCCAGCTCGACCCCCAGGGTGAAGGCGGAGCCGCCTGCCGCCTCGACCGCGGCCACCGTCTCCTTCGCCGCGGCCTCGTTCCTCCCGCAGTGCACCGCGACCCGTGCGCCGTCGCGTCCCAGCCGCACGGCGACGCCTCGTCCGATGCCCCTGCTCGCCCCCGTGACGAGCGCCGTCCTGCCTGCGAGCACACCCATGCCGACTCCCCCTCCGCATTTCCTAGCGGTCGATACAAAAATCACCGTAGATCAGGCCGCTGACATTTGTCTAGTGCCCGCTATAAAATCTGTTCCATGGTGACCAAGGAGAGCAAGCAGCGCGGCCGCCCCCGCTCCTTCGACCGCGCGACCGCGCTGGAGAAGGCGATCCTGGCGTTCTGGGAGAACGGCTACGAGGCCACCTCGGTCGCCGACCTGACCCGCGTCATGGGTATCGGCGCACCGAGCCTGTACTCGGCGTTCGGCGACAAGCAGTCCCTCTTCGAAGAGGTGGTCCGCGAGTACGGCGTCCGCTACGGGTCGTTCACCGACCGGGCCCTGGAGGAGGAGCCCACCGCGCGGGCCGCCGTCGAGCGGATACTGCGCGAGGCCGCCGTCGAGTACACGGACCCCGCCCACCCCCATGGCTGCCTGGTCATCCACGCGGCCACCAACTGCACCAGCCGCGAGGTCGAGGAATCCCTCCGCGCCCGGCGCAACGCGTGGATCACCGTCTTCGAGAGCCGTATAAGAACGGACATCGCGGCGGGTGAACTGCCCGCCGACACGGACGCCCCCGCACTCGCCCGCCACACAGGCGTGATCATCCAAGGCATGTCCCAGCAGGCACGGGACGGCGCGACCAGGCAGGAACTGGAGGCGGTCGCCGACCTGGCGATGGCGATCTGGCCCCGCCCGGCCCGCACCGATGCCCCTCACCACGCCTGACGCGCCTCGGCCACCCCGTCGCGACGTCGCTCCGCCGCCCCACCGCGACGTCGCCCCGCCGCGGGCCGCCCGGCTGCGGGTCGCCCGCCGGCCCGGCCACACCGCAAGGCCATCCATCCCGTACCCGCCCCCGGGCCGGCGCCCCGGAACTCGGCGCGCGAAATCCGCCGGGCCGACCCATTCCGGTCCGACGGCCCGCCGAACCGGGCTACGCTGCGTATAAGCCCTCGCCCCGCTCTCGACGGACGGGCGGCCAGGGAACAACAACAAACATCCGCCAACGCATGGACACACGCAGTGGTCTAGTCAAGAATGGCGTGATAGGTCATCTGATCGATCAGCGCTCCCACGTCGACGATCAGTTGTGAACACCACAGGCCTCCGTCTTCCCCGCACAGGAAGGCGGACCGAGGAACCGGCGCTCTCTGCCCTGACTGCTCCGGCTCCTCATCCTTCGGTCGCGGGACCGCACACCCCACGGCCGATGTTGCTCCGGGCTGCGGTGCCGGGAGGGTTGAGGGTCCCTCTCAGGCGCCGCGGCCCGCGGGTGCTTCCGGGGCCGGGGTGTCACCCCCCCCGGACCGGGGCCCAGCGGAGCGCAGCCCGCCGTTTCCAGGCATGTCCGTACCGCCAGGTACGCTCGCACACGTGCCCTCCATGAACGAACTCGTCCGCCAGCACACCGCTCTCAGCGACTCCGACCTGGAGTGGCTGCATCTGCTGGTGTCGGAGTGGCAGCTCCTCTCCGACCTCTCCTTCGCCGACCTCGTCCTCTGGGTCCCCACCCGCGACGGCACGCGCTATGTCTCCGTGGCCCAGATGCGCCCCAACACCGGCCCCACCTCGTACCAGGACGACATGGTCGGCCACCTGGTCCCGCGCGGCCGCCGGCCCCTCCTCGACGTCGCGGTCGACGAGGGCCGCATCGTGCGCGAGGGCGACCCGGAATGGCGCGAGGAGGTCCCCGTACGGGTCGAGTCCATCCCCGTCCGCAGGGAGGGCCGGGTCCTCGGCGTCATCGCGCGCAACACTAACCTGCTGACCGTGCGGACCCCCAGCCGTCTGGAGCTCACCTACCTCCAGAGCGCGTCCGATCTGGCCCAGATGATCGCCGTCGGCGCGTTCCCGTTCCCCGACCAGCAGGTCGACATGGACGCCTCGCCGCGTGTCGGCGACGGCCTGATCAGGCTCGACGCGGACGGCATCGTCCAGTACGCCTCCCCGAACGCCCTGTCCGCGTACCACCGCCTGGGTCTCGCCGCCGACCTCGTGGGCTGCCACCTCGGCCGTACCACCGCCGAACTCGCCCCGTCCCGAGGGCCGGTGGACGAGGCGCTGGCGAAGGTGGCGAGCGGATGGGCACCGCGCGAGTTCGAGATCGAGTCGAATGAGGGTGTCATCCAGCTCCGGGCGATCCCCCTCAAGCCCAAGGGCCCGCGCATCGGTTCACTCGTGCTGCTGCGGGACGTCACCGAACTGCGCCGCCGCGAACGCGAGTTGATCACCAAGGACGCGACCATCCGGGAGATCCACCACCGGGTGAAGAACAACCTCCAGACGGTCGCCGCGCTGTTGCGGCTCCAGGCCCGGCGTATCGAGTCCGAGCGCGGCCGCGAGGCCCTGGAGGAGGCCGTGCGGCGGGTCGGGTCGATCGCGATCGTGCATGAGACGCTGTCCCAGAATCTGGACGAGCGGGTGGAGTTCGACGAGATCGCCGACCGGGTGCTCGCCATGGTCGCCGAGATCTCACCGGGCAAGGTCACCGGCCGGCGCACCGGACGTTTCGGCATCCTCGACGCGGAGGTCGCCACCCCGCTGTCGATGGTCCTCACCGAGATCCTCCAGAACGCCCTCGAACACGGCTTCCGCGAGGGGGAGACCGGCACCGTGGAGGTGTCGGCCGTGCGCGGCGGGACCACCAAGGAGAGCCGTCTCCTCGTCACCGTCCAGGACGACGGCGTGGGCCTGCCCGAGGGCTTCGACCCGCACCGTTCCGGCAACCTCGGTCTGCAGATCGTACGGACGTTGGTGGAGGGCGAGTTGGGCGGCACCTTCGACATGGTCCCGGCTCCGGAGCGGGGGACGCAGGTCATCCTCGACATCCCGGTCCGCGCCCAGAAATAGGGGCGGGGGCGTACGAGCGGCCCCGGCGCACAGCGCTGAGCCCCGGACCATCATGTGGTCCGGGGCTCAGTCTCGTCGCTGATTAGGCGCACCGGGGGCACTGCGCGCTGCGGCTCGGGGGCGGGAGATGCGTACTCGCTGTACGCGCCGCCAAGCTCAGGCTATTGCTGGGTGGGATTGTCAGGCAGAGGCCTGACGGGCCCGGTTGCGGGCGGCGCGGCGCTTCATGGCGCGGCGCTCGTCCTCGCTGAGACCACCCCAGACGCCGGAGTCCTGGCCGGACTCAAGCGCCCACTGCAGACACTGCTCGATAACCGGGCAGCGACGGCAGACAGCCTTGGCTTCCTCGATCTGCAGCAGCGCAGGACCGGTGTTGCCGATGGGGAAGAAGAGCTCGGGGTCTTCCTCGCGGCAAACGGCGTTGTGACGCCAGTCCATGGCTGCTACCTCTCCTTGGTATTACATGCACGTTGCTTGTGAATGTGAACGCTTTCACGAATCCCTCAACAAGTGAAGGGCCGATCACCAGACGGACTGGTGTGGTCCTGTGTTTTGAGGAGGGGTTCTGGCGCTTGCTTGAGCCGGTGTTGCGGGCTGTCCCGAGCGCCACGTAGAGACTCGCAAACCTCAGCGGCGGATACAACCCCTTCCGGAAAGTTTTTTTTGATTCCTCGGTGTCGACTGTGTCACAGCCGTACTTCCATGGGGTGGATCCTGGCCTAAACGTTCGAGTGGAAGGACTTTTGCCCGTTCCGCTCACACAATCACACGCAGTGCACGGCGTACGCCTGTGAACGTCACGCTCGTACGCAGTCCGAGGTGGTCGCCGTCCATCTGGAGGGGGAGGGGCGCCTTCGAATGCAAGGTGAAGTCGGTCAGGTCGTGCACGGTGGTGGCGTGCTTGCCATGGGGTCCCCGCTCGGGGGACGAAGTGAGCAACTGCGTGGCATAACGGGCAAGTGCGGGCGTCGACATGCGGCTGAGACCGAGCACGTCGAGCCCTTTATCGAACGACGCCTTAGGTGACGCGTACACCGGGCGATTGCCGAGAAACGTCCACGGGGACGTGTTGCAGACTATGGACAGCACAAGATCGGAAATCGGCTTCTCGCCGGCCCGCTCCAGAGTGATCGTGCCGTTCCTGCGGTGAGGCTCTTCCAGGAACTGCCGGAATGCCTGACGCAGGTAAAGAGCATGTGTGGATTTCCTTCCACGTTCGCGCTGTTGCTCGACCCGGCCGATCACACCGGCGTCGAACCCGAGGCCGGCGCAGAACGTGAACCAGCGGGACGGGACCGCCTCGTCCTCCGTGCCCGGCGTACCCGAGGCCATGCCGAGTCCGACCGTGCGTTCGCGGTTCTCGCGGAGCGCGTCCAACAGGGCGCCGGTGGCTTCCACGGCGTCGTTGGGCAGGCCCAGGGCGCGGGCGAAGACATTGGTGGAGCCGCCGGGGACCACGGCGAGGCGGGGGAGACGGTCCGGGTCGGGGCCGTGGTGCAGCAGGCCGTTGACGACCTCGTTGACCGTGCCGTCACCGCCGAGCGCGACGACCAGCTCGACGTCGTCCTTGCCCTCGGCCGCCTGGCGGGCGAGGTCCTTGGCGTGGCCGCGGTACTCGGTGGTGACCGCCTCGAGCTTCATCTCGCTCGCCAGCGCGTGGATCAGGACATCGCGCGTACGTGCGCTTGTGGTGGTTGCCGCCGGATTGACCACGAGAAGTGCACGCATGAGTTGCAGCGTACCTACTGAGCGGTACTCGTCCCATACCGAGGTGCGGATCAAGGGGGAGATCGTGTAGTGACGATGAGCACGTGAGGGCGTACGGGGCGCCGGTGTGCGTGCGGGCGCCGGGGCTACCCTTCAGGGGTGAGCCCTGAGCAGACCCCCACGCCGGACACCTCCGACGCCGAGCCCCGCCCCGGGCGGCTGACCGCCGCGGCGGCACTGGCCGCGCTGGAGGGGATCGCCCTGCTGGTCGGCGGCGGCGCCATGCTGGTCGTGGGCTTCACCGGCGACTCCGGTGACCTCAGTACCGGCGTCACCGGGGGTCTCACCCTCGTCGCGCTCGCCCTGCTGCCGCTGATCGCCGCGCGCGGACTGCTGCTGCGGCGCAGCTGGAGCCGGGGGCCCGCCGTCATCACGCAGATCATGGCGCTGCCGGTGGCGTACAACCTGCTCCGGGCGGACAGTGTCGCGATCCCCGCGGGAATCGTCCTGGCCGTGGTCGCGATCACGGCGCTGGTGCTGCTGATCAACCCGGCTACGACCCAGGCCCTCGGAATCCAAGGGCCTGGCCGGACGGAGGAGAGCAAGCGCTAGAGGGGCGTCCGCCACGTCCCACCGCCCCGCGGAGTCGGGCCGAGGACCGAGCGCGGCGCCACCCGTGGCGGACCGGGCGCGGCGCCACCCGTGGCTCCACGGGAGGCGGGTGTCACTCCTCCACGAGCAGCTTCTCCCGCAGCTGGGCCAGGGTCCGGGCCAGCAGACGCGAGACGTGCATCTGTGAGATGCCGACCTCCTGGGCGATCTGCGACTGGGTCATGTTGCCGAAGAACCTCAGCAGCAGGATCCGCTTCTCGCGGGGCGGCAGATCCTCCAGCAGCGGCTTCAGGGACTCCCGGTACTCGACGCCTTCCAGCGCCTCGTCCTCGGCGCCCAGGGTGTCGGCGACGGCCGGCGACTCGTCGTCGGTGTCGGGGACGTCCAGCGACAGCGTGGAGTACGCGTTGGCGGACTCCAGGCCCTCCAGGACCTCCTCCTCCGAGATGGCCAGCTTCTCGGCCAGCTCGTGCACCGTCGGGGAGCGGCCGTGCTGCTGGGACAGCTCGGCCGTGGCCGTGGTCAGGGCCAGGCGCAGCTCCTGCAGACGGCGCGGTACCCGCACCGCCCAGCCCTTGTCGCGGAAGTGCCGCTTGATCTCGCCGACGACCGTCGGGGTCGCGTACGTGGAGAACTCCACCCCGCGGTCCGGGTCGAACCGGTCGACCGACTTGATCAGGCCGATGGTCGCGACCTGCGTCAGGTCGTCCAGCGGCTCACCGCGGTTGCGGAACCGGCGCGCGAGGTGCTCCACGAGCGGCAGATGCATCCGGACCAGCTGATTGCGCAGCTCCGCGTACTCCGCACTGCCCTCCCGCAGGGAGCGCAGCTGGATGAACAGGGCGCGCGCCCCGCTGCGGTCCTGCGGATCGTGCTGCGTGCCGCGCACGATCCGCGCGTCCAGCTCGTCGTGTCGCTCGTGCTCGCTCATAGTCCCGCCCGCCGTCACCGTTCCCTCAGCTCTCGACTGTGCTCGAGCGGGGGAGGCCCCAGTCCGCCCTCGTGAGGACGTGGTGCTCCGTGCGGCATCCTCCGGCTCCCGTCGCCCGTCGGAGGACGCCTCGTCCTCTGCGTCGGCCGGCTCCGTCCACCGCGAGGGTTCGGCCGCCGTCGAGGAGTCGTCCTCCGGGTGCGGCCGGGCCTGCTCGGGAATGCCGTCGACGCCGTCCGTCAGGTGTGCCGGCCCGCCGGGGCCGACCTCCTTCGCGGGAAGTTCCCGTGTGCCGCGCTCTTCGTCCCGCACCGGCCCGTCCCCGTTCCTCACGCCGGCCCGGGTCCCGCGCCGCGCTGTTTGTAGAGACTGATCGAAACGGTTTTGTCGTCGGCGACCGCGGAGGAGACCTTGCCCGCGAGGGCCGACAGCACGGTCCAGGCGAAGGTGTCGCGCGAGGGCGCGTGACCGTCCGTGGTCGGGGCCGAGACCGTGACCTCCAGCGAATCGTCGACGAGGCGGAAGACACAGCTGAGCACCGAGCCGGGCACGGCCTGCTGGAGCAGGATCGCGCAGGCCTCGTCGACCGCGATGCGCAAATCCTCGATCTCGTCGAGGGTGAAGTCCAAACGGGCCGCGAGGCCGGCCGTCGCCGTACGCAGCACCGACAGGTAGGCACCCGCGGCCGGCAGCCGGACTTCCACGAAGTCCTGGGTCCCGGGCTCGCCTGCGATCTGGGACACCCTCACCTCCAAGGTGGTACAAGCTTTTTCAGGGGCCGAGGGTCGCCCCCCGGGGTAACGCGCTATGTGGTTCAGCGGTGACGCTATCGCGCTCCCGAGTGCCGTGTCCTTGGGGTCCCGGCGACCCAGCCCCACGCTGTCACTCATAGTAAGCATACGAACACGCTCGGTGGCTAGGGGTCTGCGGGCCTCAAATAGGAAGAGCGCGCGCCGCTTTGACGTACCCAGGCGTCCGGCCGCCGAACCGTGTCACACGAGTACGTCGACGTGTCACGGGGTGACTTGGTTCCGTCGCGCGACGTCATCGGCGTGTTCACCGGGTGCCTGTTCGTTTTCCCGCCCTCATACGAGCACGTGGTCGACGAAGCACCAGCGCCAGGTCTCGCCCGGCTCGTAGGTACGCATCACGGGGTGGCCGGTCTCCCTGTGGTGCGCGGTCGCGTGTCGCATGGGCGAGGAGTCGCAGCACCCCACGTGCCCGCACTCCAGGCACTTCCGCAGCTGCACCGGGTGTGTCCCGGCGGCCTCGCACTCGGGACAGGTCTCGGTCAGCGGGGTCGGCTCGGGGTGCGGCAGTGCGTCCGCGTGCGTGCACTGTTTCATGATGGCCAGGTTACGACGGGTGCGCGGAAGCTCGCGCGGAAAACGAAGGCGGCGCAAAGCGATGCACTTCCTGCCCCTGCTGTTGCTGGTCGCCGGTAGCGCGACGGTCGCCGGTGCCGCCCGGCGTACGCCGGTGCCCGCCCCGTTGCTGCTGGTCGCCGCCGGGCTCGCGGTGTCGTACGTGCCCGGCGTGCCGAACTACGAGCTCGACCCCGAGATCGTCCTGCCCCTGGTGCTGCCCCCGCTGCTGTACACGGCCGCCACCGAGAGCTCGTATCTCGATCTGCGGGCCCAACTGCGGCCGGTGGCGCTGCTGTCGGTCGGCTATGTCCTGTTCGCGACCCTCGCCGTCGGCTGGGCCGCCTATCTGATCGTGCCGGGACTGCCGCTGACGGCCGCCCTGGTGCTCGGCGCGGTGGTGGCGCCCCCGGACGCGGTCGCGGCGACGGCGGTCGCCCGGCGGGTGGGCCTGCCGTCGCGGATCACCACCATCCTCCAGGGCGAGTCCCTGGTGAACGACGCCACCGCGATCACCGCGTACCGGGTGGCCCTCGCCGCCACGATCGGGGAGGGCGCGAGCTGGGCCGGCGGGATCGTCGAGTTCCTGGTGGCGGCGGTCGGCGGCGTCGCCGTGGGCCTGCTGCTGATGATGCCTATCCACTGGCTGCGCACCCACCTGAGCGAAGCGCTGCTCCAGAACACGCTCTCCCTGCTGATCCCCTTCGTCGCGTACGGGCTGGCCGAGTGGGTGCACGCCTCCGGAGTGCTCGCCGTGGTCGTGGTCGGCCTGTACCTCGGCTACCGCAACTGGCAGGTCGACTTCGCGACCCGCCTCCAGGAGGAGGCCGTGTGGAAGATGGTCGCCTTCCTGCTCGAATCGGCGGTCTTCGCGCTCATCGGACTGCAGCTGCCGGTCGTGCTGGAAGGGCTCGGCGAGAACGAGGGGCTGCGTGCCACCTGGTACGCCGTGGCCGTCTTCCTGATCGTGGTCGTGACCCGGTTCGTCTGGGTGTACCCGGCGACCTTCCTGCCCCGGATGCTGTCCGCGCGGATCCGTGAACGCGAGGAGAACCCGACCTGGAAGGGGCCCTTCGTCATCGCGTGGGCCGGCATGCGGGGCGTGGTCTCGCTGGCCATCGCGTTCTCCATCCCGCTCACCGTGCACGGCGGGGACGACTTCCCGGAGCGGAACCTCATCCTGTTCCTGACCTTCACCACGGTGATCGGGACGCTCGTCATCCAGGGGTTGACGCTGCCGCCGCTGATCCGGATCCTGCGACTGCCGGGGCGCGACACGCGGGCCGAGACCCTCGCCGAGGCCAACGCCCAGGCCCAGGCGTCGCGGATCGCCGAGGCGCGGCTCGACGAACTCCTGGAGGACGAGCGCAACACCCTGCCGCCGCCGCTGGTCGACCGGCTGCGCACGGTCCTGGAGCGGCGCCGCAACGCCGTGTGGGAGCGGCTCGGTGCCGTCAACCCGGCGACCGGGGAGACCAGCGACGACACCTACAGCAGGCTCTCCCGCGAGATGATCGGCGCCGAGCGCGAGGTGTTCGTCAAGCTGCGGGACGGCCGCTACATCGACGACGAGATGCTGCGGACACTGCTGCGCAGACTGGACCTGGAGGAGGCCGCGGCCTACCGGGAGGTCTCCTAGTGCCGGGCGGCGGACCCGGTTTCGAGGACTACGCGGGGAGCGGGCTTCCCGTGATCACCGCGGTGAGTGTCGTCCCGCGCGGGAAGGCGCCTTCCTCCGTCAGGCAGACGAGTCCGTAGAGCAACTTGGCGACATAGAGACGCTCCACGGGCAGTCCGTGGCGGTCCTCGAAGTCGTCGGCGAAGGCGTCCAGGTCGGGCGTGGTGCGGGCGTAGCCGCCGAAGTGGAAGCGGTCGTCGAGGTCCCAGTGGCCGCGGCGGCCGCCGAAGGCGCTCTCCTGCAGCCGCCGTATCTCCTCCCCCAGGAAGCCGCCCTTGAGGACGGGTATCCCGAGGGCGCGCTGGTCGGGGGCGAGCCCGGCGGCCAGCCCGGCGAGGGTGCCGCCGGTGCCGCAGGCGACGGCCACGACGTCGGCGCGGTCGCGCAGTTCCGCGCCGAGTTCCCGGCAGCCCCGCACGGCGAGGGCGTTGCTGCCGCCCTCGGGGACGACGTAGGCGCCCTCCGCGTCGGCGGCGCGGAGGACGGTGGCCAGTGTGGCCGGGTCGGTCTTGTGGCGATACGTCGATCTGTCGACGAAGTGCAGGCGCATGCCGTCTGCGGCGCAACGGGCCAGGGAGGGGTTGAGGGGGCGGTCCGCCAGCTCCTGGCCGCGGACCACGCCGACGGTGGACAGGCCGAGAAGGCGGCCGGCGGCGGCGGTGGCCCGGAGGTGGTTCGAGTACGCGCCCCCGAACGTGAGGAGCGAACGCCCCGCCGCCGCGCTCAGGTTGGGCACGAGCTTGCGCCACTTGTTGCCGATGAGTCGCGGGTGGATCAGGTCGTCACGCTTCAGGAGCAGCCGGACGCCGTGCCGGGCGAAGCGATCGTCCTCGATCTCCTGGAGAGGGGACGGCAGCCGGGGGTGCAGGGCGGTGGTGGGGTCGGGGCTGCTCACGCGGCCATTGTCGGACATCTGTCCGGGAACGGCCGCCCGCACAGCCCCGACGCCGGTGCGCGCCCGTCGTGGCGGGGCGACACGCGCGCGTGGTGAGGGGCTACCGGAGGCGGTCGCGGATACGGCTCCTCATGGAGGCCATGGTGAAGCCGCGGGGGTCGACCTTGCCGGGCTGCCATTCGAGGTGGCCGATGACGGAACGTTCCGTCCAGCCGTGGTGGCGGCAGACGGCGGCGGAGACCTGCTCGATCGCTTCGAGCTGGCGCTCGGGCCACGGGTCGAGGCCGTCGCCGAGGTTCTCGCACTCGAAGCCGTAGAAGTGCCGGTTCCCGTCGGTGTTCGCCTCGTTGTCCGGGGGGAGCGTCGTCTCGGCGATCACGGCCCGCAGGACGTCGTCGTCACCGCTGCCGGCGTGGTTGGCGCGGCCGTAGCCGACGAGATGGACACGGCCGTCCTTGGTGATCACGCCGTGGCACAGCGGGCCCGGCAGCCCTGAATAGCCGTCGCGGCAGATGCGGACGGTGCGTTCACTGCCGGAGGTGACCGTGTGGTGGATCATCACGCCGTGGACGGGGCCCCACGGCCCCTTGTGGTTGCGGTTGTGATGCTCCCAGTCGCCGACCTCGACGACCGTGACGCCTTCGTTCTTGAGGATGCTGAGAAATCTGGCCGCGGACATGGGTGGGGCCATGACCGACTCCTTCGTACGGTGCGACGGCCGCTGGTCCGGCCGCCTCGTACGCAGGCTTGTACCCAGCTCCGCGTGCGGAGGTCAGGTGTCGGTGTTGCGTGCGAGCCGATCCGGTCATCTCCGGAAAGGCGTCGAGAGGGTGGACAAAGCCCCTCGATATGCCCAGTGTTCCGGAGATCCATTCCCGCTCTTTCGGGTAATAGCACCGGCACGCTCCGTGATGCGAGGCTGGTGGCGAGATCGGTGACCGCGATCAGAGTGCACACCCGGAGGGGAAATCCGTATGTCGGTAGGCGAAGAGGTCCGTACGCAGCAGGACCGGCCGCAGCAGAGTCTCGGCACGGCCGCTGCCCGGAACCTGGCCACCACCACGAAGTCCGCGCCCCAGATGCAGGAGATCAGCTCGCGCTGGCTGCTGCGCATGTTGCCATGGGTGAACGTGCAGGGTGGCACGTACCGGGTGAACCGGCGGCTCACCTATGCGGTCGGGGACGGCCGCGTTACTTTCGTGAAGACCGGCGACCAGGTCGCCGTCATCCCCGCGGAACTCGGCGAACTGCCGGCCCTGCGCACCTACGAGGACATCGACGTGCTGGGCGAGCTGGCTCAGCGGTGCGAGCAGCGGGAGTTCGCGGCGGGCGCGGTGCTCGCCGAGTTCGGCAGCCAGGCGGAGGAGGTCTTCCTCCTCGCGCACGGCAAGGTCGAGAAGATCGGCACGGGCCCCTACGGCGACGACGCCGTGCTCGGAGTGCTGGCCGACGGGGCGTATTTCGGCGAGCAGGCGCTGCTCGACGCCGACGCGATCTGGGAGTACACGGCCCGCGCGGTCACCGCGTGCACGGTGCTCGTCCTGCCGCGCCAGGCCGTCGACCAGGTCGCGGAGCGCGCCGAGAGCCTCGGCGAGCACCTCCAGCAGCTGCGCGCCATCCCGGAGCAGCGCACCAACAAGTACGGCGAGAAGGAGATCGACCTCGCCGCCGGCCACAGCGGTGAGCCGGACATCCCGCACACGTTCGTCGACTACGAGGCCGCGCCCCGCGAGTACGAACTGAGCGTCGCCCAGACCGTCCTGCGCATCCACACGCGCGTGGCTGACCTCTACAACCAGCCGATGAACCAGACCGAGCAGCAGGTCCGGCTCACCGTGGAGGCGCTGAAGGAGCGTCAGGAGCACGAGCTCATCAACAACCGGGACTTCGGCCTCCTCCACAACTGCGAGTACGACCAGCGGCTCCAGCCGCACGACGGCGTGCCCAGCCCGGACGACCTGGACGAACTGCTCAGCCGCCGCCGGGGCACCAAGCTGCTGCTCGCCCACCCGCGCGCGATCTCCGCGTTCGGCCGTGAGCTCAACAAGCGCGGGCTCGTCCCGGAGACCCTCGACATCGCCGGGAACCGCATCCCCACCTGGCGCGGTGTGCCGATCTACCCGTGCAACAAGATCCCGGTGACCGAGGCCAGGACCACCTCGATCATCGCGATGCGTACCGGGGAGGAGGACCAGGGCGTCATCGGCCTGCGTGCCGCGAGCATCCCCGACGAGATCGAGCCCAGCCTGTCGGTGCGCTTCATGGGCATCAACGAACAGGCGATCATCAAGTACCTCGTGACGGCCTACTACTCGGCCGCGGTCCTCGTCCCCGACGCGCTCGGCGTTCTGGAGAACGTCGAGATCGGCCGGTGGCGGTGACCTCACCCGAACCGCCGCCGTCCGCGTCCTCCTTCGAGGCGATCCCATGGGTGAGTGCATGACGGAGACGCAGCAGAGCCCGGTCGAGACGGTGGAGGGCGGTGCTCCGGACATCGAGATCCCGGAAAGGCGGAGCCACATCACGATCCCTCCGGACCCGACGGGAGCCCCGGATCCCACGGGAGCGGTGACTCCCGCCGGCCACGGGAGCGGGCCCGCGCGACGGGGCGCGTCCCGTCCGTCGGACGGACAGGAGGCGGCCGGGATCCTGGAGCGGACACGGCTGTCGGTCGACCCCGAACTGCGCGGTGCCGTGCAGTCGTTGCCCGACTCGATGCGCCGGGTCGCGCGCTACCACTTCGGCTGGGAGCGGGCGGACGGCACCCCGGCCGCGGGCAACGCGGGCAAGGCGATCCGGCCCGCGCTGGTGCTGGCGGCGGTCGATGCGCTCGGCGGGCGCGAGTCCGCCGCCGTCCGGGCCGCCGCCGCGGTGGAGCTGGTGCACAACTTCACGTTGCTGCACGACGACGTGATGGACCGGGACGCCACACGCAGGCACCGGCCCACCGCGTGGACCGTGTTCGGGGTGCCCGACGCGATCCTCGCCGGGGACGCCCTGCAGGCCCTGGCGCTGCGGCTGCTCGCGGAGGACCCGCATCCGGCGTCGGCCGCGGCGGCCGCGCGGCTCGCCTCCTGTGTCGTCGAGCTGTGCGCGGGCCAGCACACGGACACGGCGATGGAGGAGCGGCGGCCGGAGGAGGTCACCCTCCCCGAGGTGCTCGCCATGGCCGAGGCGAAGACGGGCGCGCTGCTCGGCTGTGCCTGTGCGCTCGGGGCGCTGTACGCGGGGGCCGGGGAGGATGAGGTCGAGGCGCTCGACGCGTTCGGGCGGGAGGCCGGTCTCGCCTTCCAGCTCATCGACGACGTGATCGGGATCTGGGGCGACCCGAGCCGTACCGGCAAGCCGGCCGGCGCGGACCTCATCGCCCGCAAGAAGTCCCTCCCGGTGGTCGCCGCGCTCGCCTCGGGCACACCGGAGGCGGACGAACTCGCCGCGCTGTACGGGGAGCCGTACGAGGAGGGCGAACTGGAGCGGACGGCGCTCGTGGTCGAGCGGGCCGGAGGGCGCGACTGGGCGCAGGTCCAGGCGGCCGACCGTATGGCCCGGGCCATGCACGAGCTGTCCCGGGCGGTCCCGGACCCGGAGGCGGCGGGAGGTCTGCTCGCGCTGGCCGAGTTCGTGACGCGTCGCAGCAGTTGAGAAGGGACCCCGGAGGCACCGGCACCGCGCCGACCTGACCCCGCGCGGTGTCGGTGCCTCCGGTCGGACGCGGGTCCCGCACATCCCCACGGTGTGCGGGGCCCGCTCATGTCATGCGATCACTACTGTCTTGCAATCACTACAACTGAAGTACTATAAATGGAGTGGTCAACACGGCGGGATCAGAGAAAGAGGCAGGTTTGCGCAAGCTCACGTATGTCATCGCTTGTTCGATCGACGGGTTCATCGGGGGCCCGGACGGCGACGCGTCGTTCATGTACCCCCACGTGGTGGGGGAGTACGCCGAGTACCTCAGGACGGAACACCCCGACATCAATCCCACCCATGTGCGCCGGCTCATCGGGACCGACGACGTCCCGAACCGGACGTACGACACGATCGTCCAGGGGCGCGGCAGCTACGACGAGGCGCTGAAGGAGGGCACCACCAGCCCGTTCGCGCATCTGCGGGAGTACGTAGTCTCGCGCACGCTGGCGGAGTCGCCCCACCCGAATGTCGAGATCATCTCCTCGGACCCGGTCGGCAAGGTCCGGGAGCTGAAGGCGGAGGACGGCCCTCTCGGCATCTATCTCTGCGGGGGCTCGGTCCTGGCGGGGGAACTGCTCGACGAGATCGACGAGCTGATCATCAAGACGTACCCCATCGTGCTGGGGACGGGGATGCCGATGTTCGGCTCCGGCTTCGCCATCACCGAGTTCACGCTGGGTGAGGTGCGTGCCTTCGACAACGGGGCCGTGGTGCGGACGTACACCAGGAAGCGGTGACCCCGTGGATCGGCGGCGTACGGCGGGGGGCGCCCGGAGTCCGTCGGACCTACCCTGAGGTCATGGGCACCGACGAGCAAGTCTGCCCGGCCTGCGGACAGCCTGTGGCCACGATCGTGCGGCGGCACAAGACGCTCGGCGCGTTCGTACCCGTGTGGGGTCCGGGTCCGTGCAGGAATCCGAAGTGTGACGCGTACGTCGACAGGGCCGCCGAGGCCGAGGGCGCCGCCGCGGAGCGGACGCGGGCCGTGGGCCGCCGTGCCCATGGCGCGCACGGCTCGGGCGGTACGCAGAGCGTGAGCACGGCGAAGGCCGCCGACGGGGAGGCCACGGAGCAGGTCGAGGACACCGCCGACGGGTGACAGGGCCGCGACGGTCCGAGAACCGCCATGGCAGGGGCACCGCGCGGACCCGTGGCGCCGGAAGAAGATCGCGCGGGTGCGCCGCCGCCGATGAGTTCGGCAAGGCTCCGACGTCTCCTCTGAGAGAGCCGACCGCCGAGGGCGGTCCGGACCGAGGAAGGCGAGGAGCGGACTCATGAAGTACCTGATGATGGTCCAGGGCACGCAGGCGGACTACGCGGCCATGGGCGGCACCGCGTCCGAGGGGTCCCCGGCCTGGACACAGGAGGACGTCCGGGCGATGTACGCCCACATGACCGCCCTCAACAAGGACCTCACCGCGAGCGGCGAGATGATCGACGGGCAGGGGCTGGCCGAACCCGCCAGGACCCGGTTCGTCACACTCGGGGCCGACGGCAAGCCCGTCGTCGTGGACGGGCCGTACGCGGAGACCGAGGAAGTGATCGCCGGCTACTGGCTCCTGGACTGCGCGAGCCTGGAGCGCGTCACGGAGATCGCGGCCCGCGTCGCCCGGTGCCCCCAGCCCGCCGGGGCCAAGGAGTACCCCGTGGTGATCCGGCCGGTGATGGACGGGGGCGCGGACCTCTGAGGGTGAGCCCGTGTGGCGAGGACCGGCCGGCGGGTGCCTGTCCCAGGGCCGCCGCCCCATCCGCTCATGTGACCGGCAGGCCCCCGGATTCCGGGTCGCGGGCGGTGAGGCAGTACGTGCCGCCCGCCGGGTCCCGCATCACCGTCCAGTGGGGGTGGTCGGCCACGAAGGTGGCGCCCAGGTGCTCATGGTGGGCGCGGGTGGCGCGCCGGTCGGCGCAGGCCAGGTCGAGGTGGGCCGCCGCGGGGGCAGGGGCGTCCAGGCGCTGCATGAGGATGCGCAGGGGGAGACCCGCGGGCGGACGCAGGACGTGGAACTCCGGGAGCGAGCCGACGTACGACTCCCAGCCCGTCAGGGCGGCCCAGAACGTGACCTCCGTGTCGAACACGTCCGGCGCGACGTCCAGGCACACCTGGTCCAGACGGCTGCCGTCGACCACCGGCGGCCGGACGCTCTCCCCGTGCCACGGCACCGCGCAGAAACGCTGTCCGGCAGGCGAGCGGAGCACCGCCCAGCCGGTGTGCGAGGCGACGACCTCGGCGCCGAGGCCGACGGCACCGTCGACGAACGCGGGTACGTCCTCCACGGAGAAGTCGAGATGGGCGCCACCGTCGCCCGCGTCCACCGCCTGGGCCTTCACACACGCGTCGCCCCGCTCGGGGAGGAGTGTCACGAACTCGTCCCGCTCACCTCGTGGCGCGGACAGCTCCGTCGCCGTCACCGCCGTCCAGAACGCGCACGCCTTCTCGAACCCGGACCCCGGCCGGTCGATGAAGGCGTACGCCCATCGGATCGCCCCACCCGTCACGCCACCCAAGCCC
>NZ_LIQX01000264.1 GCF_001418475.1 Streptomyces ossamyceticus | reverse complement strand
GCATCCAGGTCCACCCGTACCCCGAACTCCGCCAGCGCCGAACCGAGGCCCGCGAGGCTGGAGTGCACGGCGCCCCATGTCGCGTCGGGGCCGTAGTGGTTGACGCGGACCATCTCGCGGGCGAGGGCGCCGCCGCCCGCGGCCAGCGGCAGCGCGGGGTCCGCGGTGAGGGCCTTGGCGACCAGCTCGGACGCGTCGACACCGTCCGGCACCCGCAGGGTCGTCGCGACCGGGGCCGCGTCGCGCGCCTCGCACACATACGGCTCCAGACCGCCGCCCAGCGCGAGTGCCCCCGCCCGGGTGGCCGCGGCGGCCGAGGCATGGCGGGCCATCACCGTGTCCAGGCCCGCCGACTCGATGCGCTCCAGGCACGCCTCCAGCGCGAGCATCTCCAACTGGGCCGGGGCGTGCAGCAGCGCGCGGCGGCCGCCGTCGATCCAGCGCTCCTTCCAGTCGAGGAGCGACAGGTAGGAGCGGCGCGGGGCGTGCGGGTTCGCGGCCATCCGGGCCCACGCCCGCTCGCTCACCGAGATCGCGGAGACACCGGCCGGACCGCCCATCGCCTTCTGTGCCCCGATGACGCACAGGTCGACACCCCACGCGTCCGGCAGTACCGGCTCGGCGCCGACGGAGGCCACCGCGTCCAGGTAGAAGAGCGCGCCGTGCTCACGGACGACCTCACCGATCGCGGCGACGGGGTTCGTGTTGCCGGTCGCCGCCTCCGCGTGCACCAGGGAGACGAAGTCGATGGCCGGGTGCGCGGCGAAGGCGTCCCGGATCTGCTCCGCGGTGACCGCCGTGTGGAAGGGCACGGCCAGGTCGACGACGGTCGCCCCGCAGTCCCGCAGCCAGTCGCCGAAGGTCTGCCCGTAGGGGCCCGTGATCACGTTCAGGGCGGTCGTCCCGGGTCCGGCGGCCCCGCGGATCGCCCCCTCCAGCGGCAGCAGCGCCTCGCCCTGGGTGATCACCACGTCCTGCTCCGTGGAGAGCAGCCGGGCCACCCGGTCCTCGATCGACGCGAAGCGCGCCGCGGTCAACGGGGCCAGATCCAGAAACGCGTGCGTCACAGGGTGCTCTCTTCGCTCACTGGGGTAGATGGTGTCCAGGGTGGGCCGAATGGGTCGACGTACGTCGAGCGTAATCGGCGCGTCCGGCAGTACCGTCCGTCGATCCCCGCCCCCGGAATCCAAGCGCATCTGCCGCCCCGCACCGATGACTTCTGAGGCCGAACGGCCCAATGACCATCGGATTGGTTTGAGTAAGTCAAACATCTCCTTATAATCGGATGCCTATGTTCCCCACAGGAGGTCTCCCCGTGAACTCGGTCCTCGCACGCCGGACCCGCATCCTGGCCGCCACCACCGCCGCGGCCGGACTGCTGCTCGTGGCCGGTTGCACCTCGACCGACGACGGCGGCAGCGGCACCAAGACGGCCGCCGGCGGGGTCGAGCTGGTCAAGGCGGGTCAGCTGACCACCTGCACCCACCTCCCGTACCCGCCGTTCCAGTCGGAGATCGACGGCAAGGTGCAGGGCTTCGACGTCGCGCTGATCGACCTCGTCGCCAAGGACCTGGGTGTGAAGCAGGTGATCCGCGACACCCCGTTCGAGAACTTCAAGACGGGCGCCTTCCTGAACTCCGGTGAGTGCGACCTCGCCGCCGCCGGTATGACGATCACCGACGAGCGCAAGAAGAACGTCGACTTCTCCGACCCGTACTTCGACGCCACCCAGGCCGTCCTCGCCGACAAGGGCGCCGGGATCGGCTCCTTCGCGGACCTCAAGGGCAAGAAGGTCGGCGCCCAGGCGCAGACCACCGGCGAGGACTACGCCAAGAGCCAGGGCCTCGACCCGGTCTCCTTCGAGTCCTCCGACGCCGTCCTCAACGGACTGCGCTCCGGCCAGGTCGACGCCGTCGTCATCGACTACCCGGTCGTCCAGGGCTGGCTGAAGGACAAGGCCAACGCCGACGCCTTCGAGGTCGCGGACAACGTCAACACCGGTGAGCAGTACGGCTTCACGGTCAGGAAGGGCAACACCAAGCTCCTCGCCGCCGTCAACAAGGCGCTCTCCGAGGCCAAATCCGACGGGACGTACCGCGAGCTGTACGAGAAGTGGATCGGCCCGTATGACGAGAGCGCCGCGTCCGCCTCCCCGTCCGCGTCCGCCTCCTGACCCATGACCGACACGGACGCGGTGGTCCAGCCCAGGAAGAAGGGGCTGACCCGGCGGCAGAAGCGCAGTCTGTCGCGCGGCGCGCAGTACGTCGTCTTCGTCGCCGCCGTGATCGCTTTCGCGGTCTCGGCGGACTGGGGCCGGCTGAAGAACCAGTTCGCGCAGGCGGACATCGCCGAGCAGATGTTCCCGGACGTCATCACGCTGGCGCTGAAGAACACCGTGCTCTACACCCTGTCCGGCTTCGCCGTCGGCCTGGTGCTCGGCATGGTGATCGCCCTGATGCGGCTGTCGTCGGTCGGCCCGTACCGGTGGTTCGCCGGCGTGTACATCGAGATCTTCCGCGGTCTGCCCGCCCTGTTGATCTTCATCTTCATCGGGGTCGCCGTCCCGCTGGCCTTCCCGGGCACGGAGATCGTCGGCGGCACCTACGGCAAGGTCGCCCTGGCGCTGGGCCTGGTCGCGGCGGCGTACATGGCGGAGACGATCCGCGCGGGCATCCAGGCCGTCCCCAAGGGGCAGATGGAGGCGGCCCGTTCGCTCGGGTTCTCGCCCGCCCGCGCGATGGTCTCGATCATCATCCCGCAGGCGTTCCGGATCATCCTCCCGCCGCTCACCAACGAACTCGTCCTCCTCTTCAAGGACTCCTCGCTGGTGCTGTTCCTCGGGGTCACCCTGGAGGAGCGCGAACTGTCCAAGTACGGGCGGGACCTGGCCAGCACCACCGCCAACTCCACGCCCATCCTGGTCGCCGGCCTGTGCTACCTGCTGGTGACCATCCCGCTCGGCTTCGTCGTGCGCCGTATGGAGGCGAAGGCCCAGGAGGCCGTGAAATGACCGCGAAGACGCTGGGCGGACACCCCGAGATCCAGGTCCGCGCCCTGCACAAGTCGTTCGGCGACAACGAGGTCCTCAAGGGCATCGACCTGGAGATCGGCCGCGGCGAGGTCGTCTGTGTCATCGGCCCGTCCGGCTCCGGCAAGTCGACCCTGCTGCGCTGTGTGAACCTCCTGGAGGAACCCACGAAGGGCCAGGTCTTCGTCGGCGGCACCGAACTGACCGACCCCGACGTCGACATCGACGCCGTACGCCGCCGCATCGGCATGGTATTCCAGCAGTTCAACCTCTTTCCGCACCTCACGGTCACCGAGAACCTCACGCTCCCGCAGCGCCGGGTCCTCAGGCGGGGCAAGGCGGAGGCGGCGCGGGTGGCCGCCGAGAACCTGGAGCGGGTCGGTCTCGCCGAGAAGGCGGACGCCTACCCCTCCTCCCTCTCCGGCGGCCAGCAGCAGCGCGTGGCGATCGCCCGCTCCCTGTCCATGGGCCCCGAGGTCATGCTCTTCGACGAGCCGACGTCGGCCCTGGACCCGGAACTGGTGGGCGACGTCCTGGCGGTCATGCGCAGGCTCGCGCAGGAGGGCATGACGATGATGGTCGTCACCCACGAGATGACCTTCGCCCGCGAGGTCGCCGACCGTGTCGTCTTCATGGACGGCGGCGTGATCGTCGAGGACGGCGTCCCCGCCCGGGTCATCGGCGCGCCCCGGCACGAGCGCACCCGCCACTTCCTGTCCCGTCTCCTCGACCCCGCGATGGCGGAGGTGGAGGAGGAGACGTCCAACCAGGTGGGCGGAAGCGACTGAAAAGGGCATACGCGCTTCTGTCGCCCAGAGCGCTCCACCCGTCATCATTCGGGGCATGACGACTCTCGACGACGCGGGCGGCCCCGGCGCCGGCCCGCGACCGGCCCCGCTGCCGGAGAACTGGGACCGCTGTCTGGCCGTGGCGGCGCACCCAGACGACATCGAGTACGGGACGGCGTCCGCCGTGGCCCGCTGGACGGCGGCGGGCAAGCGGGTCACCTATCTGCTGGCCACCCGCGGCGAGGCCGGCATCGACGGACTCCACCCGGACGAGGCGGGCCCGCTGCGCGAGGCCGAGGAACGGGCCGGGGCCCGCGAAGTGGGCGTGGACGTGGTCGAGTTCCTCGACCACCGGGACGGGACGATCGAGTACGGGCCCGCCCTGCGCCGCGACATCGTGCGGGCGATCCGGCGGCACCGGCCGGAGGTCGTGGTGACCGGGGCGTACACGGTGCGGATGGTCGCCGGAGTGGTGAACCAGGCGGACCACCGGGTCGTGGGCCTCGCCGCGCTCGACGCGGCACGCGACGCGGGCAACCGGTGGATCTTCCCGGAGCTGGCCGAGGAGGGCCTCGAACCCTGGGGCGGGGTCCGCTTCGTGGCCGTCGCCGGGGCCGAGCACCCGACCCACGGGGTGGACGTCACCGGCGAACCCCTGGAGCGGGGCATCGCCTCCCTGGCCGCCCACGCCGAGTACACCAAGGGGCTGGGCGCCCAGGGCTTCGAACCCCGCCCCTTCCTGACCTGGGCGGCCCACCGGGGCGGCCAGGCCCTCGGGGTCGAGGCGGCGGTGCTCTTCGACGTCCACGCCCTCGGCTTCGAGGGGCCGCCGCCGTGGGTGGAGCGGTGACGCCCACGCGCGTCCGGGGTCCGGGTGCGTCGGCGGGTGCGGGTGGTTCGTGGTGTCTCGCGCAGTTCCCCGCGCCCCTGAGGGGAACGGGCCTGCGGCCCGCCCCTTCAGGTAGAGCACGGGGCGCGGCCCCTGGCCGCTTTTCAGGGGCGCGGGCGGTGACATGCGCGGCTCCGCCGAGTGGGCGCGACCAGCCCTCACTCACCCGCACCCCCCGATGGCGAGCAGCCCCTGGCTAGGGTGCGGGGTATGAACGAGCGTGCTGTGCTGCGTGTGAAGGGGCGGGTCCTCGTCGGGCCCGACGATGTCCGGGACGAGCTGTGGGTCGTGGGCGGCCGGGTCTCCTACGACCGTCCCGCCGCCACGCGGGACGTGCGGACGGTGGAGGGGTGGGCGCTGCCCGGCCTGGTCGACGCCCACTGTCATGTCGGCCTCGGCGCGCACGGCCCGGTCGACGCCGGCACCGCGGAGAAGCAGGCGCTGACCGACCGCGACGCCGGCACCCTCCTGATCCGTGACGCGGGCTCCCCGTCCGACACCCGCTGGGTCGACGACCGCGACGACCTCCCGAAGATCATCCGCGCAGGCCGGCACATCGCCCGTACCCGCCGCTACATCCGCGGCTACGCCCACGAGATCGAGCCGGACGACCTCGTCGCGTACGTCGGCCGGGAGGCCCGGCGCGGTGACGGCTGGGTGAAGCTGGTCGGCGACTGGATCGACCGCGAGATGGGCGACCTGGCGGCGTGCTGGCCGCGCGGCGCGGTCGAGGCGGCGATCGCCGAGGCCCACCGCCTGGGCGCCCGTGTCACGGCCCACTGCTTCGCCGAGTCCTCGCTGCGCGACCTCGTCGAGGCGGGCATCGACTGCGTCGAACACGCCACGGGCCTCACCGACGACCTGATCCCGCTGTTCGCCTCCCGCGGCGTCGCGATCGTGCCCACCCTGGTCAACATCGCCACGTTCCCGAAGCTCGCCGAGGGCGGCGAGGCCCGGTTCCCCGTCTGGTCCGCCCACATGAGGAACCTGTACGAGCGCCGCTACGACACCGTCCGCAACGCCTACGACGCCGGGATCCCCGTCTTCGTCGGCACCGACGCCGGCGGCAGCCTCCCGCACGGTCTGGTCGCCGACGAGGTGGCCGAACTGGTCAAGGCCGGCATCCCCCCGCTGAGGGCCCTCGCCGCGACCACCTGGGACGCCCGGACCTGGCTCGGCCGCCCCGGCCTGGAGGAGGGCGCCCCGGCGGACCTGGTCGTCTACGCCGAGGACCCCCGCGACGACGTCCGCGCCCTGGCGGCGCCCCTACGGGTCGTGCTGAACGGCACGATCACCGCCTGACACACACTTCCCCCAAGAACCCCGGCCCGCTCGACGACGGCGTCGTGCGGGCGTACGTGGGACAGGACCTCAGGGGCAGTGGCCCGGTGGCCCCCGCCCCGCAGGGTCGGCCGACGGGCCGTCGAGCTCCTCCGCTCAACGGTCCGCCAGCGTCATCGCCTGGTCCAGCGCCTGGAGGAAGCTGTTGACCGTCGTACGGTCACGGACCGCCAGCCGCAGCCAGTTCTCGTCCAGGCCGGGGAAGGTGTCGCCCCGGCGCACGGCGAAGCCCAGGGTCCGCAGATGGCGGCGCACGGCCGGCGCGCGATCCACGCTGACGAGGACGAACGGCCCCTCGGCGGGCTCGGCGACGGTCAGGCCGTCCGGGGCGAACTCCTTGAGCCCCGCCACCAGATGGGCCCGGTCGGCGGCGACGCGATACGCCGCGTCGGCCGCCTCCGCCAGCGCCCGGTCGGACACGCACGCCTCGGCCGCCGCGAGCGCCGGCGTCGACACCGGCCACAGCGGCTGCGCCCGCTCCAGTTCCTCGATCGTCTCCGGCGCGGCGAGGACATAGCCGATCCGCAGCCCGGCCAGGCCCCACGTCTTGGTGAGGCTGCGCAGCACCACCAGACCGGGCACGTCCGTCCGCCCGGCCAGCGCCTCCCGCTCGCCCGGCACCGCGTCCATGAACGCCTCGTCCACCACCAGCGTCCGCCCGGGACGGGCCAGCCGTGTGATCGCCTCGGCCGGGTGCAGCACCGACGTCGGGTTGGTGGGGTTGCCGACGACGACCAGGTCCGCGTCCTCGGGCACGGCCTCCGGGTCCAGCCGGAAGCCGTCCGACGCCCTCAGCAGCACCCGGTCCACGTTGTGCCCGGCGTCCCGCAGCGCCGCCTCCGGCTCCGTGAACTGCGGATGCACCACCACCGGCCGACGGACCGTCAGGGCCCGCGCCAGCAGCACGAACGCCTCGGCGGCGCCCGCCGTGAGCAGCACCCGCTCGGGTGGCAGCCCGTGCCGGGCGGCCACCGCCGCCCGGGCGGACCGCCCGTCGGGGTAGGCGGCCAGCCCGGTCAGCGACCCGGCGATCCGCTCCCGCAGCCAGGCGGGCGGCGTGCCGGCCCGCACGTTCACGGCGAGGTCGGTGAGCCCGGCCCCGTCGTCCCGCACCTCGGCGTCACCGTGATGCCGCAGGTCGTGCCCCGCACGCCGGGAACCGCTCCGGTGTTCAGTGTGCATGGGAGTGCGTGTGTCCCCCGTGATGGTGGTGGCCGTGGTGGTGCCCGTCGTCGTCCGGGTGGAAGTGCGGCTGCTGCGGCATCCCCACCTTGTCCTCGAACCCGGGCAGCGCGATCCGGTAGACGCAGGAGTCGCAGTTCATCCGCAGATCACCCTCCAGGGCCTCCCGGTAGCGCTCCATGACCAGATCGAGCAACTCCGGTTCCGGACCGATGACATCGGCCGACCGTACCTCGATCTCCGGGTGCGCGGCAGCCCAGCCCTCGGTCTGCTGCCGCACCCGGTCCGGCAGGATGCCGGTGAACAGGAAGTACGGCAGCACCACGATCCGCTTGGCGCCCAGCCGCACGCACCGGTCGAGACCGCTCGGCACGTCCGGCGCCGCCAGCGACACGAACGCCGTCTCCACGCCCGCGTAGCCGCGCCCCTCCCACAGCAGCCGGGCCGCCTTGAACACCTCGGCGTTGGCGTCCGGGTCGGTCGAGCCGCGCCCCACCAGCAGCACGGTCACATCCGCACGGTCCTCGGGGCTGCGGCCCGCACCGCCGAGCGCCTCGTCCAGCCGCCGCTCCAGCACGCTCAGCAGCGCCGGGTGCGGGCCGAGCGGACGGCCGTAGGTGTACGTGATCCCCGGGTGCCGCTCCTTCTCGCGGGCCAGCGCCGCCGGGATGTCGCCCTTGGCATGCCCGGCGGACACCAGCATCAGCGGCACGGCGGCGAACCGCCGCACACCCCGCTCCACCAGGTCGGCCACGGCCTCGCCCAGCGGCGGCGGGGACAGCTCGATGAAGCCGCCCGCGACGGGCAGTTCGGGGTGGCGGCGCCCCAGTTCCCGGACGAAGTCGCGGAACGCCTCGGCTCCGGCATCGTCCCGGGTGCCATGACCGGCGATGAGCAGGGCGGGCGGCGGGGTGGTCACGATTTCTCCTCGGAGTCTCGAACGGGGTGGTGCTGCGGGGCGACGGGCGCGGCGGCCGGCGCCGGCCCGCCCGTCACGGTCGCCTCGGGGTACGAGGCGGACCGGTGGGCGGCCGGTCGCCGAAACGGCGCGGTCGGGTGGACCACATGGTTCACTCGGCGCCCTCCGGGTTCTCCTGCCAGCGGTAGCCGCGCGGCGTCACCATGCGGCCCGCGATGTCACGGGTCGCCGTGTTGCCCACGGTCACCACGGTCATCATGTCGACCGTCGCCGGGTCGAGCGCGGCCAGGGTCGTCAACCGGTGCGACCCGTCCGGCCGGGAGGCGTTCCGTACGACGCCGACGGGCGTCGTCGGCTCACGGTGCCCGGCGAGGATGGCGAGGGCCTTCGGCAGCTGCCAGTCCCGGCCCCGGCTGCGCGGGTTGTAGAACGTCACCACGATGTCGGCCTCGGCCGCCGCCCGCACCCGCCGCTCGATGACCTCCCACGGCGTGTGCAGGTCGGACAGGCTGATCGACACATGGTCGTGCCCGAGCGGCGCCCCGAGGATCGCGGCGGCCGCGAGGGCGGCGGTCACCCCGGGCACACCGATCACGTCGATGTCGTCGGACGCCTCGGCGAGCGCGGGCGAGGCCATGGCGTACACCCCGGCGTCGCCGCTCCCGATCAGGGCCACGGCCTGTCCCCGACGGGCCTCGGCGACCGCGGTCCGCGCCCGCTCCTCCTCCGCGCCCAGCCCGGACTCCAGAATCCGGGTGCCGGGCCGGAGCAGATCCCGGATCTGGTCGACGTACTGGTCCAGCCCGACGAGCACGGAGGCCCGGCGCAGTTCGGCCTTCGCGCGCGGCGTCAGCAGGTCCCGGGCGCCCGGTCCGAGCCCCACCACCGCGAGCCGCCCCCGCGCCGGCCGCCGTACGACGGCACAGGTCGCCATCGCGGGCCTGCCGTCCGCCCGTTCCGACTTCCGCTTGGGGACGATGAGTTCACCTCCGCCGACGAGGGCGGCGGCCTCCGCGACGGAGGGGGTGCCCACGGCGGCGAGCGGCGCGTCCGACGGGTTCGGCACCTCGACCGCGGCCAACTCCTCGGCGGAGTACGTGACCAGCGGGACACCGAGACGCGCGGCGGCCTCGACGAGACCGGGTTCGTCGGCCTTGGCGTCGACGGTGGCGAGCTCGGCGAGGGACCGGGGGGAGAGGCCGGCGTCGCGCAGGGCGCTCTCGATCAGCCCGAGCACCTCGTCGGCGGGGGCGCCCCTGGACGCCCCGACACCCACCACGAGGGACGACGGACGGAGCACCACCCGCGCGTCACCGGCGCCGCGGTGAGGGACGGCGCCGAGCGGTTCGCCCGCGTCTCCGGGGCTGCCTGCCGTTGGCGTCTCCTCCGTGACGCCCGCCCGGTCGGTGCCGAACGTCTCCTCCGTCCCGGCTGCCAGGTCGGTGCCGAGTGTGTCCTCTCTAACCCCCGCCCGGTCGGTGCCGAGCGTCTCCTCCGGTCCGCTCACCCGTCCACCGGCCGGCACGCGGTCGGTCACGACGATCGCCGGCCCTCCGCGCTCGGCCGACGCGTCCGGTGCCGGGCGCCGTACGTTCGGAGGGAGCGCGGGCAGGGGCCAGGCGATCTCCAGGTCCAGCTCCACGTCCTCACCGTCGAGCAGGGCCCGGGAGACCCCGGCCACGTCCCCCTCGACCGGCATCCCGAGCGTGTCCAGGCCGGGCACCCCGACCGCGTCGGTGGCCGTGGTCACGACCGGCTCGGCGCCGAGCACCTCGCCCACCTCGACGGCGAGCGCGTTGGCGCCCCCCGCGTGCCCGCCGACCAGCGACACGGCGAACCGCCCGCCCTCGTCGACGCACACGACGCCCGGATCGGTGCCCTTGTCCGCGAGCAGCGGCGCGATCAGCCGCACCACGGCCCCCGTGGCGAGGAAGCACACCACCTGCTCGCACTCGCCGAACGCGCGCCCCACGGCGTCCCGTACGGGCCCCTCGTACAGACGGGTCCGCTCGGGCCACGCCGAGGCGAGCCGCTGGGCGGCAACGGCCCCCGCGGCGGTCGCGGAGATCAGGCCGATCACCGGTCAACTCCTTCACAGTGCGCCGGGGGCCTCACGCCCCACAGCAGGAAAACGGGATTGGTCGCCGCGAGCCGGGTCACGTCCCCTGGCAGCGGCGCGAGCCGGGACGCCTGGAGCAGGACCCCGTCGCAGGTCAGCCCGGCCGCGACGAGCGCCTCGCGGGCCGCCGGGACACGGTCGAGCGCGGCCATGGCGACCACCACGGTCCGCCGGGCCCGCTCCGCGCACGCGCTGACGATCGCGGCCAGTTCGCGCCCCCCGCCGCCGATGAACACGGCGTCGGGGTCGTCGGGCAGATCGGCCAGCGCGTCCGGCGCGGTCCCGTGCACCACGTGCACGTCGACGCCGTGCGCGGCGGCGTTGGCGCGGACCCGCTCGGCACCGTCCGCCGACCGCTCGACGGCGGTGACGGCCGCGCCGAGCCGCGCGCACTCCACGGCCACCGAGCCGGAGCCCGCGCCGACGTCCCAGACCAGGTCGCCGAGCCGGGGCCCGAGCCGGGCCAGCGCGAGGGCCCGCACCTCGAACTTGGTGATCATCGAGTCGCGGTGCGCGAACGCGTCCTCGTCCAGCGCCCACCCCTCCGGAGCGGCCGGGGCCCCGGCGACGGTCCGCACGGTGGACACGGTGTGCGCCTCGTCCAGGCACAACACGACGCTGACCTCGGCACCCCAGTCGCGCGCGGCGGCCTCGGCCGGTGTCACCCGCTCCACCCGCTCACGCTCCGGGTCGCCCAGCGCGGACGCCACCACGAGGGTCCGCCGGCTGTCCAGCAGCCCCGCCCCCAGTTCGGCGGGCCCGCTGCCGGGCCCCGTCAGCACCGCCGTCTTCGGCCGGGCCCGGCACACGTTCAGCGCGGTCCGCAGCGCACGCCCGTGGGCGCTCACCACGACCGCGTCGTCCCAGGGCAGCCCCAGCCGGGCGAACGCGGTGGCCACCGAGGACACCCCCGGCCGGACGTCCAGCTCCCCGGCGCCGAAGCGTTCGGCGAGCGCCCGCACGATCCCGAAGAACCCCGGGTCACCGGAGGCCAGGACGACGACCCGCCGGTCCCGGTACTTCTCGATCGCCTGGAGGGCGGGCGCCAGCGGCCCGAGGACGACCTGCTCGGCCGTCGCCGGGAGCGGGGCCGCCGCCAGATGCCGGCGTCCGCCCACGACGAGGGCCGCCCCGGCCAGGACGGCCTCGGCGTCCGGGGGGAGGGGCGCCCCCGTACCCGTACCGATGACGGTGATCACGGCGTGCCGCCCCGGCCGCGCGCCTCCCGCAGCGCCTTGCGCGCCTCGGGGTCGGCCTTGCGGTACCCGTGGAAGTGGCCGGGGTGGTACAGGTGCGAGCGGGTGCCCTCCGCGTCGAGGGCCGGGCCGACCAGGAACAGGGTGTGCTTCCAGAGCTTGTGCTCCTTGACCGTCTCCTCCAGCGTCTCGACGGTGCACCGCACGACCAGCTCCTCCGGCCAGGTCGCCTGGTAGGCGATGACCACCGGGGTACCGGTCGGATAGCCGCCCTCCAGCAGCTCCCGCACCAACTGGCCGCTGCGCGCGGCCGACAGGAAGATCGCCATCGTCGTGCCGTGCCGCGCGAACTCCCGTACCTCCTCACCCGGCGGCATGGGCGTCTTGCCCCCGCCGAGCCGGGTCAGGATCACCGACTGCGCGACCTCCGGGATCGTCAGCTCCCGCTGGGCGAGCGCGGCGACCGCGGAGAACGACGACACACCCGGCACGATCTCGGTCTCGATGCCCAACGCACGGCACCGGTCGAGCTGTTCCTGGGTGCCGCCCCACAGCGCCGGGTCACCGGAGTGGATCCGGGCGACCTTCAACCCCTCCGCGAGGGCCCGCTCGTACACGGCGACGACGTCCTCCAGGGACATGGCGGCCGAGTCGAGGATCTCCGCCTCCGCGCGGGCGTGGTCCAGCACCTCGGCCTGCACCAGGCTGGCCGCCCAGATCACGACGTCCGCCTCCGCGATGGCCCGGGCGGCCCGGAAGGTCAGCAGATCGGCGGCGCCGGGTCCGGCACCGACGAAGGTCACCTTGCCGGTGGGGGCATCGGCCATGGAAGTCATCGTTCCTCTCTCAAGGGCTGTACGGCGCGCGAAGGCTGCGCGTGGCGCGAAGGCTCTACGGGCCGCAACCCGTGTGCAGGGCGCATCCGGTGTGCGGGGCGCAGCCGTTGCGGGCGGCGCGACGGCTGTGCGGGGCGGTGCCCCTTCGGGCCCCGACCGACCCGGCCGGGGTCGGTCCGTCCCGGAACTCGGCCGCCGTCACGGGGTGCCGCGAGGTGGCCGCCCGGCTCTTCCGGTAGCAAGGACCCATGGCGGTCTTCGTGGCGCTCGGCGCGTTCCTCATGACGCTCATCGGCGGCTGGACGGCCGGGCGCGTCACCGACCGCCGTCACCTGGTGCTGGGCCTGGCCGGCGGACTGATGCTGGGCGTGGTCGGCCTCGACCTGCTGCCGGAGGCGCTGGGTGCCGCCGGGGACGAGGTGTTCGGCGTACCGGCGGCGCTGCTGCTGTTCGTCGCCGGGTTCCTCGCGGCCCACCTGGTGGAACGCCTGCTGGCGGCCCGTCAGGCGGCGCACGGCGCGGAGGAGCACGACGGGCGCACCCCGCAGGTCGGTCTCACGGCGGCCGCCGCGATGGTCGGTCACAGCGCCATGGACGGCGTCGCCATCGGCGCCGCCTTCCAGGTCGGCGAGGGCATGGGCCTGGCCGTGGCGCTCGCGGTGATCGCCCATGACTTCGCGGACGGCTTCAACACGTACACCCTGACGAGCGTGTACGGCAACGCCCGCCGCCGGGCGATCACCATGCTCGTCGCGGACGCGGTGGCGCCGGTCCTGGGCGCCGCCTCCACGCTGCTGTTCACGATCCCCGAGGGCCCGCTCGGCTGCTACCTCGGCTTCTTCGGCGGCGCTCTGCTGTACCTGGCGGCCGCCGAGATCCTCCCCGAGGCCCATCACGCGCACCCGGCGCGCTCCACACTGCTGTGCACGATCGCCGGGGCGGCGTTCATCTGGCTGGTGGTGGGCGTGGCCGAGTGAGCGACCGGACCCGAGGGATCCGCTCACAGCTTGCCGCCGCGCCCGCCGTCGCGCGGGGCGGGCGCGATCAGCGTGGACAGATACGGCAGGGGGCCGCCGTCGAGCGCGTCGGCGGCCTGGATGGACTCCTCGGGAAGGCCCAGCGCGGACCCCCACACGGCGTCCTGGAGCCGCCCGGTCTCCCGCAGCGCCTCGACGACGGCCTGCGCCTGCCGCCCGAACTTGTAGGCCACCACGGTCCCCGGCCCGCCGAGGGCGTCCTTCAGCACGGCCGACCCCGCCGTCACGGGCACCAGCGTGAGGGGCTCCGTCCCCTCCGTCAGCACGGCGCCGGAGCGCGCGGCGAGATCCTGCATCGCGGTGATCCCGGGCACCGTCTCGATGACGGTCCCCGGCGCCAGCTCGCCGATGGTGTGGGCGAGATAGGTGAACGTCGAGTACACGTTGGGGTCGCCGATGGTGGCGAACGCGACGGCGGAGTGCGCCTTCAGCAGCTCGGCGACCCGCTCACCGGCGGCGTCCCAGGCGGCCTCGCGCCGCCCCCGGTCGGTCCGCTCGTTGAGCGCGAACACGACCCGGACGATCTTCTCCGCGCCCACGTAGTGCAGCACGGTCGCCTCGGCGCGCCCCCGCTCCCCGGTGTCCATGACGGGTACGACGACGACATCGGCGTCCCGCAGCGCGCCCACGCCCTTGACGGTCACCAGCTCCGGGTCACCGGGGCCGACCCCCACTCCGATCAGCCTGCTGCTCATGACGTCCGGCACCTCTCCACGAACCGACGGGCGACACCGGGCTCGGACGCCCAGTGCGTGTGCAGATAGCTCGCGTGCACACCGCGCTGTACAAAACCTTCGACCCGCCGCTGAGCGCCGCGGATCCCCCATGCGGGAGCGGTCCCGGCGCCAGGTTCGACGACGGTCCGGTGGAACTCGTGCCCGCGCATCCGCGTCCCCGCGGGCGCCAGCACGCTGTCACCGAGGGCCACGGCGTCCCGGTACCCGAGCGTCAGCCGCGCGTCCATCCGGGCCGTGGCGTCGAGCACCCCGCACATGGGCCGCCCGTCCAGCTCCCGGCACAGATACAGCAGCCCCGCGCACTCGGCCGCCACGGGCGCCCCGCCCAGCGCCAGTTCGGCGACCTCCTTGCGCAGCGCCTCGTTGGCGGACAGCTCGGCGCCGTACACCTCGGGGAACCCGCCTCCGACGACCAGCCCCCGGGTCCCCTCGGGCAGCCGCTCGTCCCGCAGCGGATCGAAGGTCACGACCTCGGCCCCGGCGGCGGTGAGCAACTCGGCGTGCTCGGCGTAGGAGAAGGTGAACGCGGGTCCGCCGGCGACGGCGACGACGGGAGCGCTGCCTTCCGCCGCCCTGCCGTCCTGCGCCTCACCCGCGAGCGCCCCGCCTTCCGGCGCCCAGCCGTCCTGCGCCGCGCCCTGCGGCGACGGCCCGAGGGCCCCGGCTGGGTCCCACGCCGGGCCCGGCAGCGCCCCCGCGCTGCGCGCCAGCGCCACCAACGCCTCCAGGTCGCATCCGGCGGCCACCTGCGCGGCCATCGCCGCGACCGCCTCCACGGCCTCCGCCCGCCGCTCGGCGACCGGCACCAGCCCCAGATGGCGGGACGGCGTGTCCACCTGAGGAACCCGCCGCAGCACACCGAGCACCGGCACCCCGGCCGAGTCGAGGGCCTCCCGCAGCAGCTCCTCGTGCCGGTCGGAGGCGACCTTGTTGAGGATCACGCCCCCGACCCGCACCTCGGGGTCCCAGGACGCGAAACCGTGCACCAGCGCCGCCACCGACCGCGACTGCGACGACGCGTCGACGACCAGCACCACCGGCGCCCGCAGCAGCTTGGCCACGTGCGCGGTGGACGCCAGCTCGCCCTCGCCCGCGGCCCCGTCGTACATCCCCATCACACCCTCGACGACGGCGAGGTCGCACCCCCGCGCCCCGTGGGCGAACAGCGGCGCGATCAGCTCCGGCCCGCACAGGTACGCGTCGAGGTTGCGCCCCACCCGCCCGCCGGCGAGCGCGTGGTACCCGGGGTCGATGTAGTCCGGCCCCACTTTGTGCGGGGACACGGCGAGCCCCCGCGCGGTGAGCGCGGCCATCAACCCCGTGGCGACGGTGGTCTTGCCGCTGCCGGAGGAGGGCGCGGCGACGACCAGCCGGGGGACGGACGACGAGGAGTTCACGACGACATCACCACTCGATGCCCCGCTGGCCCTTCTGGCCCGAGTCCATGGGGTGCTTCACCTTCGACATGTCCGTCACGAGGTCCGCGAAGTCGACGAGTTTCTCCGGCGCGTTCCGCCCGGTGATGACCACGTGCTGGGTCCCCGGCCGGTCGCGCAGCACGTCGATGACCTCGTCGGTGTCGACCCACCCCCAGTGCATGGGGTACGCGAACTCGTCGAGCACGTACAGCTTGTACGTCTCCGCCGCCAGGTCCCGCTTGACCTGCTCCCAGCCCTCGCGGGCCTTCTCCTCGTTGTCCATCTGCGCGTCGCGCTGGACCCAGGACCAGCCCTCGCCCATCTTGTGCCAGTCGACGGAGCCGCCCTCACCGCTGGCGCCCAGCACCCGCAGCGCGTTCTCCTCGCCGACCTTCCACTTCGCCGACTTGACGAACTGGAACACCCCGATCGGCCAGCCCTGGTTCCAGGCCCGCAGCGCCAGCCCGAACGCGGCGGTGGACTTGCCCTTCCCGATGCCGGTGTGCACGACGACGAGCGGCCGGTTGCGCCGCTGCCGTGTCGTCAGCCCGTCGTCCGGCACCACACTCGGCTGTCCCTGCGGCATTACGCGGCCCTCCTCGAAGTCCCCTGCACATCCCTGACCAGCCCGGCGATGGAGTCCGCCCGCAGCTCGTCCAGCGTGACGGCCGTACCGCCCAGCTCGCCCGCGAGCTGCCCGGCGAGCCCCAGCCGCACCGGCCCCGACTCACAGTCCACCACCACGGAGGCGACACCCCCGGCCGCGAACAGCCGGGCCGCGCGCCCCGCCAGCACCACCGGCTCCGGCCCGCCCGTGGCCCGGCCGTCGGTCACCACGACGACGAGCGCGCGCCGCGCCGGGTCCCGGAGCCGCTCCACGCGCAGCACCTCGTGGGCCCGCAGCAACCCGGCGGCCAGTGGCGTCCGCCCGCCCGTGGGCAGCGACTCCAGCCGGGCCGCGGCGGCGTCCACCGACGACGTCGGAGGCAGCGCCACCTCCGCCGCCGACCCCCGGAACGTCACCAGACCCACCTTGTCCCGCCGCTGGTACGCGTCCAGCAGCAGCGACAGCACGGCGCCCTTCACGGCGCTCATCCGCTGCCGCGCCGCCATCGAGCCGGAGGCGTCGACCACGAACAGCACGAGGTTCCCCTCACGCCCCTCCCGCGTCGCCTGCCGCAGATCGTCCCGCCGTACGACGAGCCCCGGCCCGGACCGTCCCCGCGCCCGCTGGTGCGGTGCGGCGGCCTGGACGGTGGCGGCCAGATGCAGCTTGGTCAGCGTGCCGCGCGGCCGGCGCGCCCCGGTGGTGCGCCCGTGCTCGGTCCTGGCCCGCGAACGCCGCCCGGCGGCGCCCTCACCGAGGCCCGGCACGCTCAGCACCTTCGTCCGGAAGGGTTCGGCGGCCCGCACGGCGGACTGCTCGCCCGCACCCGCGCCGGAGGGCTGCGGCTCCCCGCCCTCCCCGGCCTCGGGCCGCGCGCCGGTCTCCCCGCCCTGCGGCCCCTCCGGGTCCGACGACGGCGGCTGCCCGCCACCGCCGGGCCCGTCCGGACCGGGATCGGGGTCCGGGTCCTCGTCCTCGGACGACCCGCCGAACTCCTCCAGCGTCTCGTCGAGCTTGTCCTCGTCGAGGCCCGGCGCGTCGAACGGGTTGCGGCGCCGCCGGTGCGGCAGGGCCAGCAGCGCCGCCTGCCGCACGTCCTCCGCGAGCACGTCGGTCCGTCCGGCCCACGCGGCCAGCGCGGTCGCCGTCCGGGCCATGACGATGTCGGCCCGCATGCCGTCCACCTCGAAGGCGGCGCAGGTCGCCGCGATCTGCCGCAGCGCCCCGTCACCCAGCCGCACCGACGGCAGCAACTCCCGCGCGGCGACGATCCGTTGCCGGACCGCCGCCTCCTCGTCCGCCCAGCGGGCGGCGAACCCGGCCGGGTCGTCGTCGTAGGCGAGCCGTCGCCGGACGACCTCGACCCGCTGGTCCGGTTCCCGCGAGGCGGCCACCTCGACGGTCAGCCCGAAGCGGTCGAGGAGCTGCGGCCGCAGCTCGCCCTCCTCCGGGTTCATGGTGCCGACGAGCAGGAAACGCGCCGCGTGCCGTACGGAGACACCCTCGCGCTCCACGTACGAGGCACCCATCGCCGCCGCGTCCAGCAGCAGGTCGACGAGGTGGTCGTGGAGGAGGTTGACCTCGTCGACGTAGAGGATGCCGCGGTGGGCGTCGGCGAGGAGGCCCGGCTCGAACGCCTTCACGCCCTCCGCGAGC
The DNA here is from genome assembly GCF_001418475.1 of Streptomyces ossamyceticus. GTDB lineage: Bacteria > Actinomycetota > Actinomycetes > Streptomycetales > Streptomycetaceae > Streptomyces > Streptomyces ossamyceticus. The sequence continues at coordinate 21,025 of NZ_LIQX01000264.1, read as the reverse complement.
GCCCGCTCGATGTCGAGGGCGCCCACGAGCCGGTCCTCGGACGCGCCGACGGGCAGCTCGACCATCCGCGAGGGACGGGTGGTGCCCGGTCCCGGCTCGTGCGGCCCGTCCGGGCACACCGGGTCCGGCTTCGCGGGGTCGCACGAGAAACGGCACCCGGCGACGACGTCCACCTCCGGCAGCAGCGCCGACAGCGCCCGCACGGCGGTGCTCTTCGCGGTGCCCTTCTCGCCACGCACCAGCACCCCGCCGACCGCAGGGGACACGGCGTTCAGCAGCAGCGCGAGCCGCAGGTCGTCCTGACCGACGACGGCCGTGAACGGAAACGGAACACTCACTTGTCGTCGCCCTCCAGATCGCCTTCCAGCTCCAGGTAGGTGGCCCGCAGCCGTTCCAGCGTGTCGGCGTCCGGCTCGGCCCACAGACCACGGTCGGCGGCCTCCAGCAGCCGCTCGGTGATCCCGCGCAGCGCCCACGGGTTGGACTTCTTCATGAAGTCCCGGTTCTCCGCGTCGAAGACGTACTCCGCGCTGAGCTTCTCGTACATCCAGTCGTCGACCACGCCCGCCGTGGCGTCGTACCCGAAGAGGTAGTCGACGGTCGCCGCCATCTCGAAGGCGCCCTTGTAGCCGTGCCTTCTCATCGCGCTCATCCAGCGCGGGTTGACCACGCGGGCGCGGAACACCCGGTGCGTCTCCTCGCCGAGCGTGCGCGTCTTCACCTGGTCGGGGGTCGCGGAGTCGCCCACATACGCCTCGGGGGAGGAGCCCGTCAGATGCCGCACCATGGCGACCATGCCGCCGTGGTACTGGAAGTAGTCGTCGGCGTCGACGAGGTCGTGCTCGCGGGTGTCGACGTTCTTCGCCGCCACCGCGATCCGCTTGAACGCCGTCTCCATGTCCCCCCGCGCCGCCCGCCCGTCGAGCCCGCGCCCGTACGCGTAGCCGCCCCAGACGGCGTACACCTCGGCGAGGTCGGCGTCGGAGCGCCAGTTGCGGGCGTCGATCAGCGGCAGCAGCCCGGCGCCGTACGCGCCCGGCTTGGAGCCGAAGACCCGGGCCGTGGCCCGCCGCCGGTCACCGTGCTCGGCGGTGTCCTCGTCGGCGTGCGCCTTGACGAAGTTCCGCTCGGCGGGCTCGTCCAGCTCGGCCACGGCCCGCACCGCGTCGTCGATCAGTCCGACGACGTGCGGGAACGCGTCCCGGAAGAACCCGGAGATGCGCACCGTGACGTCGATGCGCGGCCGCCCCAGCTCCGCGAGCGGCACGATGTCGAACCCGGTCACACGGCGCGACGCGTCGTCCCACACCGGACGGCAGCCCAACAGCGCCAGGATCTCGGCGATGTCGTCGCCCTGGGTACGCATCGCGGACGTCCCCCACACCGTCAGTCCGACGGACTTCGGGTACTCCCCGGTGTCGGCCAGGTACCGCTGCACCAGCGAGTCGGCGAGCGACTGCCCGACCTCCCAGCTGAGCCGGGACGGGATGGCCTTGGGATCGACGGAGTAGAAGTTGCGGCCGGTCGGCAGGACGTTGACGAGGCCGCGCGTCGGTGAGCCGGACGGGCCCGCCGGGACGTAACCGCCGTCGAGGGCCTTGAGGATGTGCCCGATCTCGTCGGTGGTCCGGGCGAGCCGCGGCACGACCTCCCGGCACGCGAACTCCAGCACCGCGACCGCGTCCGGCAGCTCGGTGCCGAGCACGCCGCGCACGAGTGCCGGGACCACGGTGACGTCCCAGTCCCGTGCCTCCATGCCCTCCGCGACCCGCCGGCACAGCTGCTCCAGGAGGTCGATGGCGTCCGCCGCCGTACGGGCGGGGCCTTCCACCAGGTCGCTCAGCTCGGCCGGAACCTTCACCGGAGCGCCCGGCTCGGCCAGCAACTCCTTCTCGACCAGCCCGAAGTGCGCGGCCAGCGCCGCCCGCAGGCCCGGCAGCGCGTTCGCCTGCCCGCCCCACACCTGCGAGGCGCGCAGCACCGCCAGCACCAGGTTGACGCGCGGCTCACCGACGGGACCGCCGCCGAGGATGTGCAGACCGTCGCGGATCTGCACGTCCTTGATCTCGCAGAGGTAGCCGTCGATGTGCATGACGAACTCGTCGAAGTCGTCGTCGCCCGGCTGCTCGTCCACATGCAGGTCGTGGTGGAGCTCGGCCGCCTTCACCAGCGTCCAGATCTGCGCCCGCACGGCCGGCGCCTTCGCCGGGTCCAGGTCGGACACCAGCGCGTACTCGTCGAGCAGCTGCTCCAGCTTCGCCAGGTCGCCGTACGTGTCGGCGCGCGCCATCGGCGGTACGAGGTGGTCGACGACGGTGGCGTGCCCGCGCCGCTTGGCCTGGGTGCCCTCGCCGGGGTCGTTGACGATGAACGGGTAGACGAGCGGGAGATCCCCGAGCACGGCGTCCGGGGCACAGCCCCCGCTCAGCCCGAGGCCCTTGCCCGGCAGCCACTCCATCGTGCCGTGCTTGCCCATGTGCACGATCGCGTCGGCGCCGAAGCTGTTGTCCAGCCACCGGTAGGCGGCCATGTAGTGGTGCGACGGCGGCATGTCGGGGTCGTGGTAGATCGCGATCGGGTTCTCCCCGAAGCCGCGCGGCGGCTGGATCATCACGACGACGTTCCCGAACTGGAGGGAGGCGAGCACGATGTCGTCCCCGTCGACGTACAGCGAGCCCGGCGGCTCGCCCCACGCCTCGAGCATGCCGTCCCGCAGCTCCGGGTCCAGCTTGTCGAACCACGCCCGGTAGTCGGCGAGCGGCACCCGCGCGGGCGCGGACGCCAGCTGCTCCTCCGTCAGCCACTCCACGTCGTGGCCGCCGGCCTCGATGAGCCGGTGGATCAGCTCGTCGCCGTTGTCGGGGTACGCGGTGACCCCGTACCCGGCCGCCTTGAGGGCGTCGAGGACCCGTACCGCCGAGGCGGGCGTGTCGAGGCCCACCGCGTTGCCGACGCGTGAGTGCTTGGTCGGGTAGGCGGTGAAGACGAGCGCGAGCTTCTTCTCCGCGTTCGGCTTGTGCTTCAACGCCGCGTGCCGCACGGCGATCCCGGCGACGCGCGCGGCCCGCTCGGGGTCGGCGACGTACACCGGCACGTCGTCCGGACCCTGCTCCTTGAACGAGAACGGCACCGTGATGAGCCGTCCGTCGAACTCGGGGATCGCGACCTGCATCGCCGCGTCCATGGGGGAGAGGGCGGCGTCCGACGCGTCCCACACGGCGTGCGACGAGGTCAGGCACAGGCCCTGGAGGACGGGGATGTCCAGCTCGGCGAGCGCGCCGATGTCCCACGCCTCCTCGTCCCCGCCGGCCGACGCCTCGGAGGCGTGCGTACCGCCGGCGGCGAGGACGGTGGCGACCAGCGTGTCCGCCTTCGCGAGCAGCTCGTACAGCCCCGCGTCGGCGCCGCGCAGCGAACCGCAGTACACGGGAAGCGCGTTGGCGCCCTTCGCCTCGATCGCGTCGCACAGGGTGTCCACGAACGCGGTGTTGCCGCTCAGCTCGTGCGCCCGGTAGAAGAGCACCCCGACCGTGGGGCGCCCCTCGACGAGCGGGCGCTCCCCGTGCAGCCCGTACTCGGGCATCTTCCGCGGCTCGACGAACCCCTCGCCGGTCAGCAGCACGGTGTCGGACAGGAACCGGGCCAGCTCGGTGAGGTTGTCGGGCCCGCCCTCCACGAGGTACTTGAGCGCCTCCGCGACCACACCGGCCGGCACCGACGACTCGGCCATCAGCTCGGCGTCCGGCACGGCCTCTCCGCCGAGCAGCACGGTCGGGATCCCGGCGGCCCTCAGCGCGGCGAGCCCGTCCTCCCAGGCCCGCTTGCCGCCCAGCAGCCGTACGACGGCGATGTCCGCGCCGTCGAGGAGAGCGGGCAGCTCGTCCCTCACGTCGACGCGGGTCGGGTTGCCGATCCGGTACGCGGCGCCGGTGGCGGCCCGGGCCGCCAGCAGATCCGTGTCGGCGGTCGACAACAACAACACAGTGCCAGTGCTCATGCGGGCGCTCCCGGTGGAATGAAAGGCAGTCCTTGCGGCGCGCCCGACTCGATGAGCCGCCACAGCGCGTCCGTGTCCGCGTGTTCCTCGATCAGATCGCCGAGCCGGTCCAGCTGCTCCTCGCGCAGCGCGGCGAACGACGTGTCGGCGGCCGGCACGAAACGACGGCCCGCGGCGGCCGCCACCTCGCGCAGGAAGGCCCGCCGGAACCCGTCCGACTCCAGCGACCCGTGCCAGTGCGTGCCCCAGGTCTGACCGACCCGGCAGCCGTCCAAGAAGGGGTCGCCCCCGTTGATCTCGGCGACCCCGTGATGGATCTCGTACCCCGTGACGTGCTCCCCGAGGGCCTCGCCCTCCGGGCGCGTGAGGGTCTTCTCCCGCGCGAACCGCACCCGTACGGGCAGGATCCCGAGCCCCTCGACGTGTCCCCGCCGGCTCTCGACGTCGTCCTCGATGTGCTCGCCGAGGACCTGGAAGCCACCGCAGATGCCGAGCACGGGCCGGTGTGCGGCGGCCCTGTCGCGCAGCGCGTCCGCGAGGCCCCGCTCGCGCAGCCACTCCAGCGCCCGCACGGTGCCGCGGGTGCCGGGGACGACGACGAGGTCCGCGTCGGCCAGCTCCTCGGGCCGGTCCACGAACCGCACGACGACGCCGGGTTCGGCGGCGAGGGCGTCCACGTCGGTGAAGTTCGACATCAGCGGGATCGCGCAGACGGCGACCCGCAGCACGTCCTCCCCGACGGGCGGCGACACGTTCGACTCGCGGACCGTCCCTCTCAGGGACACCCTCAGTCCGTCCTCCTCGTCGATGCCGAGCCCGTGCCGGAACGGCAGCACCCCGTAGGTCCGGCGCCCTGTCAGCCCGTGCAGCATGTCGAGCCCCGGCTCCAACAGGGAGACGTCGCCACGGAACTTGTTGACGAGGAACCCGGCGATGTGCGCCTGGTCCTCGGGCGACAGCAGCGCCACCGTCCCGAAGAACGAGGCGAACACGCCACCGCGGTCGATGTCGCCGACGACGAGCACGGGGAGCCCGGCGTTGCGGGCGATCCCCATGTTGACGATGTCGGTCCGCCGGAGATTGATCTCGGCGGGACTCCCGGCCCCTTCACAGATCACCGCGTCATACGTGCCCCGCAACTCGGCAAGACAGTCGAGTACGGTGCCCAGCAGCCGCTGCTGCCGTCCCCCGTGGTAGCCCCGCGCGCTCAACTCCCCGACCGGCTTGCCGAGCAGCACGACCTGGCTGCTCTGCTCCCCACCGGGCTTGAGCAGCACCGGGTTCATCAACGCCGTCGGCTCCACCCGGCAGGCCTGCGCCTGCATGGCCTGGGCCCGCCCGATCTCGGCGCCCTCCCGCGTCACGAACGAGTTGAGGGACATGTTCTGCGCCTTGAACGGCGCGACCTTGACGCCCTGTCGGACCAGCCACCGGCAGATCCCGGCGGTGACGACGCTCTTGCCGGCGTCGGAGGTGGTGCCGGCGACCAGCAGTCCGCCGCCCGTCATGACGCCCCCCTCGACCGCAGAGAGCGGCCTGGCGTGAACCCCCGTGCCGGGCCCCGCGCGACGCGGCCCCGCAGCAGCGACGCGCCCGCGCTGACGCCGAGCGCCAGCCAGTTCACGCGCCGCGACAGCCGCACGGCCCGCTCGATGTCCCCCACGGTGACGGCCCGCCCCTCCGTGTTCAGCACGGGCCGGTGCTCGACCCGCCCCCCGTACGACAACGTGCCTCCCAGCCGGACGCCGAGCGCCCCGGCGAACGACGCCTCCACGGGCCCCGCGTTGGGGCTCGGATGCTTCCGCGCGTCCGCCCGCCAGGCCCGTACGGCCCCTCGGGCGTCCCCGCCGGCCGCAGCGGCGAGCAGGGCGGTGAGCCGGGCCCCCGGCCAGCCCGCCACGTCGTCGAGGCGGGCGGACGCCCACCCGTACCGCCGGTGGCGCGGCGACTTGTGCCCGACCATGGCGTCCAGCGTGTTGACGGCGCGGAACCCGAGCAGACCGGGCACACCGCCCAACGCCCCCCACACCAGCGCCCCGACCACGGCGTCCGAGGTGTTCTCGGCGACGGACTCGACCACGGCCCGGGCGATCCCGTCCGCGTCCAGCGCCTGCGGGTCCCGTCCGCACAGATGCGGCAGCCGGTCCCGCGCGGCCTCGACGTCCCCGGCCTCCAACGCCCGCCCCACGGCGCGCGCCTCCCGTGCGAGGGAGGTGCCCCCGACGACGGACCAGGTGGCCGCGCCGGTCAACGCGACGGACGCCGCACGGGACGGCCGAGCCGCGGCGGCGGCCACCGCCCCCAACGCCACGGCGCCTCCGGCGCACACCACGGTGTGCAGCGCGCCCCACCCCCGGTGGTCCCGCCACAACACCCGTTCCACGGCGCCCGCGGCCCGTCCGAACACGGCGACGGGATGCCCCCGGCGGGGATCGCCGAGCAGCAGGTCACCGAGGAGTCCGGCGGTGGCGCCGTACGCGAAGACGCGATCGGCACGCACGCGTTCAGCCGATCGCGGGGTCGGGCAGTGACCGGATGCTGAGTCTCACATGGCAGCCGCGCATGGCGATATGTCCTCACTCAGGGTGTCCACGCCCTGGTTCGACGAGACCGACGACGAGAGTTCCTGGCTCCCGGGGAAGGTTCTTCCCCGGTGACAGTGGCGGGACCGCGCCGGACTCGCACCGGCTTCCTCTCCTGCCGTCGTGGATGGCCCCGGCAGTCCACCACGGCCCCGGAAGACCCGTCAACTTGCTGTTGACCTGCGGCGCAGCGGTGTGCTGAGCCCCACATCACTGAAACGGCGTCAGTCGCCCGAATCGGCGCTTTCCGTGCCCTATCCCGGCGCCCCGGCCCCGTGTGTGCTCCAACAGGTATCAGAACGCTCTGTTCTTCTTCCGTCACACGCCGTGCTGTGGTTTTCTGGCGGGGCTTGGGGACCCGGGAGCGGACGGTTCGTGAGGACCCGTCCGGGGGGCGGGAGGTGCACGCGATGGAAGACCGTGTCGAGACGGCCGCGCAGGCGCGCACGGGGGCGTCGTGGGACCGGCGGACGCTGGTGACGGCCGTCGCCCCGCTGGTGCTGTTCAGCACGGTGGCGGGGGTGCTCGCCGTCGGCGTCGGCGCCCTCGCCTCGCTGTGGGTGCCGGGGACGGAGGCGCGGGCCGTCGTCTGGATGGCGGTGACGATCCTCGTCGCCACGGGAGCGGGCCTCTGGTGGGGCCTGAACCCCGGTCACCGGACGCCTTGAACGAAGACGACGCACCCCCTGTGCCGGGTGACCGGCACAGGGGGTGCGTCGCGGTGTCCCACCGTGGGCGGGGCGGGTGTCCTTCGGGGCCGGACCTCGGTGGCTGCGGTCCAGGGCCGTGGAGTGGGTGTGGCCTCAGGCCATGATCAGGTAGATCCCGTAGCCCACCGCCGCCGCGCACGCCGCGAAGCAGGCGTACGCCGCTGTCGTGGCGAGGGCGGCCGAGCCGCCGGAGGTGGTCGCCGTCTCCCGCTTGGAGAGGCCGACGATCCCCAGGGTGAACAGGCCGACGAGGGCCACGGTGACCACGAGGCTGACTCCGAAGACGGAGCCGAGTGCTGCCCAGTCGATGTGCATGGTGGTGTCTTCCTAGGGGTGCCGGCTCAGACGGCCGGTGTGGGGGTGGAAGGGCCGGTCGGGGTCTCGGCGCCGGCCGTCGCGGCCGCGGGGGCCGGGATCGTCGCCGCGAGTTCCTCGGCCACGGCGCCGGTCGGCGGCGGGGTCACCGCGGCGATGGCCGTGGTCACCACGCCGGGCGGCTCCTCGGAGTCGTTCACGTTGGTGTGGTCGACCACCTCGCGGCGCGAGATCACCCAGATCGCGGCGCTGGAGGCGATGAGGAAGACCGCGACGACGGCCGTGCCCCACGTGCCGTGGGACGTCACCCACTCGGCGAGCGCGGCGACGAGCGCCGCGGCCGGCAGGGTCAGGCCCCACGCCACGAACATCCGGGTGGCGGTGGACCAGCGCACCACACCGCCCTTGCGGCCCAGGCCCGCGCCCATGACCGCACCGGAGACCGAGTGCGTCGTGGAGAGGGAGAAGCCCAGGTGCGAGGAGGCCAGGATGACCGTCGCCGCGCTGGTCTGGGCGGCGAAGCCCTGCTGCGGCTGGAGGTCCGTCAGGCCCTTGCCCATGGTGCGGATGATGCGCCAACCGCCCAGGTAGGTGCCGAGAGCGATGGCCATACCGGCGGAGACGATGACCCAGACCGGCGGGTCGGAGTCCGGCGCGAGGGCGCCGCCGGCGACCAGGGCCAGGGTGATGATGCCCATCGTCTTCTGGGCGTCGTTCGTGCCGTGGGCCAGCGAGACCAGACCGGCGGAGGCGATCTGACCGGCGCGGTAGCCCTTGCCGGCGGCCTTCTCACTCGTGTGCTGCCCGAGCTTGTACGTCAACCGCGTCGCGAACATCGCCGCGATGCCGGCGACCAGCGGGGCCGCGACGGCGGGGATCAGCACCTTGGTGACGAGCACGTCCCCGTGCACGGCGCCCGTGCCGACCGACGCGATCGTGGCACCGATCAGGCCGCCCATCAGGGCGTGCGAGGAACTGGAGGGGAGCCCCACCAGCCAGGTCACCAGGTTCCAGAGGATGGCGCCCACGAGCGCCGCGAAGATGACCTCTGGCTGGATCCCGGACTCGTCGACGAGTCCCTTGGAGATGGTGTTGGCGACCTCGATGGAAAGGAACGCGCCGACAAGGTTGAGCACGGCGGACATGGCCACCGCGACCTTGGGCTTCATAGCGCCGGTCGAGATGGTGGTGGCCATCGCGTTGGCGGTGTCGTGGAAACCGTTCGTAAAATCGAACGCGAGCGCGGTGATGACCACGATCGCGAGGATCAGCGAGAAGTTTTCCATTTACCCGAGCTTCTTTTGGATGTCAGTGGCACATGGACCGTAGGCAACCTGGGTGAACGGAAGATGAACTCGGGAGTACCGATGGGTGTAGCGATCGGGTTGTCGAGGTTCCGTTTGTGTCGACGGAGGCGTCCTCGGGCGGGCCGACGGCTCGGCTTCCCCGATTCCCTCGAACTGAAACGGAGCACTGGCCTCCGAGTGTGATCCGCGTCAGCGCCGGGTGAACGCCCGCGGCCGGGCCGCGGGGCCGTTGGACGGATTCCGGTCACACGGCGGGACCGGCCGCCGCGCACGGGCCGGCGCGGCCGCGTGGCGCCCTCCACTTGTCGTACGGGTTGTATGCGAAGTCGAGCGCCGACGGCGGGCGAAGGGTTCGCCGCCGACCGCCGGCTCTCGCGGAGGTCCGCTCGGGCCGGCCTCCTGGCAGGATCGCGGCATGGCTGAGCAGAGGTGGAACGCGCGGGACCCGCGGGACGCGGGTGGGGACCCACAGCGGGCGGAGGACGGGCCGCCCGACGGGGCTTCCGACGACATCGCGCGCGCCTGGGACGAGCTGGTCGCCACGGCCCGCAGGGCAGTGGCCGACGGTCTGGTCGTCGGCACGTCCGGCAACGTCTCCGTACGCGTCGGCGACACCGTCCTGGTCACCCCGACGGGCGTCCCCTACGACCGCCTCACCCCCGACGACGTGACCGGCGTCGACCTCGCGGGCCTCCAGACCCTGGGCACCCTCCGGCCGACGAGCGAACTGCCCATGCACCTCGCGATCCACACCACGACCGACGCCCGCGCCGTGGTCCACACCCACGCCGTCCACGCGACCGCCGTCTCGACCCTCGTCGGCGAGCTACCCCTGATCCACTACATGTCCGGCGCCCTCGGCGGCCCGGTCCGCGTCGCCCCCTACGCGACCTACGGCACCCCCGAGCTGGCCGACAACATGCTCCGCGCCCTGACGGGACGCACGGCCTGCCTGCTCCAGAACCACGGCACGATCGCCTACGGCCGGAGCCTCTCCGAGGCCTTCGACCGCACCGCCCAGCTCGAATGGATGTGCAGGGTCTGGCTGACGGCCTCCTCGGTGCCCGGCCTGACCCCGCACCTGCTCACCCCGGACCAGCTGGCGGAGGCGGGGGAGCGGCTGCGGGGATACGGCCAGCCGACGTAGCGGCCGGTCGTCGACCGTCCGGCCGGCCACCACCCGGCCGGTGGCTCCGGGGTCCCGCCCACTGGCCGCGGACGGAGTCGGCCAGGACACTGGATGCGTGCGTGCAGTGAGAGCAGCAGCCGCGGCCGTCGGAGTCGCGTTCGCGGCCGGGGCGGCCAGTGTCGCCGCCGGCCGACTGGCCAGCGATGCCGCGCTGAAGACCATGCCGGGCAGACCCCTGCCCACGGAGCCCCGGCTGACCGTCCACTCCACCGCGGCCGGCCGCATCACCCTGACCAGGGCCTTCGCCTCCCAGCGCCCCGGCATCTACGGCCTCACCGGCGCCGGCGTCGGCACCCACGCGGTCGTCGGCTCCGTCGTGAACGGCGTGCCGCACGCCCCCGACACGGTCGTGCGCCGCCTGGAACGCGTCAGCAACGGCACCCTTGAGCCGGGCGACAAGGTGTGGTTCACCCCCAACACCCACGTCGGCGACCCGCGCACCGCCCTCGGCCTCGATCACACCGACGTCGAGGTGCCCGGCGAGCTGGGCACCCTGCCCGCCTGGTTCGTCCCCGGGGCCCGGAGCACCTGGGTGATCGCCGTGCACGGCCTGGGCGGCATCGGCAAGTCCACGCTGGCCGCGCACTGGGCCGCCGGTCGCACGGCCACCTACAACCCGGTCTGGTGGATCAGCTCGGAGACCCCTGCTGATCTGGACGCCGGTCTCGCCGATCTCGCGGTCGCCTTGCGGCCCGCCCTGGGCGACCAACTGCCCCGCAGAGCGCTCCGCGATCTCGCCGTGCAGTGGCTGTGTACGCATGACGGCTGGCTGCTGATCCTGGACAACGTCACCGATCCCGCCGATGTGAGGCCGCTGCTGGGGAGGGCCACGCGAGGACGTTTCCTGGTCACGACCCGGCGCGCGGAAGGCTGGCGGGGAATCGCGGAGACGCTGCCCCTGGACGTTCCGACCCTGCCGAAGGCGGTGCAACTCTTCGCCGCTGTCCACGGCCGACCGGTCGGCCGCATGGACGACGATGGCGCGGATCTCGACGACATCGGCGAACTCTGCCGTGACCTCGGGTGTCTCCCGCTGGCAGTGGGGCAGGCGGCGGCGTACTGCCGGGAGGCGGCGATCACGCCCGCGCGGTATCGGCGGCACCTGGACGAGTATCCGGAACAGTTGCTGGCCCAGGCGCCCGAAGGTGGGCGCGCCGTCGCCCGCGTCTGGCGCGTGACGCTGGACCGGCTGGTGGACACCCCGCTGGCCGGGGAGATCCTCCGGGTGATCGCATGGTGGGCACCGGACGGCATTCACCGGTCGTACCTGGAGCAACTCGGCAGCCCTCCCGAGGTGACGGAGGCGCTTCGCGTGCTGGCCGCCCACAGCATGATCACGCTGCGTGGGGACGAGATCTCCGTCCACCGGCTCGTCCAGGCGGTCGCCCGCGCCACTGACCCGGGCGACCCTCACCGGCTGCCGGAGTCCGTGGCCGCGGCGCGCGAATCGGCGGCGACATTGCTGAACGGACGGACGGGACCGACGGAGGACAGCGCGCGGGCCATGCAGACGCGCTGGTACTCCCATGCGGAGGCGTTCCTGGGGCATGGCGAACCCGATACGGAACAGAGCGTGCTGCTGTTCGTCACGGTCGTACGGTGGCGTCGCGTCTTCCACGAGGAAGGAGGTGTCGACGCGCTGTGGCGTGCGCTGGACGTCGCCCGACGGGTCTGCGGACGTGGCCATACGACGACCATGCTGGCCAGGGAGAACGTGGCTGAGGAGTACCTCGCGACAGGCGAATGGGTACAGGCTCGACTGCTTCTGACGGAGAACATGCTCACGGCGTACTGGTGCCTTGAGCGAGCACACCCGGCGCGGATCATGGCTTACGCTCGACTGGCCGGACCGATGCTGAGGAAGGGCAACGCCTTCGCCGCGCTGGGCATTCTGGACCGCGCGCTGCGCAAGGCCGAGCGGGCGCTGGGCCCCGAACACGACATCACCGTGCGGATCGGTCTCATGCTCGCCGATGTCTCGATGCAACTGGGCCAGATCTTCCCCCGCCGGTACGCCCCGCGTGTCATTCCCCAGGTGGAACTGCTGCGCGCCCGGGTGGACACCGCGAGTGACGCCGCACTGCTGCTGACGTCACACCTCGTGAGCCTCCACACCATCACCGGTGACCGCGAGCGGGCTGTGGGCACATCGGTCGACTTCGCCGACGAGCTGGCCGGGACGCACGGCGAACGGCATGTGTCGACGCTGTACGCCCGAGCCGAGCAACTGTCATTGCTGGCGGCATACGGGGAGACCGATCGCGCCCGCGCGGTACTCGCTCCGTTGCGCGCGGACTGGGAGGAAGCGGTCGGGGACACCCGGTTACCCGCGTCCTTGCGCGAGGCGATGACGCAGATGCTGAGGACGCTCCTGCCCCTGCATACGGACTGAGAGCCGGCAGGCCGTCGGGCTGAGAACCCGAGGGCCGAGCGGGCGGACCATCAGCGGGCTGACGGCCGTCGAGGATGCCGGGTCGCAGGCGGACGCTCTCGATTGCGGCTCGCTTCAGCGGATCGCGACCGTTCCCTTCCCGGTAGCGTGTCCACCGGCCTTGCAAGCCGTACCGATGCCTCGCCCTCCCCGCCAAGGAACCGGAGTCACCGACGTGACCGTCCTCCTGCTCCTTCTCATCGCCGTGGCCCTGGCCGCCGCCGTGCTGGGCCCCCGTGCGCTGCTCCGGGCCGGGTGGCCGGAGCGGGAACCCGTGGTCGCGTTGTGGGCGTGGCAGTGCCTCGTCGCGGCGGCGCTGCTCAGCTGCCTCGCGGCGCTCGTGCTGGGCGCGGCGGCCGTGTTCGAGACGGTCCGGACGCATGCCTTCGCGCCCGCGCCGGCGGCCGTGACCGCCGCGTACGACCTGACGGCCGCGCCGCCCTGGACGGCCGTCCTGACGCTGCTGCTGGCCTGCGGGGCCGCGTGGAGCGGGGCCATGCTCGCCCGAGAGGTCGTCGAGGCCCGGCGCCGCCGCCTCCTGCGCCGCGCCCATCTGCGGGAGCGCGCCCCCGACCTGCCGGCCGGTCTGCCCGACGCGCAGGGCCCCCTGCTGGTGCTGGAGGACGAGTACCCGGACGCCTGGCTGATGCCCGGCACCCGTCCCCAACTGGTCGTGACCACCGGCGCGTTGGGCAAGCTCACCGACCGTCAGCTGGACGCTGTGCTCGCCCATGAACTCGGCCACGCCCGCGCCCGCCACGACTGGCTGCTCCATCTCTCCACGGCTCTCGCGACCGGCTTCCCGCGCGTCCCGCTCTTCGCGCACTTCGCCGACCAGACCCACCGTCTCGTCGAACTCGCCGCCGACGACACGGCGTCCCGTCGTTGCGGCCACCTCACCACCGCGCTCGCGTTGATCGAACTGAACCAGCATCGGGGCGTGTTGAGCTGCGCCAGCACCCGCCGGCTGCTCGGCGACCGTGTCGAGCGGCTCCTGTCGCCGCCGCCCCGTCTGGACCGGACCCGCCGCGCCGCGACCACGACCGCCGCCGCGCTCCTCGCCCTCCTCCCGCTCCTCATCGCCTTCGCACCGGCACTGGGGACGCTCTAGGGGTGTCTCCGACCTCCCGTCGGCACCCGGCAGATGGCACTCGGCAGGCGCCTCGCGGGGCGGACGGGGAGATCGACGGCGGACGTAGGAAGCCCCTCCGGCCGTGTGCTCCCGCGCGAAGCCCCTCAGGCCGTGTGCTCCCGTAGGAAGTCCATCAGTACGGCGGTGAGTTCGGCGGGGTTGTCCTCCTGGACGAGGTGTCCCGCGCTCGTGATCGGCTCGAAGCGCGCACCGGGGATGCGGGCGGCCAGTTCCCGCCCCTTCGCCAGGGGGATCCAGCCGTCGTCCTCGCCCCAGCACACCAGCACCGGGATGCCGATCTCCCCGTACAGGTCCTGGATCTCGTCGGTGTGGGCCTGGTCCGCCTGGGCGATCTGCCGGTAGAAGGCGGGCTGCCCGTGTTCGCCGAGCCATGGTTCGACCAGCCGGTCGATGACCGCAGGGTGCAGTCCGGGCCCGCCCACGGAACTCACGTACTCCCGCACGAGGGCCCTGTGCAGTGCGGACGGCAGCTGTTCGAAGACGTCGGCGTGCCGGCCGAGCAGCCGGAAGGAGGGGGAACCCCACGGCGCGAGCGCCACCGGGTCGACGAGGGCCAGCGCGCGGTAGCGGGCCCCGTGCAGCAGATGGGCCCGCAGCGAGACCGCGCCGCCGAAGTCATGGGCGACCACCGAGGGTTCGTGAAGCTCCCACCGCGTCAGCAGCTCGGCGAGGACCCGGCCCTGGGCGGCCAGGGAGACGTCCTGACCGGTGTGCATGTCCGACTCCCCGTATCCGGGCATGTCCCACACGAACACCTGGTACCGGCCGGTGCCCGCCAACGCCTGGGCTATGCCGCGCCAGACGTAGGAGGAGAAGGGGGTGCCGTGGCAGAGCACGACCGGGTCCTGCCCGTCCTCCCCGACCCTGCCCCACCGCACGTCCCCCGACGTACTCCGGAAAGTCTCAGTCAGCAGCACTTCGCTCATGGCTGTCTGCTTACCGTTCCTGGGGACTGAGCATGAGTGAGCCCGCCCAGCCGCACGCCCCGAACGGTCTTGGGCGCTCCCCCACTTCCACAAGGGCGTGGGAGGTACCCCCAGGTCCCCGGTGTACTCAACCCCGGAGCGGCGACACGCATCCTGTGCATGGTCCGATCTCGGGAGGCCGGTTCCCTCACGGCCTGGCCAAGTGGGTACGGACAGAGGGCGACGGAGAGGCCCCAGACCTTCTCTCCAGAGGAAAAGGGGCTCCGCACGCCGGCTCCGTTCCCGGTGTCCCAGACCGCCCGCTCACCGTAGCCCGAACAGCCCACACCGCCCCAAGCCCGGAAGCCGACCATCACACGATCGAGTTCATTCACTCTCGTACGCATGCCCCGGCGAGCAGTTGGCAACCCCGGTGGACGTCGCCGTCACTGCGGCGAGCGGCAACTCCAGTGCGGCGCAAGGGCTTTCAGACGTTCGAGTCCCGTACCGAGGGTGACCGAGGTGTCGCGGTGCGTGCTTTGTACGATCCCTGGCCCACTGCTGTATCTGCGTTGCACGGGCCCTAACCGGCCCCCCGCGAATCTGGAGTCACTTCCACCGCACACGAGGCGGAGGCAGGAGAACCCCCCCATTCGCACAGGAGTCAACGATGACCCGCAAGAACCGCATACGCGCCGCCATCGTCACCGCCACCGCTCTCGTCACCGCCGGCACGGTGACCGCCGGCGTCAGCCTGGCCGGTGGCGAGTCCGCCCCGAAGAAGCCCTCCAAGAAGGAGATCGCGGCGCTCTTCGACGGCTGGAACAAGTCGCTGCAGACCGGGGACCCGAAGAAGGTGGCCGACCGCTACGCGAAGGACGCGGTTCTGCTGCCGACCGTCTCCAACAAGGTCCGCACGGACCGCGCCGGAATCGTCGACTACTTCCACCACTTCCTGGAGAACAAGCCCAAGGGCAAGAAGGTCCAGACGATCATCAACGTCCTGGACGGCAACTCCGCGATCGACGCGGGTGTCTACCAGTTCACGCTCACCGACCCGAAGACCGGCGACAAGCGCGTGGTCAAGGCCCGCTACACGTACGAGTACGAGAAGCGCGACGGCGTCTGGAAGATCGTGAACCACCACTCGTCGGCGATGCCCGAGGGCTGATCACCGGCACCCGTACCGGTGGCTGAGCCACACCCCCCGGCTCAGCCACCCTCCGGCCCGGCCGCCTCCGGTTCAGCCGCCCCCGTGTCGCGCCGCCCTCAGGGTGAGCGCGACGCACAGGCCGCCGCCGGGCGCGTCCTTGAGGATCACGGTTCCGCCGTCGTCGGTGACGAGTTGCTTGACGACGGCGAGACCGAGGCCCGAACCGGACCTGCCGGTGAGGCCCTGACCGCGCCAGAAGCGGTCGAAGGCACGGGACTTCTCGGCGTCCGACATACCGGGCCCCTCGTCCAGCACCGACAGCACCACCTCGTCGCCCCGGCTCTCCACCCGTACGGTGATGGTCGCACCGTCGGGTGAGACCTCCAGAGCGTTCGACAGCACGTTGTCCAGGACCTGGTCCAGATGACCGGGACTGGCCAGCACGAGCGGCCGGCCGTCGGCACTCCCCCTGAGCGTGATGGTGACTCCGCGCTCGTCGGCGGCCGGTCTCCACACGTCCAGGCGCTCCTGGATGACGTCCCGCAGGGACAGCGGTTCCGCCGCGGTCACCTTCGCCTCGGCCCGGGCCAGCACCAGCAGCCCGTTGACGAGCCGGCTCATCCGGACCACCTCGGCGGTCGCCTGCTCCACGTCCTCCCGTACGAATTCGTCGTCCACGCCGTCCGCGATGTTGTCCAACGACAGGCGCAACGCCGTCAGGGGGGTGCGGAGTTGATGGGAGGCGTCGGCCACGAAGATGCGCTGCGAGGCGATGAGCGTGTCGAGGCGTTCGCTCGCCTGGTTGAGGGTGCGCGCGAGGGTCTGCGTCTCCTGTGGGCCGGTGATCGCGGAACGCGCCTTCAGGTCGCCGTCGCTCATCTTGCTGGCCATCTCGTTGAGCTGGCGCAGGGGGGCGGTCAGGCGCCGCGCGGCGAACACGCCGATGCCCGCGGCCGCCAGCAGGACGAGTACGGCCAGGCCCGCCCGGAAGCCCCAGATCTGCCAGAGCCGGTCGGTGAGGTGGTCGGTGGAGAACTTGATCCGGACGGCGCCGACGACGTCGGCTGTCCGCTTCTTCCCCGCCGCCCGCGTCCCGTCCGCCGTGCCGTCGGCCGACTCCTCGCCGGTCGCGGGGCGTTCGAAGGAGGGGACGGTGACCACCAGGTTCTTGCCCCAGATGAAGTCCGAGCCCCAGTCGACGGTCTCCTCGCCCCGCTCCAGCGCCCGGGTCAGCGCCGGGTCCGGCGTCGGCCGCCGCAATGTCTCCCGTACGCACCGGTCCGTGGCCGAGACCTCGACCTTCTCCTTCTTCGGATAGGCCCCGGCCATCTTCGCCAGCGCCTCGCAGGAGGCGACGTCACCGGCGCCGAGGAGGCGGGCCATCGTCCTGGCCTCGCGGGTGATGGACTCCCTGGTGTCGCCCCGCAACTGGTTGGTGAGCGTGAACGCCACCGGCACCGTGAACAGGGCGATCGCCACAGCCACGAGGAGCACATAGCTGCGGATGAGCTGGCGGATCATGACGCGCCGCTGCTCCCGCCCGCGCTCCCCGAGACGCCGTCGCGTCCGCTCGCGCTCCCCGACGTGGCGATGCTCGCGCCCGTGCCGCCGGGGGTGCTGCCGGTGTTTCCGCCCGCGCCGCCGGGGGTGCCGGTGTTTCTGCCCGTGCCGCCGGGGGTGCCGTGGCTCGCGCCCGTGCCGCCGGAGGCTCCGGTGTTCTCGTCGGTGCCGTTCACGATGAGCCGGAATCCCACTCCGCGCACCGCCTCGATGGTGATCGCGCCCGCGAGCTTGCGTCGCAGAGCCGCCACATGCACGTCGAGCGTCTTCGTCGGGCCGAACCAGTTCGCGTCCCAGACGGCCTCCATGATCTGCTCGCGCGACATCAGCGCGCCCGGCTCCTCGGTGAGGAACGCCAGCAGGTCGTACTCCTTGGGGGCCAGCCCCACCTCCGTGCCGTCCAGGTGCACCCGCGCGGCCTTGCGGTCGATGGTGAGCCGGGAGCTGTACCGGTCGGGCCCGGCCGGGGGCGCGTCCGCGGGGCGCGGCTGCACCCGGCGCATCACCGCCCTTATCCGGGCGATGACCTCGCGCACCCCGAACGGCTTGGAGACGTAGTCGTCGGCGCCGAGTTCGAGGCCCACCACCCGGTCCGTCTCGTCGCTGCGGGCGCTGATCACGATGATCGGCACCGTGCTGCGGGCCCGCAGCGCCTTGCAGACGTCGAGCCCGTCGGTGTCGGGCAGCCCCAGATCGAGGAGCACCACGTCGTACGGGCCGTCGTACGTCAGGGCCGCCCCGCCCGTGGACACCCACTCCACCTCGAAGCCGTATCGCTGCAAGCCACGCCGGAGCGACTCGGCCACCGGCTCGTCGTCTTCCACCAGAAGTACGCGCACAGGCGAACCATAATCGTTGAACTTTAAGACGGTCGGGCATCAGGTGCGAAGGCCCAGGACCGCAGGGAGAGCCCTCGTGGCGGCCCCCTTTCGGGACTGCGCCCCCCGAGTGACCTCGCCCACTTTATGACTGCGGCGTGCCCCGGGCGGGCAGGGACCACCCCGGAGCGGCCTGACCACCGACGGTCTCCCGGCGAAGAAGCCGGGGTGAAATCCGGCGGCGGCCCGCAGGAATCCGAGGTGATCGAAGGGTGAGCGGGACATCTCACCATGCGGGAGCCCGGAGGCGGGATTCGGCCGCTCGATAGACTGAGCCGACCGCAGTACCTGTGTATGTGCGGATAAGGGACGAAACCGAGCGAGGAGCGCACGTGGGCCTTGTCGTGCAGAAGTACGGAGGCTCCTCCGTAGCCGATGCCGAGGGCATCAAGCGCGTCGCCAAGCGGATCGTGGAAGCCAAGAAGAACGGCAACCAGGTGGTTGTCGTGGTCTCCGCGATGGGCGACACGACGGACGAGCTGATCGATCTCGCCGAGCAGGTGTCTCCGATGCCTGCCGGACGTGAGTTCGACATGCTGCTGACCGCCGGAGAGCGTATCTCCATGGCCCTGCTGGCCATGGCGATCAAAAACCTGGGTCACGAGGCCCAGTCGTTCACCGGTAGCCAGGCAGGCGTCATCACCGACTCGGTCCACAACAAAGCCCGGATCATCGATGTCACGCCGGGCCGTATCCGGGAGTCCGTCGACCAGGGCAACATCGCCATCGTCGCCGGCTTCCAGGGCGTCAGCCAGGACAAGAAGGACATCACGACGCTGGGCCGCGGCGGGTCGGACACGACCGCCGTCGCGCTGGCCGCCGCGCTCGACGCCGAGGTCTGTGAGATCTACACCGACGTCGACGGTGTCTTCACCGCCGACCCCCGGGTCGTGAAGAAGGCCCGGAAGATCGACTGGATCTCCTTCGAGGACATGCTGGAGCTGGCCTCGTCCGGCTCCAAGGTGCTGCTCCACCGCTGTGTCGAGTACGCCCGCCGCTACAACATCCCGATCCACGTCCGCTCGTCCTTCAGCGGACTCCAGGGCACGTGGGTCAGCAACGAGCCAGTCGTCGGAAAGACGCAGCAGCAAGGGGAACAGAAGGTGGAGCAGGCCATCATCTCCGGTGTCGCGCACGACACCTCCGAGGCCAAGGTCACGGTCGTCGGCGTCCCGGACAAGCCGGGCGAGGCCGCCGCGATCTTCCGCGCCATCGCCGACGCCGAGATCAACATCGACATGGTGGTGCAGAACGTCTCCGCCGTGACCACCGGTCTCACGGACATCTCCTTCACCCTCCCCAAGACCGAGGGCCGCAAGGCGATCGACGCGCTGGAGAAGAACAAGGCCGGCATCGGCTTCGACTCCCTGCGCTACGACGACCAGATCGGCAAGATCTCCCTGGTCGGCGCCGGTATGAAGACCAACCCCGGCGTCACGGCGTCCTTCTTCGAGGCGCTGTCCGACGCGGGCGTGAACATCGAGCTGATCTCCACCTCCGAGATCCGCATCTCCGTCGTGACCCGTGCCGACGACGTCCCGGAGGCCGTGCGCGCCGTGCACACCGCCTTCGGACTCGACTCCGACAGCGACGAGGCCGTCGTCTACGGAGGCACCGGTCGATGACGGTCCGTTCGTACGGTCCGTACGGCGGCGGCACCGGCCGTTGATGGCCGTCGCCGCCGGGCGGGCCGGCAGGCCGACGCTCGCGGTCGTGGGGGCGACCGGGGCCGTCGGCACCGTCATGCTCCAGATCCTGTCCCACCGCGCGGACATCTGGGGCGAGATCCGCCTGATCGCCTCCCCCCGCTCGGCCGGCCGCAAGCTGGCCGTGCGCGGGGAGGAGGTCGAGGTCCTGGCCCTCGCCGAGGAGGTCTTCGACGGGGTCGACGTCGCGCTGTTCGACGTCCCCGACGAGATCGCGGAGCGCTGGGCGCCGATCGCGGCGGCCAAGGGCGCGGTGGTGGTGGACAATTCGGGCGCCTTCCGGATGGACCCGGAGGTGCCCCTCGTCGTCCCCGAGGTCAACCCGCACGCCCTGCGCGTCCGGCCGCGTGGCATCGTCGCCAACCCCAGCTGCACCACCCTGTGCATGATCGTGGCCTTGGGCGCGCTGCACGCCGAGTACGGGCTGCGCGAACTGGTGGCCTCCTCGTACCAGGCGGTCAGCGGCGCCGGACGGGCCGGCGTCGACACCCTGCGCCGGCAGATCTCCCTCGTCGCCGGTACGGAACTGGGCACCAGCCCCGGTGACGTACGGCGGGCCGTCGGCGACGACACCGGGCCGTTCCCGGAGCCGGTGGCGCTGAACGTGGTGCCGTGGGCCGGGGCGGCGCGCGCGGACGGTTGGTCCTCGGAGGAGATGACGGTGCGGGACGAGACCCGCAAGGTCCTCGGGCGACCGACGCTGCCGGTCGCCGTGACCTGCGTACGGGTCCCCGTCGTCACCGCGCACTCCCTGACGCTCCACGCCCGCTTCGAGAGCGAGGTCACCGTCGCCAAGGCGCGGGAGATCCTCGCGACCGCGCCCGGCGTGGTCCTCTTCGACGACCCCGGGGCGGGCGAGTTCCCCACCCCCGCGGACGTCGTGGGCACGGATCCCACCTGGGTCGGCCGCGTCCGCCGTGCCCTCGACGACCCCACCGCCCTCGACTTCTTCGTCTGCGGCGACAACCTCCGCAAGGGCTCCGCCCTGAACACCGTGCAGATCGCGGAACTGGTGGCGGGCGCGCGGACCTGAGGTGAGGGGCCTTGAGGTACGGGTGTGAGGGGAGGCCCCTCGGGGATACGGGCTTGAGGGGCTGTGCTTCCGGTGGTTCGGGGGACGGGCTTGAGGGGCTGTGCTT
>NZ_LIQX01000263.1:5940-15798 GCF_001418475.1 Streptomyces ossamyceticus | reverse complement strand
GCCGAGGGCGGCGGCCGTCTCCGGTTCGTCCATCTCCAGCAGATAGCGGTACGTGACGACCAGCCGGTGCTCCTCGCTGAGCTGCTCCAGCGCGCCCAGCAGGGCGACCCGGCGCTCTATCTCCAGCGCGGCGACCGCCGGATCGGCCGCCGGCGGTATCAGCGGCTCGGCCTCCACGAGGGCCGCCTCTCGGTCGGCCAGCGACCGCTGACGTCCGGCTGTCCGCACTGTGTTCCTCGTCTCATTGGCCACGATCGACAGCAGCCACGGCCGGAACGCGGCCCCGTCCCGGAAGCGGCCGAGCGAGCAGTACGCCTTGAAGAAGGCCTGCTGCACCACGTCCTCCGCGTCCGGACCGGCGCCGAGCGCCCGGGCCGCCCTCAGCGCGATGCCCGTGTGGGCGCGCACCAAGTCCGCGTACGCCTCCGGCTCCCCGGCCCGTACGCGTGCGATCACCGCGGCCTCATCGACGATGCGGCCCCCCTCCCGCGTTCTCACAACAGGGGTACACCGCCCGGGCCCGATCGGTTCCCACCCGTGTGCCATCTGTTTCCGGTAGGTTCCGGAACGGGTCCCGATACCTGAGAGAATGGTGAGCATGGCCTCTGATCGCCCACCCGTCGCCCACCACCGCCCTCAAACGGGGCGCTCCGCGACGCTGCCTGGTTCTCGTGTGCTCTCCGGAATCCAGCCCACCGCAGGCTCGTTCCACCTCGGCAACTACCTCGGCGCCGTGCGCCAATGGGTGGCTCTGCAGGAGTCCCACGACGCGTTCTACATGGTCGTCGACCTGCATGCGATCACGATTCCGCAGGACCCCGCGGACCTGCGGGCGAACACCCGGCTCGCCGCCGCGCAGCTGCTCGCCGCCGGTCTCGACCCTGAGCGGTGCACCCTCTTCGTCCAGAGCCATGTCCCCGAGCACGCCCAGCTCGCCTGGGTCATGAACTGCCTCACCGGCTTCGGCGAGGCCTCCCGCATGACCCAGTTCAAGGACAAGTCCGCCAAGCAGGGCGCCGACCGCGCGAGCGTGGGCCTCTTCACGTACCCGATCCTCCAGGTCGCCGACATCCTGCTGTACCAGGCGAACGAGGTGCCGGTCGGCGAGGACCAGCGCCAGCACATCGAGCTCACCCGTGACCTCGCCGAGCGCTTCAACGGCCGCTTCGGCGAGACCTTCACGATCCCGAAGCCGTACATCCTGAAGGAGACGGCGAAGATCTACGACCTTCAGGACCCCGCGATCAAGATGAGCAAGTCGGCGTCGACCCCCAAGGGGTTGATCAACCTGCTCGACGACCCGAAGGCCACCGCCAAGAAGGTCAAGAGCGCGGTCACCGACACCGACACCGTGATCCGCTACGACGCCGCCGAGAAGCCCGGTGTCAGCAACCTGCTGAGCATCTACTCGACCCTCACCGGGACGAGTGTCGCGGAACTGGAGCAGAAGTACGCCGGCAAGGGCTACGGTGCGCTCAAGACGGACCTCGCCGAGGTCATGGTCGACTTCGTGACGCCCTTCCGGGAGCGCACCCAGCAGTACCTGGACGACCCGGAGACGCTCGACTCGATCCTGGCCAAGGGCGCGGAGAAGGCGCGCGCCGTCGCCGCGGAGACGCTCTCCCAGGCGTACGACCGGGTGGGATTCCTGCCCGCCAAGCACTGAGCCGCACCACCCCGGTCGGCCGCACGCCGATCGCGCCACCGGCAGCGCTGTACATCACTCCGGCCGCGCCTGCCCGGAACACCGCCGTGGCCGTACAGTCGATAGCCGGTGGCGCGTCACGACAGACGAAGACACAGACGTATGACACGACGACAGGAGACGACGTGGGGACCGTAACGATCGGTGTGTCGATCGCGGTCCCGGAGCCCCACGGCAGCCAGCTCCAGGAGCGGCGCGCGGGCTTCGGCGACGCCGCAGCTCACGGCATCCCCACCCATGTCACGCTGCTGCCGCCGACGGAGGTCGAGGAGACCGGGCTGCCGGCGATCGAGGCACATCTCGTCGAGGTCGCGGCCGCCGGCCGGGCCTTCCCGATGCGGCTGGCCGGCACGGGCACCTTCCGGCCGCTGTCGCCCGTGGTGTTCGTCAAGGTCGTCGAGGGCGCCGAGGCGTGCACCTGGTTGCAGAAACAGGTCAGGGATGCCTCCGGGCCGGTGGCGCGCGAGCTGAACTTCCCGTACCACCCGCACGTCACCGTGGCCCACGGCATCGCCGAGGAGGCGATGGACCGGGCGTTCGAGGAACTCGCCGGGTACGAGGCCGAATGGCCCTGCACCGGCTTCGCGCTCTACGAGCAGGGCGCCGACGGGGTCTGGCGCAAGCTCCGCGAGTTCGCCTTCGGCGGTTCGGTCGTCCCCCCGCAGGCGGGCGCCCCGGTGGGCGACACCACGCTTCCCACCCACTGAGGGCCCACTGAGGACCTGCTGAGGACCCACCGGGAATCCCCTGAGGCCAGGCCAGCGCGGCCACCGGGTCCCCCGGCGGCCTTCGGCGCCCGGTCGGCCGGCGCCCTACAGCGGCAGCCGGCGGAACAGCGGCCTCGGTACATGACGGAGCGCCGCCATCACCAGCCGCAGCGCCCCCGGCACCCACACCGTCTCCGAACGGCGCCGCAGCCCCAGCTCGATCGCCGTCGCCACCGCCTCCGGAGTGGTGGCGAGAGACGTCTCCGGACGCCCCGCGGTCATGCTCGTCCGCACGAAACCGGGTCGTACGACCATCACATGGACGCCGGTGCCGTGGAGGGCGTCGCCGAGGCCCTGGGTGAAGGCGTCGAGGCCGGCCTTGGCGGAGCCGTAGATGAAGTTCGAGCGGCGGGCGCGCTCGGCGGCCACCGAGGACAGGACGACGAGCGAGCCGTGGCCCTGCGCCTGGAGGGCCCGCGCGCAGACCAGGCCGGCCGACACGGCACCCGTGTAGTTGGTCTGGGCGACGCGGACGGCGGCCACCGGGTCGCGTTCGTCGTGCGCCTGGTCACCGAGCATGCCGAAGGCGACGAGCACCATGTCGATGTCGCCCTCGGCGAAGATCTTGCCGAGGATCGTCTCGTGCGAGTCGGGGGCGAGGGCGTCGAAGGCGACGGTGTGCGTCTCGGCGCCGAGACCCCGCAGATGGGCGGCGGCCCTCTCCAGGTCGGGCGAGGGGCGTCCGGCGAGCCAGACGGTGCGGGTGCGGCGGGCGATCAGCCGCCGGGCGGTGGCGAGCGCGATCTCCGACGTACCGCCGAGGATCAGCAGCGACTGGGGGGTGCCGAACGCGTCCTTCATGACAGCTCCTGAGCGACTGGGGAACGGGGGTGCAGATCGCGGTACGGGCGTTACAGGCCCAGGCGGCGGGCCAGGTCCGACACGAACACGCCGTCGGGGTCCAACTCGCGGCGCAGCGCCCGGAACTCGGGCAGACGGGGGTACATCGCGGCCAGCAGCTCGGGGCGCAGCCGGGCGTCCTTGGCCAGGTACACGCGCCCGTCGGCCGCCGCGACCTCCTCGTCCAGCCGGTCGAGGAAGGTATCGAGGCCGGGCAGGCCCGCCGGGATGTCGAGGGCGAGCGTCCAGCCGGGCATCGGGAACGACAGCCAGCCGGGGTCGCCCTCCCCGAACCGCTTCAGCACGGCGAGGAAGGAGGGGCAGCGGCGCGCGGAGATCCGGGTCACGATCCGTCGCAGGGCCTCCTCGTGGCCGTGCCCGACGACGAACTGGTACCGCACGAACCCGGAACGCCCGTAGAGCCGGTTCCAGTGCGGGACGCCGTCCAGGGGGTGGAAGAACGTGGAGATCCGCTGGAGCTGGTCGGTGCGGGCCCTGGGGGCCTTGCGGTACCACAGCTCGTTGAACAGCCCCACGGTCGACCGGCCGAGCAGCCCCTCGGGGACGAACGCGGGGGCGGCCGGGAACCGCGAGGTCCGGAACTCCAACGGACGGCCGAGCGGGGCCCGTCGGCCGAAACGTGCCCCGCGCGCGCGTGCCGACGAGTACTCCAGCGTCTCCAGGGAGGCGTGCTCGCCGCGGGTCAGGACCGCGCGGCCCGTCGCCGAGCCCCGGGCGAGGAGATCGATCCAGGCGACGGAGTAGCGGTAGTACCGGTCGGTGGCCGTCAGCCGGGCCAACAGGTCGTCCAGGTCGCGGGCCCGTTCCGTGTCGACCGACATCCACGAGGTCTCGACGGGCAGCAGCCGTACGGTCGCGGTGAGGATCACCCCCGTCAGGCCCATGCCGCCTGCCGTGGCGTCGAACAGCGGGGTGCCGGGTACCACCGTGCGGATCTCGCCGTCCGCGGTGAGCAGTTCCAGCGACAGCACATGGCGGGCGAACGCCCCGGAGACACGGTGGTTCTTGCCGTGGATGTCCGCCGCGATCGCGCCGCCCACGGTCGCCTGGCGGGTCCCCGGCGTCACCGGCACGAACCAGCCCAGTGGCAGCAGCACCTCCATCAGCCGGTGCAGCGACACCCCCGCGTCGCACAGGACCGTGCCGCCGTCCGCGTCGATGGCGTGGACCCGGTCCAGGCCCGTCATGTCGAGCACGGTGCCGCCCGCGTTCTGCGCCGCGTCCCCGTCGCCCGCCCCAGCCCCCGGGCGATCCCGCCGCGAGCCCCGCACGCCCGCACGGTGGCCGCGGCCTCCTCGTACGTACGGGGGCGGATCAGCCGGGCGACGGTCGGGGCGGTGCGGCCCCAGCCGGTGACAGGGGTGGTGCGGCCGGAGGACGGGACGGCGTTGGCTGGCATGCTCGCGACCGTATCGCCGCGAATGCCAAGGAATCCGGCGTATCGGCCCGCCTTCCCAGACGCCTCACCGAAATGGGTGATCAATGGGATGTCGTTCAAGATTGCCGGAGTTCTCGGGACCGGGGAGCACGGGGCGCTCCGGCTCGCGGCCGGACTCACGGGCGCCGTCGTCGACCGGGAGCGGCGTACCGTCCGGCTGCGCGGTACGAAGGCCACGGCCGGGGCGCAGCTATCAGCTCGACGACCGGGCCGGGACGATTCGGGCGCTGCTCACCGAGGACACCGCCGGATACCTGTGACTCGTCCGGCAGTTGGCCGCCGGGCTCGCCGTCCTCGGCTACTGTCCGTGGGCCCTCGAAGAGGGCGGCGTCCCGAGCACCGGTGTGCTGCCGTGGCGTCAGCTCTCCATGGGCGCCTTCGTGCTGGCCGTCCGGTGGTGATCAGCGCTCATGTGGGTACTCCGGCATCGGGTGACCACGACGAGGGCAGAGTCGGATCATGGACTGGCTGAAAAAGCTCCCCGGGATAGGCCCGCTGGCCGAACGCATGATGACCACGCATGCGTGGCGTTCGTACGAACGGCTGGAGCGGGTCACATGGACGCGGCTGGCCGCGGCCATGACCTTCCTCAGCTTTCTCGCGCTGTTCCCCCTGCTGACCATGGGTGCGGCCATCGCCGCGGCGACGCTCGACGAGAACCGGCGGCGCGAGCTGGAGGACCGGCTCGCCGAACAGGTGCCCGGCATCTCCGACCAGCTCGACATCGCCGGGCTCGTCCAGAACGCCGGCACCGTCGGGATCATCGCCGGCGCGCTGCTGCTGTTCACCGGTATCGGCTGGGTCGGGGAGATGCGGGGCTGTCTGCGGGCGGTGTGGGAGAAGCCCGAGCCCGAGGAGAACCCCGTCCTCGCCAAGGCCAAGGACGCGGGCATCCTCGTCGGGCTCGGCGGCGCGGTGCTCCTCTCCCTCGCGGCGTCCACGGTGGCGTCGGCGACGGTCGGCTGGACCGCGGACCGGCTCGGCGTCGACCGGGACGGGTGGGGTGGGGTGGTGCTCCAGATCGCCGCGTTCGGCGTGGCCGTGCTGGCCGACTTCCTGCTCCTGCTGTACGTCCTCACGCTGCTGCCGGGCGTCCACCCGCCGCGGCGGCGGCTCGTCGTGGCCGCGCTCATGGGGGCGATCGGCTTCGAACTGCTGAAGCTGCTGCTCAGCGGGTACATGCAGGGGGTCGCGTCGAAGAGCATGTACGGGGCTTTCGGGGTGCCGATCGCGTTGTTGCTGTGGATCAACTTCACGGCGAAGTTGCTGCTGTACTGCGCGGCTTGGACGGCGGAGGGGCGGGAGGAGGCGGAGGAGGCGGAGGGCGCCTCATAGCTCGGGGGTGCGTGT
Source organism: Streptomyces ossamyceticus (assembly GCF_001418475.1). GTDB lineage: Bacteria > Actinomycetota > Actinomycetes > Streptomycetales > Streptomycetaceae > Streptomyces > Streptomyces ossamyceticus. The sequence goes on along the minus strand of NZ_LIQX01000263.1, from coordinate 9,677 downwards.
GGGTTTGGCGGGTGCGGCAGGTTCGTGGTTTCTCGCGCAGTTCCCCGCACCCCTGGAGGGAAGGGCCTGCGGCTCGCCCTCCCCATGAAAAGCACGGGGCGCAGCCCCGGTCGCTTTTCAGGGGCGGGGGGAACCGCGCGATCGACGCCCTACTTCCCGCGCCTCAGGGGCCACTTCCGGTTGACCAGGAAGACCCCGCCGGCCACCAGGGCGAGCACCCCGCCCGTGATCCCCAGTGCGATCCCGATGCCGCTGGTCCCGTCGGACGCCGCGGAGGCCACCGCCTTGCCGCCCGCGCCACCGGAGGCCGGCGCGGGGGACGTGGCCGATGCCGTACTCCCCGGCTGCGAGCTGGGGTCGGTGCCGCCACCGGAGGTCTCCGCACTCTTCGGCGGCACCAGTTCACCCACCGGCTGCACCTTGCCCGCCGCCGCGAACCCCCAGTCGAAGAGCTTCGCGGTCTCCTTGTAGACCTGGTTGTGCTCCTCCTTCTCGGGGTGCATGACGGTGACGAGGAGCACCCGGCCGTCGCGCTCGGCGACCCCCGTGAACGTCGCGCCCGCGTTCGTCGTGTTGCCGTTCTTCACACCCGCGATGCCCTGATAGGCGTCCAGACCGCTGTCGCCCGTCAGTAGCCGGTTGGTGTTCTGGATCTCGAAGGACGACCGGCTCTTCTTGCCCTTCTTGCCCTTCTTCGTCTCCCCGGGGAACTTGGCGCGCACGGTGGAGCAGTACTCCCGGAAGTCCTTCTTCTGCAGCCCCGACCTGGCGATCAGCGTCAGGTCGTAGGCCGACGACACCTGCCCCTTGGCGTCGTAGCCGTCCGGGCTGACCGCGTGCGTGTCGAGAGCCTGGAGCTCCTCGGCATGGGCGTTCATGTCGGCGACGGTCTGCTTGACGCCGCCGTTCATCGCGGACAGGACGTGCACCGCGTCGTTGCCGGAGCGAAGGAAGACACCGAGCCACAGATCGTGGACGGTGTACGTCTCGTTCTCCTTTATGCCGACCATGCTGGAGCCCGCGCCGACCCCGGCGAGGTCGGAGAGGGCGACCTCGTGCTTGTCGTCCTTGTTGAACTTCGGCAGCACCGTGTCCGCGAACAGCATCTTCAGCGTGCTCGCCGGCGCCAGCCGCCAGTGCGCGTTGTGCGCGCCCAGCACCTCGCCCGACTCCGCGTCCGCCACGATCCACGAGCGGGCGCTGATGCCCTTGGGCACCACCGGCGCGTCACCGCCCAGGTTGGCCTGCGTCCCCGGCCTGCCCAACTGCTCGCCTCCGACGGTCGACATCGCCGCCGGGGGAGTCGCCGACGGGGAGGCGCTGCCGCTCGGCGTCGGGTCGGCGGCATGGGCGGCCGGGGCGAGCGCCGGGGAGAACAGCGACATCAACGAGAGGGACGCGGCGAGGGCGGAGGTGACCGGCAGGGAGCGCCTGGCGGTCTTCTTGGAGGCGGGCACGATCGAGAAAGTACATGGCTCCGCCCGGTGAATCCCACTGCGGTTCTCGGCCACCGCGCCGCCCGCGCCCCCGCTCGCACCCCGGCGCGAAGCCCCGGCGGTCGGCGGTGATACTGAACCCATGAAGCTCAGCCGCCCCCTCTCCTGGTTCCTGCTCGCCTTCGGGGTGTGGAGCTGGGTCATCTGGGTCACTTTCATCCGGAATCTCTGGAAGGACGGCAGCGGCCTCGCGTTCGACGACGCGGGCGATCCGACCGCGTACTTCTGGGTGCATCTGACGCTCGCCGTCGTCTCCTTTGTCCTTGGGACGGCCATCGGCGTCATCGGGTTGCGTGGACTGCGCGCACTTCGTCGGACGACGTGACGGGGAGTACGACGTGATGGTGATCGTCTTCGTTCTCGTGGCCCTGCTGGTGCTGGCCGCCTTCGGTCTCCTGCACTGGTACGCCTGGCGCCGGCTGGTGCGCGACACGACCCGCGGGCCGGGCCTGGCCAGACGCGTGGGCGCCGGTGTGTTCATCGCCGGGCCGGTGCTGCTGTTCGCGGCCTTCGGCGCCGAGCGCGGCGGCGCACCCTTCTGGTTGCAGCAGACGCTGGGCTGGCCGGGCTTCCTGTGGCTCGCCTTCTCGCTGTACCTGCTGCTGGCTCTCCTGGCGGGGGAGGTCGTACGCCCCCTGCTGATCCGTCTGCCGGCGCGGCGCGCCCCGGCCCCGGCCGAGCGCCCCGAACCGGCGGTGCGCGCACCGGAGCCGGTACCGGCGGGCGCGAAGCCCACGGACCGGGCCGACGCCACCGCCGAGTCGCCGGCGACCACCGACGCGACCACGGCCACCGACACGACCACGACCCCCGACCCGGCCTCCGCCGACGGCACCGCACCTGACGCCGGATCTCCCACCGAGCCCGCCGGGGCGTCCCCCTCGGGTGTCTCCCGGCGCCTCTTCGTCTCCCGCGTGGTCGGCGGGGCCGTCGCCGCCACCGCCGTCGGGACGGTCGGCTACGGCACCTATGGCGTCGTACGCGGTCCCCGGGTCGAACGGGTCACCGTGCCGCTGGCGAAGCTGCCGCGCGCCGCGCACGGTTTCCGGATCGCGGTGGTCAGCGACATCCACCTCGGGCCGATGCTGGGCAGGGGTTTCGCGCAGAAGGTCGTCGACACCATCAACGCGACCCAGCCCGACCTGATCGCGGTCGTCGGTGACCTGGTCGACGGCAGCGTGAAGGACCTGGGCCCGGCGGCGGCGCCGCTCGCGGGTCTGGAGGCGCGGCACGGCACGTACTTCGTCACCGGCAACCACGAGTACTTCTCCGGCGCCGAGCAGTGGGTGGAGGAGGTGCGGCGCCTGGGGATGACCCCGCTGGAGAACGACCGCCGGGAGCTGCCGTACCTCGACCTCGCCGGGGTGAACGACATCGCGGGGGAGGACGACGGGCAGGGCCCCGACTTCGCCAGGGCGCTCGGCGACCGGGACACCTCGCGGGCCGTGGTGCTCCTCGCCCACCAGCCCGTCCAGATCCATGACGCCGTCGACCACGGTGTTGACCTCCAGCTCTCCGGGCACACCCACGGCGGCCAGCTGTGGCCCATGAACTACGTCGCCGAGGCCGCCAACCCCACCCTCGCGGGCCTGGAACGCTACGGCGACACCCAGCTGTACGTCAGCCGCGGCGCGGGCGCGTGGGGCCCGCCGGTGCGGGTGGGGGCGCCGTCGGACATCACCGTCGTGGAGCTGGCGTCGAAACAGGCGTGACGGTTCGTCAGCATCTCGTGGGGAGCGCGTAGTTCACGCACTCCCCTCGCTTACCAAGTTCTTTCTCAACTCAACAAAACCCCTCTTCCGCGCGTATGAACGCGTGTGGTTAGGTGATCGGCGCCACCGCGTGGCCAGTGGGCGTCGTGGGCCGGGTGGAGTCATGGGGAGGGGCGCCGATGCGGTCGGTTCGCATGCGGGTTCTCGCGTCGCTGCTGGTGCTGGCGATCGCGGCGATCGGCGGCTGGCAGTTGCTGCCCGCCCGGCACGACACGGACGGGACGATCACCGTCGGGACGACCGACTCGGTCACGTCCCTCGACCCGGCCGGTGCGTACGACGCCGGGTCCTGGGCCCTGTTCAACAACGTCTTCCAGTCGCTGCTGACCTTCGAGCCCGGCGGCGCGAGCCCCGTCCCCGACGCGGCCCGCGACTGCGCGTTCGCCGGCAACGCGCTCACCGTCTACCGCTGCACCCTGCGCCAGGGGCTGAGGTTCTCCAGTGGCCGCGAGGTGACCGGGGCCGACGT
>NZ_LIQX01000263.1:398-5928 GCF_001418475.1 Streptomyces ossamyceticus | reverse complement strand
ACGTCGGCCCCGCCTCGCTCCTCGACACCCTCCAGTCGGTGAGCGTGGACGGGCAGACCGTCAGCTTCCGCCTCACCGCGCCGGACGCCACCTTCCCGTACAAGATCGCGACGGGCGCCGGGGCGATCGTCGACCGCACCGAGTACCCGGCGAACCGGCTGCGCACCGACGGCGGCGCCGACGGCACCGGGCCGTACGTCCTGACGTCGTACACGAAGGACCGGCAGGCCCGCCTCAGCCCCAACGAGAGCTACCGGGGCGCCGTCCAGCACACCGGCAGACCCGTTCTCATGCGCTACTACGAGGACTCGGCGGCGCTGGAGAAGGCGTGGCAGGAACGCCGTGTCGACGTCGCCGCGCGCACCCTGCCGCCCGCGGTGCTCGCGGGGCTGTCGCCCAGCGGCCCCGGCCGGCGGGTCACGGAGTCCGACAGCACCGAGACCCGCGACCTGGTTCTCAACGTCCGGGAGAACTCGCCCCTCCACGACCGCCGGGTGCGGCAGGCGCTGGCCGCCGTGATCAACCGGGAGAAGCTGGTCTCCCAGGTCTACCAGGGCACCACCGACCCGCTGTACTCCCTGATCCCGGCCGGCGTCACGGGCCACACCACCTCGTTCTTCGACACGTACCCCAAGCCCGATCCGCAGCGGGCCCGCAAGCTGCTCGACGCGGCCGGCGTGAGCATGCCGGTGCGCTTCACGTACGGGTACGCCGAGGGCCGGGAGTCGGCCGTCGCCGAGGCCGCCGAGCTGAAGCGGCAGTTGGAGGCGACCGGGCTGTTCTACGTGACGACGAAGGCCTACCCCTGGGCCGACTTCCAGCAGCGTTACGCCGACGGCAGGCTCGACGCGTACGGCGTCGGCTGGGTGGCCGACTTCCCCGACCCCGACACCTTCAGCGGGCCCCTCGTGGGCACCGACGGCTCCCTGAAGAACGGGTACAGCAGCAAGGAGGCCGACCGGCTCGTCCGGGACGGCCGGCGCTACGAGGACCGCAGCCGGGCGGTGGAGGACTTCAAGAGCCTCCAGGACGTCGTCGCGCAGGACGTCCCGCTGATCCCGCTGTGGCAGCGCAAGGAGTACGTGCTCAGCACGGAGGACGTCGGCGGGGCGCAGTACCTGTCCGACGCGACCGGGGTGTTCCGGTTGTGGCGGCTGGACTGGATCTGACGGGGTGTTCCGGTTGTGGTGGCCGGACTGGGCCTGACGGAGCCCTCCGGCTGTGGTGGGCCGGACTGGATCCGACGGCGAGCGGGGGCCGCGGACGTCTCAGCGCGGCGGCAGGGTCACCGTCACCTCCAGGCCGTCGCCCGGGGACGTGGTCACCGTGACCTCCCCGCCGTGGGCCTCCGCCACGCCCTGCACGATGGCCATGCCCAGGCCGCTGCCCGCGCCCCCGCCCGCCCGGAAGAAGCGGTCGAAGATCCTGGCCGCGTCCTCCTCCGGCAGCCCCGGCCCCTCGTCCGCGACGGACAGCCGCACGGTGCCGTCCTGCCGTGCCACGCACAGGCGTACCGGCACGTCGGCGGGGGTGTGGGTGCGTACGTTGCTCACCAGGTTGCCCAGGATCTGCCGCAGCCCCGACTCGTCGGCATGCACGAGGAGGGCGCCCGCCGCGGCCACCGTGACGGGGCGTTCGGGCTGCTGGGCGCGGAGATCGGCGGCGGCGTCACGGACCAGGCAGGCCAGGTCCACGTTCCGCAGCCGGAGTTCGGGGTGCTGGTCGAGGCGGGCGAGGGTGAGGAGTTCGTCCACGAGATGGCCCATGCGGTCGACCTCGCCGTTCATACGGTCCCAGGCGCGACGGCGTTCGGCCGGATCGGTGAGCATGCCCTTCTCGTAGAGCTGGAGGTAGCCGCGGATCGCGGACAGCGGGGTGCGCAGCTCGTGGGAGGCGTCGCCGACGAAGCGACGCAGTTGGGCGGCGCTGTGTTCGCGGGTGCGGTAGGCCGACTCGACCTGCTGGAGCATCGAGTTGAGGGCGAGGCGCAGCTGCTCGACCTCCAGCGTCGCCTCGGAGCTGGAGGGGATGCGGCGGGTCAGATCGCCCTCGGCGATCGCGGACGACGTCTCGACCATGTCCTCCAGGGGCCGCATCCGGCGACGCACACTGAACAGCGTCAGACAGGCGAGGAGCGCGAGGAGCAGGCCGCCGACACCGAAGTCCAGCCGCAGGGCCTTGGCGATGACCTGGTGGAGCGACTCGGTGGAGGTGGCGAGCAGCACGGTCGTGCCGTCGCCGAGGCGGGCCGCGGTGACCCGGTGCGGGGCGCCGGACACGTCGACGTCATGGGGTTCGTCGTCGGCGACGAGGGCCGCCGGGTCGTCGACGGCGGCGGCGAGCGCCCGCTGCCCGGCGGTGGGCGCGAAACCGGCGACGGTCAGCGGCTCACCCCGGTCGTCCAGGGCGGTGAAGACGGCGCCCTGGACGAGGGAGTCGGCGTCCTCGGCGGCCGGGTCGGCGGACGCCTTGCGGCTGACGGCGACCAGCGCGCTCAGCGCGTCGACCTGCTCCATGCTGACCTGCGCCCGGCCGATCGAGTCGCGGGTGGTCATCAGCTCGGCGTCGACGCTGTCCAGCAGGTACAGCCGCATGCCCATCGCGCTGACCGTGGTCGCCGCGGTGATCGCCACGGCCAGCAGCACCACGTTGGCGAGGGTGAGCTTGGCCCGCAGGGAGTAGTGGCCGCGCCCCTGCCGGGGCCTGCCGGGGGGCCGCCGGAGCCTTCCGGGGAGCCGCACGGGGAGTGTCATGCCAGTCCGTATCCGACGCCCCGCCGTGTGGTGATCAGCGGCGGGCCGAGGGCGTCCAGCTTGCGGCGCAGATAGCTGATGTAGGTCTCCACGACGGTCGACTCGGCCGGCGCGTGCTCGTACTGCCAGACGTGGCGCAGGAGTTGCTCCTTCGGCACGATCCGCCCGCCGTTGCGCACCAGGAACCGCAGCAGGGCGTACTCCGTCGGCGTCAGCTCCACCGTGCGGCCCGCCCGGTGCACCGAGTACGTCGTCTCGTCCAGCTCCAGGTCGCCGTAGCGCAGCGGCGGGCGCTGGGGGAGGACGTCGGCACGCCGGGTACGGCGCAGCACGGCGGTGACGCGGGCGACCACCTCGTCGATGTGGAACGGCTTGGTGATGTAGTCGTCGCCGAAGCCGAGCGCGCCCACGATCTCGGCGGGCGAGTCCCGCGCGGTCAGGAAGACCAGCGCCAGCTCCGGCCTCCGGGCGCGCAGTTCACGGCCGAGGGCCCGGCCGTCGCCGTCCGGGAGCATCACGTCCAGCAGGGCCGCGTCGGGCCGGGTGCGCTCGGCGAGCGCGAGTGCCTCCCGGACCGTACCGGCCGTCATCACCTCGAAGCGGTGGTAGCGCAGGGCGATGGCGAGGACGTCCGCGATGCTCGGCTCGTCCTCGACGACGAGCACGGTGGCCGTCGTCCCTTGCTGCCCGGCCCCGGCGTGGCCCACGGCCTCGTCGACTCCCTCGTCTCGGGTCATGTCCTCAGTATCCGCACCGGTGTTGCGCCCGGGGAGGGCTTCCTCCTTGGAGTTCCTTGAGAGTCATGGGCCGGCCATGTCGTCCCGGCCGCCCGGCCGTCGAAGGTGGTCCGAGGACCTGGGGGACCCATCGACCGCCGCAGAAGGAGAGTTGATCGTGGCGACATTGGCACGATGGTGCTATCAACACCGACTGGTGGTCCTGTTGCTGTGGGTGGGGACGGTGTTCGGTGTCGGCTTCGCCGGCTCGGCAGCGGGCACCGACTACGCGAACGTCTTCTCGCTCCCGGACACGGACTCCAAGCGCGCGTACGACCTGATGGACAGGGCCTTCCCGGAACGCGCGGGCGACGTCGACACGGTGGTGTGGAAGGTCGACGACGGGTCGGTCGGGGACGCGTCCGTACGGTCCCGGATCGAGCCCGCGCTCGAACGGATCGGGCGGATGGACGGCGTCGGCGAGGTCACCGGCCCCTACGGGAGGGGCGGCACCGCGGGCGGCGGCGCGGGCGTCAGCCGGGACGGGACGATCGCCTACGCCCAGGTGACCTTCACCGAGCAGGCGAACTCCGTACCGAAGGCGCTGATCGACGACGTCATCGAGGCGGCGCGGGACGCCGAACGGGACGGACTCCAGGTGGAGCTGGGCGGTCAGGCGATCGCCCGGGCGCAGGAGGCCACCCAGGGCACGTCCGAGGCGGTCGGCATCCTCGCGGCGGCCGTCGTCCTCTTCCTGGCCTTCGGCTCGTTCTTCGCGATGCTGCTGCCGATCGTCGTGGCGATCGCGGGTGTCGGCACCGGCATGACGGCCACGGCCCTGCTCAGCCACACCACGAACATCCCGGACGTGGCCCCGCTGCTCGGCTCGCTCATCGGTCTCGGCGTCGGCATCGACTACGCCCTGTTCATCGTCACCCGGCACCGGCGCGGCATCCTGCGCGGCATGAAACCGGAGGAGGCGGCCGTGACCGCCCTCAACACCTCCGGCCGCGCGGTGCTGTTCGCGGGCGGCACCGTGTGCATCGCCCTCGCCGGCATGCTGGTGATGAACCTCCGCTTCCTGGACGGTGTCGTCATCGCGACCTCGTTGACCGTGGTGCTGAGCGTGCTCGCGGCGGTCACCCTGCTGCCGGCCCTCCTCGGGGTGCTGGGCCCGCGCGTCCTCAGCCGCCGCGAACGGCGCCGGCTCGTGGCCGCCGGCCCCGAGCCGGAGGTGACCAGCGGTCTCGCCGCCCGCTGGTCGGCGTACGTCGAGCGGCGCCCCCGCTCGACCGCCGTGCTCGCCCTCGTCGTGATGGTGGTCCTCGCGGTGCCCGTCCTGTCCATCCGGCTCGGCACCTCCGACCAGGGCAACCACCGGGACACGACGACCACCCGGCAGGCGTACGACCTCCTCGCGGAGGGGTTCGGCCCCGGCTTCAACGGGCCTCTCCAGGTCGTCGTGGACGGCACGGACACGAAGGGCCTCGTCGCGCGCATCGAGTCCACACCGGGTGTGTCCCAGGTCGCCGCCGTACCGCCCGCGAACGGTGTCACCGTGATCCAGGTCGTCCCGACGACCTCGCCCCAGGACGAGCGGACGGACCTGCTCATCGACCGGCTGCGGGACGACGTGATCCCGGCGTCCGGGACGGAGGCCCATGTGGGCGGGGTGACGGCGGTGTCGAAGGACTTCGCGTCGGTCACGGGCGACCGGCTGCCCTACTTCATCGCGACGATCATCGCGCTGGGCTTCCTGCTGCTGATGGTCGCCTTCCGCTCCCTGGTGGTGCCGCTGACGGCCGCGCTGATGAACCTCGTCGCGGCGGCCGCGTCCTTCGGCGTCCTGGTGGCGGTCTTCCAGTGGGGCTGGGGCACGGAACTGCTCGGCATCGGCAAGGAGGGTCCGATCGCCGCGTTCCTGCCGGTCATCATGCTCTCCCTCCTCTTCGGGCTCTCCATGGACTACCAGGTGTTCCTGGTGAGCCGCATGCACGAGGAGTGGGTCCACACCAAGGACAACGCACGCGCCGTGCGGGTCGGCCTCGCCGAGACCAGCCG
>NZ_LIQX01000263.1:0-376 GCF_001418475.1 Streptomyces ossamyceticus | reverse complement strand
CGGCCGCGATGCATCTGCTGGGGAAGGCGAACTGGTGGCTGCCGGCGGGGCTGGAGAGGCGGTTGCCGCATCTGGCGGTGGAGCCGAAGGAGGAGCCGGCGACGGTCGAACCGGCGACCGGGTCTGAGGGCGGCGGTCCGGCCTCCGTGATCCACGGCTTCATCCGCACGGCGGACGGTGAGCCGGTGGGCGACGCCGACGTGACCCTGCTGACCCGCGGCGGCCGCCGACTGGACCGGGTGACGTCCCTGGCGGACGGCTCGTACATCGTCGCGGTCCCGGCCCCGGGCACGTACCTCCTGGCGGCGACATCCCCGGCGCACACGTCCCGCGCACGACAGGTGGACGTGGGGGAGGGCCCGCTGGTGTACGACGT
>NZ_LIQX01000262.1 GCF_001418475.1 Streptomyces ossamyceticus | reverse complement strand
CGGGCCGCAGGCCCGTTCCCTTCAGGGGCGCGGGGCGGTGACACTTGCGGCTCCGCCGCGTGGGCGCGACCAGTCCCCACCCACCCGCACCCGCCGACGAAACACGCACCCCCGAGCTGTCAGGCGCCCGGCCCCGAGCCAGCGGCCACGCGACTACCCTGCCGGTATGACGTCCGAGGCCCCCACCCGCGCGTACCGCCGTCTGAGCGTCGAGGAGCGGCGCAGCCAGCTCCTCGACGCGGCCCTGGAACTCTTCGCGCACAACGCCCCGGAGGACGTCTCCCTCGACGACGTCGCGGAGGCGGCCGGGGTCTCCCGCCCCCTCGTCTACCGCTACTTCCCCGGCGGCAAGCAGCAGCTCTACGAGGCCGCCCTCCGCTCGGCCGCCGAGGAGCTGGAGCACTGCTTCGACGAGCCCGCCGAGGGCCCCCTGACCGCCCGGCTGTCCCGCGCCCTCGACCGGTATCTGACCTTCGTCGCCGGGCACGACGCCGGTTTCAGCGCCCTGCTCCAGGGCGGCAGCGTCGTGGAGACGTCACGGGCGACGGCCATCGTGGACGGTGTGCGGCGGGCCGCGGCGGAGCACATCCTGCGGCATCTGGAGGTCGCGGAGCCGGACCTCCGGCTGCGGATGACGGTCCGGATGTGGATCACCGCCGTGGAGGCCGCCTCCCTCATCTGGCTGGACGAGGGAAAGCAGCCGGACATGGCGGAACTGCGGGACTGGCTCGTGGAGCAGTTCGTCGCCTGTGTCACCGTCACCGCCGGCCGGGACCCGCAGACCGCGACCGCCGTGCGCGGCGCCCTCGCGATGGAGGCCGCGAACGGTGCCGTCGGCGCCCTGGCCCGCCGTGTCCTGCCCGTGGTCGGCGACGCCGCCCACCTGCTGTGACACCGGTCCTGTGACACTGGTCGGGTGAAGACACAGGACACCCCTTTCGTCGGCGGCCCCCTGGACGGGCGCGTCCTGCCGGTGCTGCTCGGCATCACCGGGCACCCGCCGAAGACGTACCGGGTCCCCGTGCCCGATCCCGCGGGCGGACCCGACACGGTGCTCGTGTACCGCAGGGTCGACGCCGGGCGGGGCGGGTTCATGCAGCAGCTGTGGAAGTACGAGTACGCGCCGGACGCGGACCCCGGCCGGGGCCCGAAGTGGCCGTGGTCGGGGCCGCGACGGCAATCCGCCACGCCGCCCGAGCGGCCGCCGTCCCCCGACGAGTGACCTCCGCGGGCCGGACGGCCCACCCGGCGCGCGCCCGCCCTCCGCTCCTCCCATCCTGCCGGTGCGAGATGGACGGCCCATCCGCGCACCGGAGGTGATGACGTGTCAGGAAAGGTCCTGCGTCTGGTCCGTACGGCGACGGCCACGGCGGTCGCGGCCGGCACACTCCTCACGACGGCACCCGTCCAGGCCGCGGCGGCCCCGCTGCCGGCGCCGCCGGGCGACTCGGCCGGACCCGCGCCCGACAGCGACACCGCCGCGCCCCCCGCCGACAGCGACACCGCCGGGGCCACCGGCGACGACGACACAGCCGCCGGTGACGCCCGCTCGGTGGCCGGGCTCCTCACCGATCTGCGGCGGCTGTTCCGGGAGGTGGAGGAGGCCACGGAGGCGTACAACGCCACCGAGGAGGAACTGCGCAAGCAGCGGGCGGAGGTGGCGCGTCTCGACCGGCGGCTCAGCGCGGCCCGGCTCTCCCTGCACGACAGCCGGGGCGCCGCGGGACGGCTGGCCCGCCAGCAGTACCAGAACAGCACCACCGACCTCTCCCCGTACGTGCGGCTGCTCCTCGCCCGCGACCCGCACCGCGCGCTGGAGCAGGGCCATGTGATCGGCCAGGTCGCCCAGGAACGCGCGCAGACCGTGCAGCGGATGACCGGCAGCGAGCGGACGACGGACGCGCTCGCCCGCCGGGCGCGCGCCGCCCTCGACCGCCGGCTCACCCTCACCGAGCGCCGCCAGAAGGAACGCGACGCGGTACGCGGCCGTCTCGGCGAGGTCGAGCGGCTCCTCGCCTCCCTCACCTCCGAGCAGCTGGCCGGGATCGAACGGCTGGACCGGAACACGACGGCCGACGCCCAGCGCAAGCTCGTCGCCTCGGGCGCGCTGAGTTCCGTACGGCCGCCGACCCGCACCGGGGCGAAGGCGCTGCGCTACGCGGTCGCCCAGATCGGCAAGCCGTACAAGTGGGGCGCCGAGGGCCCGAAGGCGTACGACTGCTCGGGGCTGACCTCGCGCGCCTGGTCGCACGCCGGACGCCGCATCCCCCGTACCAGCCAGGCCCAGTGGGCCCGTCTCCCGCGCGTCCCCCTCACCAAGCTGCGCCCCGGTGACCTGGTCCTGTACTACCCGAAGGCCACCCATGTCGCGCTCTACCTGGGCAAGGGCCTGGTCGTGCAGGCCCCCCGCCCCGGCACCACCGTCAAGGTCTCCCCGATCGCCGCCAACCCCCTTCTGGGCGCCGTACGCCCCGACCCCAAGGCCAAACCGCTGAAACGGTTCGCCCTCCCGAAACTCCCGAGGACGGCGAAGAAGGGCTCGGACGCGGGCTACAACGTGTGGTGAGGGAGGAGGGGGCCTGTGATGTCGCGTGAGGGGAGGCCGGTGGGCGTCTCCGGCGCGGTGGCCGGGGCCCGTCGCGCCCGCGGCGCTCAGCCGCCCGCGACCTCCGACAGGTACGCCTCGGTCTTCTCCGCCTCGAAGAAGTAGTTCTCGAAGTCGGCCGGGTCGTCGAAGCCGTTGGCGAAGCGGTCGGCCACGCGGGGCAGGGCGCCGGCCGCGCCGATGAGGGTCAGCACGTGCTCCGGCGGCTCCCCGAGCATCGCGTTCGTCCACTTCGTCGCCGGGCCCGCCGTCTGCGCCCAGAACCGTTCGAACGTGCGCCGCATCCACGCCTCGTCGAACTCCGCGTCCCCGTGGTCCAGGATGGCCCGCAGATACGCCGCCGCGCACTTGGACGCCGTGTTGGCGCCCTGCCCGGTGAGCGGATCGTTGGCCACGACCACGTCGGCGACGCCGAAGGCCAGCCCGCCGCCCGGCAGATGGGCGACCGGCTGCCGCACGACGGGGGTGTACCGGCCGGCCAGTACCCCACCCGCGTCGGTGAGTTCGACCCGGCCGGTCCGCGCGTGCTCCCACGGGACGAACCGCTCCATCAGGTCCAGGGTCAGGGCGAGGTGCTCGGCCGGGTCGGTGACGCCCTGGAAGACGTCCACCGGGCCGCCGGGCACCCCCTCCCAGAAGAGCAGGTCCGCCCGCCCGGACGTGGTCAGCGTGGAGGTGACGAAGAGTTCACCGACGCCGGGCACCAGGTTGCAGCGGGCCACCTCGTGGTCGGGGTGCTCGGGGCGGGGCTCCAGTCCGTGGACGTACGCCGCCGCGAGGGAACGCTGCGGCCTGGTGAACGGCGAACGGGCGGCGTCACGGGCGAACATGGAGACCAGCTCGCCCTTGCCCGCGGCGACCAGGACCAGGTCGTAGACCCGGGCGAAGTAGTCGAGGTCGGAGACGGCCGCGCCGTGGACGACCAGTTGGCCGCCCCGCTGGGCGAACGTGTCCAGCCAGCCGGCCATCTTCACCCGCTGGTCGACGGACTGGGCGTACCCGTCGAGCCGCCCGACCCAGTCGACGAGGCGCTCGGCGCCGGGGCCGGAGACGGAGACGCCGATGCCCGTCATCCTCGGCGCCTGGGACTCCCAGAAGTTCAGCCCGAGGTCCCGCTCGTGCTGGAGGGCCGTGTGGAACATGCACTGCGTCGACATGACCCGCCCGTGCCGGATCTCGTCCGCCGTACGGTTGGACATCAGCGTGACCTCGTACCCGTGCGACTGGAGGCCGAGGGCGAGCGGGAGACCGGACTGGCCGGCTCCGACGACGAGTATCTTCCGCATCCGGACTGGTCTCCTACGCCTCTGTGTGCCCCGCGCCCCCCGCCGGGGCTATTCGGGGCTGACGGTTATCGCGTGGCCGCAGAGCGCGAGCAGGGTCTCCAGCACCGAGGCCCGGTTCCGCGCGTCCATGATCATGACAGGTACATGGGCGGGCACGGTCAGCGCGTCCCGTACGTCCTCCGGCTCGTAGCGGTCGCTGTCGTCGAACTCGTTGACGGCGACGATGTACGGCAGGCCGCAGCTCTCGAAGTAGTCGAGCGCGGGGAAGCAGTCCGTGAGACGGCGGGTGTCGGCGAGGACGATGGCGCCGATCGCGCCGCGCACCAGGTCGTCCCACATGAACCAGAACCGCTCCTGGCCGGGCGTGCCGAACAGGTAGAGGACGAGGTCGTCGTCGAGGGTGATGCGGCCGTAGTCCATGGCCACGGTGGTGGTGATCTTCTCCGGGGTCGCGGAGAGGTCGTCCGTGGCGGCGCTGGCCTCGGTCATCAGGGCCTCGGTGCGCAGCGGGGTGATCTCGGAGACCGCGCCGACGAGGGTGGTCTTGCCGACGCCGAAACCGCCCGCCACCACGATCTTGGTGGCGATGGGGGCACGGGACAGGTCGGCCTGCCAGGGTTTCAGGTCCTCCTCGGGCTCCGGCTCGTACCGGGGCGCGGGCGCCCCGGCCAGGCGGTCGAGACCGCGGGAGGCGGCCCGGGCGAAGCCGCCGGGCCGGGGGGCGTCGACGGTGACGCCCGGGGTGACGCCGTGCGAGGCGTCGGGGGTGACGCCTGGCGAGGCGGCGTCAGAGACTGCGGAGTCCACTCAGCACCCTTTCCAGCAGAGCGCGGTCCGGCTGTCCCGGGCCGTGACCTGTTCCGTACACACGGATCTTTCCCTGGTCCGCGAGATCGCTGAGGAGGACGCGGACCACGCCGAGCGGCATCTTGAGCAGCGCGGCGATCTCCGCCACCGTCCGCATACGGCGGCAGAGTTCGACGATGGCCCGCACCTCGGGCATCACCTTGCCGGTGAGGGAGCCTCCCCCGCTGCCGGACGTGTGGGCGGTGTGCCCGTCCGGCTCCGGCCTGTCGGCCGGGGCTTCGAGCACGGCGACGAAGGTCTCGACGAGGAGCACATGACCGAAGCGGGTGCGGCCACCCGTCAGGGAGTAGGGGCGTACGCGGGCGGGTTTGCGGTCCCCGCCGCGCGTCGGGAGTCTTTTGTGGGGGCTCCGCTGCGGGCCCGGCTTCCTCGCAGAGCCCGGCTTGGGGGCGCGCGCCCTCGTCTTCTTGGCGCCGCTCATCGCCTGCTCCCGGCCGCCTCGATCTCCTCGGCCTCCAGGGACTTGCGCAGTTCGCTGCGGAGTTCGGGCGTGAGGACGTGTCCGGCGCGGCCGACGAAGAGGGCCATGTGGTACGCGACCACGCTCATGTCGCAGTCCGGGGAGCCGTGGACGCCGAGCAGCGAGCCGTCGCTGATCGACATCACGAAGAGGCTGCCCTCGTCCATCGCGACCATCGTCTGCTTGACCCCGCCGAACTCCATCAGCTTGGCGGCGCCGATGGTGAGGCTGCCGATGCCGGAGACGATGGTGGCGAGGTCGGCGGCGGAGCCCCGGGGGCCCTGGGGCCGTTCGCCCTGGGCCTCGCGGGCCTCGGCGTTGCGGCCGGGGTCGGAGGAGAGCAGCAGCAGACCGTCGGAGGAGACCACCGCGACCGACAGCAGTCCCGGCACCTCCTCGACGAGGTTGGTCAGCAGCCAGTGCAGGTTGCGGGCTTCACTGCTCAAGCCGAAGGTACTGGGCGCGGTCAACTGCTTGCCTCCTCGGAAGTGCCCCCCGTGGTGTCAACTGCCTCTGTCCGGTACTCCTGTGGCTCGGGTGCCCGTGTCTCGCCCGACTGCTCGGCGATCTCCGCCTCGACGTCACGGCGTCCCTCCCTGGCCCCCTGGTGGAACCCGCCGAGCCGACGCCTGAGCTCGTCGGCGTTCACGCCCCCCGCACGCGGCCTGGGGGTCGTGGGCACGGGCGCGGTGATCCGGGGCGTGCGCTTGGGCAGGCCCTTGTCGGTGAGGCGCGGGGCCTTCGCCGATGTGCGCGCCGCGTCCCCCTCGTCGGCGGCACGCTCATGGGTGTCGGGGCCGATGGTGTACGGGTCGTCGGTGTCCTCGTCGGCGGCCTGCTCCGGGACCACGGGAGCGAACAGCTCCATGGTGGTCTCGGAGACGGACTCCGCCGGGGCCCCCGGCGGGTCCTCCCGTACGTCGTCGTCCTCGTCGTCCCCGGCCGTGTCCGCGTTCCCCGCGCGGACCGCCGAGTCGGTGTCCGTGGCCGTGTCCGCGTTCCCCGCGCGGACGGCCGTGTCCGTGTCTGTGTCTGCGGTCGCGTCCCCGTCCGTGGCGGGTGCGGTGTCCTCGTCGTCCGCCGTGGCGGCCGCGTTCCCCGCGCGGCGGGCGGTGTCGGCGGCGTCCCGGGCGAGCAGCGCCCGTTCCGCGGCCTCGATCAGCGGGTCGCCGTCGCCCTCGGGTTCGCGGACGGCGACGGAGCGGGCGGGCAGGGCACCGTCGTTGATCTCGGCGGCGATGCCGGGCAGCGACAGCACGGGCCCGGCGGTGGGCGCCGGACCGGCGGTGGGCGGGGCCGGTGTCGTGGCAAGCAGCGTCGTGGGCAGGACGACGACCGCGGCGGTGCCGCCCGGTGTGTGCTCCTGGAGCCGGACCCGGGCGCCGATCCGGTGGGCGAGGCGGGCCACCACGTAGAGGCCGAGGCCGAGGTCCTCGCCGTCCTCCTGGTCGTAGGGGGCGTCGGGGTCGAAGTCGGTGAGGCGGGCGTTGAGCTTCGCGAGCCGGTCGGCGGGGATGCCGATGCCGCCGTCCTGGACGGAGACGGTGACCTCGCCGTTCTCCGTCAGCCGGCCGGAGACCTCGACGCTCATCTCCGGCGGCGAGAACGTCGTGCCGTTCTCCAGGAGTTCGGCGAGGAGGTGGCTGAGGTCGTCGGCGGCGAACCCGGCGATGTGCGCGCTCGGCGGCAGCGCGGCGATACGGACCCGCTCGTAGCGCTCGATCTCGCTGACCGCGGCGCGCACGACGTCGACCAGCGGGACGCCTCCGGCGTGGTGCTGGATGTGCTCGTGGCCGGCGAGGACGAGGAGGTTCTCGCTGTGGCGGCGCATGACGGTCGCGAAGTGGTCGAGCTTGAAGAGGGTGGCGAGCCGGTCGGGGTCCTGCTCGCGCTCCTCCAGGGACTCGATGACGGCGAGCTGCCGTTCGACGAGGCCGAGGGTGCGCAGGGCGAGGTTGACGAACGTGCCGTTGATGCTGTGCTGGATCCTGCCCAGGTGGGCGCCGGCCTCGGCGAGTTCGGCGCGCAGCCGGTCGCGTTCGTCGGCCATGGTCTGACGCTGGCCGATGAGGTGCTTGCGGTCGCCCTCCAGGGGCGCGAGCCGCTCGTGCAGGGCGAGGGCGTGCGCGTGGAGCGCGTTCACGGAGCGGACGACCTGGGCGAACTCGTCGTTGCGGCCGGTGAACTTGACCGGTTCCTCGGCGAGGGGGTCACCGGCGACGCGGGCGGAGCCGATGCGCAGCACCGCGAGCGGGCGGGTGAGCGAGCGTGCCATGCCGGTGGCGACACCGACGGCGAGGAGCATCAGCGCGCCGAGGAGCGCGACCCGGATCTCCAGCGCGGTGACGTCGTCGTCGCGCAGGTGGGCGAGGTCCTTGGTGCGCCGGTCGTAGAGGGAGGACTCGGCGCCGCGCATCAGGTCGACACGGGCGGAGAGCGCGACGTCGACCTTGGGGGCGCTGGTGGTCTTCTCGTCGTCGGAGAGGGTGGGCTGGTCGGTGAGGCGCGTGAGGTACTTCTCGGCGGTGTCGGCCTCGGGGCCGGTGACCGTGGCGTCGTACGAGGAGCGGGCGCCGGCGGGCGCGGTCTCGCGGAAGTGGGCGAGGGCGGCGTCGGAGCGGACGCGGGCCTGCTGGGCGGCGGCACCGAGGGCGTCGCGCTGCTTGTCGTCGGCGGCGGAGGAGCCGGTCGTGGTGGTGGGCAGCCCGGTGGCCGGGTCGATGACGGTCTGCGTGGTGCTCGGGACGCTGAGCGCGGCGACGAGCAGCCCGCGGGCGGCGGCGGCCTGCTGGACGGCGGTGTCGAGTTCGGCGAGGGCGTACGCCCCGCCGCCCGCGCGGGGCGGCAGCTGCTGGGCGAGTTCCTCGGCGAGCGCGTGGAGTTCGGTGACGACGGCGCTGTACGCCTGGTGCGCTTCGAGAGCGGTGCTCTTGCCGGAGAGCGCCGCTTTCCGTACGGCGGCGATGGACCGGATGTCCTCGCGCAGCGCGGTGGAGGTGTCGGTGTCGGCGCTCAGCTCCGCGACCTGACGGTCGACGCGGTCGGCGCGCGCCTCGTCGGGGGCGGCCGACTTGGGCCGTCCGGCGGCGATGTACGCGGTGACCTCGTCACGCTCGTCGGCGAGCGCGTGGGCGAGGGTGAGCGTCTCCTGGGTCTGCTCGGCGAGCGTGACCAGGGACTGGGTGGCGTGCAGTTGCTCCGAGGCGGCGAGGACCGAGGGCGATCCGGCGCCCGCGATGGCGGCGGCCACGACGGCCACGGCGATGATGAGCCGGTTGCGTACGTGCGCCTTGCGCCCGGTGCCGACGGTGGGGGCCTGCTGCGCCGTCCCCTGCTGGTTCGGGGAGGCCGCGGAGGCCTTCGAAGCTGCCTTCTTGCCTGCGCGCCGAGGCCGCGTCTTCTGCACCGGTGCTCGCATTCCTGACTCGTTTACCCATGGGCCCGGGTGACGTTCCGTCAACTTGTGAGCGTCCCCCCGGTACGGCTCCCGACCCTCCCAGTGCCGGTGGGTGGTGGTCCCGCATCATCAGTCCCGCCACCCGAAGGAGTGAACATCGCCGGGGAGTTGGCGGGCAAGTTCCCCCGGCTCGTGCCGATGCCCCGCCCGGTCGGCCGGTTGGACGTCGGCGACGCGCTTTGGCAGTATTCGCCGCCGCGCTTCCCCACTCACGGTCATTCCATGCCAAACCCGGCGCCCGGGCTGGAGGGTCCGGGTCGTACGGCGACCATTGTCGGCCTTTCGCGGATCTTGTGGAGGGCTCGTGCAGACTGGCCGAATGCGTACGGAACTCGTCTCTGAGCCCGGCCACCCCTCCCGCCCCAACGAGGACTTCGCGTCGGTCGCGCTTCCCGCCGGGGGACAGGGCGGTGCCGTGGTCCTCCTCGACGGCGTGACGCCACCGCCCGCCGACTACGGCTGTCGACATTCGGTCGCATGGTTCACCTCCCGCCTCGGCGGCGCGCTGACCGAACTGTCCCTTTCGGAACGGGATTCGCCCCTGGCCGCCGTTCTTGCGCAGGCCATCTCTCGTACCGCCCGGACGCACGCCCAAACCTGTGACCTTTCTCACCCAAGAACCCCGCAGGCCACAGTGGTTCTGGCGCGGTGGTCGGCGCGGACGCTGGAGTACCTGGTCCTTTCCGACTCGGCACTGCTGTTCGAGGCGCCGGACGGGCTGGTGACGACGGTGCTGGACGACCGTCTGTCCCGGCTCCCGCGGGCCTCCCTCGCCACCGCCGCGATCGCCGACTCGACGGTCCGCAACAAGGAGGGCGGCTTCTGGACGGCGGCGGCCGATCCGGCCGTGGCGGCGCGGGCGGTGACGGGGATCGTCCCGCGCGAACGGGTCCGGTCCGTGGCCGCCTTGACCGACGGGGCCACCCGCTGGGTCGACATGTTCCGCGAGGGCGGCTGGGAGGACTGCTTCACGTACCTGCGCAAGGAGGGCGCGGCCGCCCTGGTGGAGCGGGTGCGGGACCTGGAGGACGCCGACACCGAACGCCGCTTCCTCGGCCGGGCGAAGACCCACGACGACGCGAGCGTGGTGTTCGCGGAGCTGTGAGGCGGCGGAAAGGCGCGGGCACGTGGAGGCGTGCCGGCGCGGGCCGGTGATCGGCGACGCCCTGAAGCCCGCCGCCGAGGGGTCCTGGTGAGGCGCCGTCACCCGGCCCGGCGCGCCGTTCGCGGCGTCAGCCGTCGACGCCCCGGTTCAGCTGGTGCAGGAGTCGCGCGAGTTGGGCCACCTCGTCCCGGTCCCAGTCGGCCAGTTGCCGTACGTAGGCCACCCGCCGGGCGTCGCGCACCGCGCGGAACCGCGCCCGCCCCTCGTCCGTGAGGTGGACGAGCCAGGCGCGGCCGTCAGCCGGGTCGGGTTCGCGGGCGATGAGGCCGAGGTGTTCGAGGGCGCGCAGCTGACGGGACATCGTGGCCTTGCCGACGCCGATGTACGCGGCGAGCTCCGTGGCGCGCAGCCGTCCCGTCTCGTCGAGCCGGGCGAGGAGGCCGTACGCGGCGGACTCCAGGTCCGGGTGGACCGCCCGGGCCATCTCGCCGGACTTGGCGCGGGCGCGCCGCAGCAGAACCGTCAGCTCCCGCTCCAGCGCGAGGAACGCCTGGTCCATGCCGCCGGTCGGCGTCGCGGGCCCGTTGTCGCCCTGGCCGCCGTTTCCGCCCTCGTCCTGCACGTCAGCGCTCCTGATCCCGGTTCCGCGTCGCCGAAGAGTTGCCCAAAGTTTCCGCCGCGGACCGCCGTCACGGGCGGCGCCGTAAGTATTCCGCAGGTGGGCGGTGACGCGGACCGCCGGGAACGCGCGTGTGACGGCGGTGCCCCTGGCGGGGCCGCCCAAGGGAGAGGCCCGGGCCTCCCTCACGGGACCCGGGCCTTCCCTCGTCCGGCGGATGTCCGTCACGTCACCGCCGGAGCTCGGGGGCCGTCCGTGTGCCGGGCGGCCGTACTGTCGTGCGGCCGTCAGGCGGCCGCCGGGACCGCCACCTCCGCGGGGGCGAGGGCCAGTTCCAGCACCTGCCGGACGTCGGTGACGGCGTGGACCTCCAGCTTGTCGAGGACCTCGGCGGGGACGTCGTCCAGGTCGGCCTCGTTGCGCTTGGGGATGATCACCGTGGTGACCCCGGCCCGGTGCGCGGCGAGCAGCTTCTGCTTGACGCCGCCGATGGGCAGGACCCGCCCGGTGAGCGAGACCTCACCGGTCATCGCCACGTCCGTGCGGACCAGCCGGCCGGACAGCAGCGAGGCCAGGGCCGTCGTCATGGTGACTCCGGCGCTCGGTCCGTCCTTGGGCACCGCGCCCGCCGGGAAGTGGATGTGCACGCCCCGGTCCTTCAGATCGGCGACGGGCAGTTCCAGTTCGGCGCCGTGCGAGCGCAGGAAGGAGAGCGCGATCTGTGCGGACTCCTTCATCACGTCGCCCAGCTGCCCGGTGAGCGTCAGTCCCGCCGCGCCCGTCTCCGGGTCCGCCAGCGACGCCTCGACGTAGAGGACGTCGCCGCCTGCACCGGTGACCGCGAGCCCCGTTGCGACACCGGGGACGGCCGTGCGCCGCTCCGCCGGGTCCTGGGCGGACTCGGGCACGTGGTGCGGACGTCCGATCAGTGCGCGCAGGTCGGCGTCGGTGACGGTGAACGGCAGCTTCCGCTCGCCCAGTTCGTGCTGGGCGGCCACCTTGCGCAGCAGCCGGGCGACCGACCGCTCCAGGTTCCGCACCCCGGCCTCGCGGGTGTACTCGCCGGCGAGTTTGCGCAGCGCGCTCTCGTCGAGGGTGACCTCGTCGGCGTCGAGGCCGGCCCGCTCCAGCTGCCGCGGCAGCAGGTGGTCCCGGGCGATGACGACCTTCTCGTCCTCCGTGTAGCCGTCCAGCCGGACGAGTTCCATACGGTCGAGCAGCGCCTCGGGGATGGCCTCCAGGACGTTCGCCGTGGCGAGGAAGACGACGTCGCTCAGGTCCAGCTCGACCTCCAGGTAGTGGTCCCGGAAGGTGTGGTTCTGCGCCGGGTCGAGGACCTCCAGCAGTGCCGCGGCCGGGTCGCCCCGGAAGTCTGAGCCGACCTTGTCGATCTCGTCGAGCAGGACGACGGGGTTCATCGACCCCGCCTCCTTGATGGCGCGGACGATACGGCCGGGCAGCGCGCCCACGTAGGTGCGCCGGTGGCCGCGGATCTCCGCCTCGTCCCGTACGCCACCGAGGGCGACCCGGACGAACTTCCGCCCCATGGCGTGCGCCACGGACTCGCCGAGGCTGGTCTTGCCGACGCCGGGCGGCCCGACGAGGGCGAGCACGGCGCCGCCGCGTCGGCCGCCGACGACACCGAGCCCGCGGTCGGAGCGCCGCTTGCGCACGGCGAGGTACTCGGTGATCCGCTCCTTCACGTCCTCCAGGCCGGCGTGCTCGGCGTCCAGGACGCCCTTCGCGCCCTGGATGTCGTAGGCGTCCTCGGTCCGCTCGTTCCAGGGCAGTTCGAGCACGGTGTCGAGCCAGGTGCGGATCCAGCCGCCCTCGGGGGACTGGTCGCTGGACCGCTCCAGCTTGTCGACCTCCTTGAGCGCGGCCTCCCGCACCCTCTCGGGCAGGTCGGCGGCCTCGACACGGGCGCGGTAGTCGTCGGACTCCTCGCCCTCCTTCTCGCCGTTGAGCTCGCGCAGTTCCTTGCGGACGGCTTCGAGCTGACGTCGCAGCAGGAACTCCCGCTGCTGCTTGTCGACGCCCTCCTGGACGTCCTTGGCGATGGTCTCGGCGACGTCCTGCTCGGCGAGGTGGTCGCGGAGCTGCTGCGTGGCGAGCTTCAGCCGGGCGACCGGGTCGGCCGTCTCCAGCAGCAGCACCTTCTGCTCGGTCGTCAGGAACGGCGAGTAGCCGGAGTTGTCGGCCAGCGCGGAGACGTCGTCGATCGCCTGCACACGGTCCACGACCTGCCAGGCGCCGCGCTTGCGCAGCCAGCTGCTGGCCAGGGCCTTGTACTCGGTGACCAGTTCGGCGACATGGCCGGGCAACGGCTCCGGCACGCTCTCCTCGACGCGGGTCCCCTCGACCCACAGCGCGGCACCGGGCCCGGTGGTCCCGGCCCCGATCTTCACGCGGCCGCGTCCCCGGATCAGCGCGCCCGGGTCGCCGTCGGCCAGCCGGCCCACCTGCTCGACGGTGCCGAGCACACCCGTGGCCGCGTACGCGCCGTCGATCCGCGGCACCAGCAGCACCCTCGGCTTGCCGCGCTCCGCCCGCGCCGCCGCCTGCGCGGCCTCCACCGCGGCCCGTACATCCGTGTCATTGAGGTCCAGCGGCACCACCATGCCGGGCAGCACGACCTCGTCGTCGAGCGGCAGTACGGGCAGGGTGAGCGGTGCGGACATCGAAGCCATGATCTCTCCCTCGGCATTCAAGTTGAGCTATGCCGACTCAATGCACATGAGCCCGTGGATGTTCCCCGAGGGCCGGGCCGTTCGCTGTGGGCGATCAGGGACGACCCGACGCAGGGGCGGCGACCCGCTGACACACACACCTCTCACGTAATAGCCTGATTGTCGATGCACCTATTACAGACGAATGGACGTGCCACACCTACACGGGGGCGACAGTGGACGGAATCGTGCGGGCCTGGGTCGACGGCTGGGTCGTCTCGCGGGGCGCGGCGCCCCCGGTCGTGGAGCCCTGGGGCTGGACGATCGACAACGGAACGGCCGCCCATGTCACCCGCCACGTCCTCGCGGGGACCCATGACGACATCGAGGAGGAGACGGTCCGGAAGGTGGCCGGCGCGGTCACCGGGGCCGGGGTGTGGCTCAAGGTCTTCGCCGACGCGTCGCGAGTCGCCCCCTGCCTGGGCGAGGGTTGGTGGGTCGACCCCGAGCCTGGCTGGCTGATGACCGCACCGCTGGGGGCACCGGAAGGCCCGGCCGCCACCGCCCCGGAGGGTTACCGCCTGCGCGTCTGGGCCCGGGGAGGCGTGATCCGCGCGATGGTCGCCGCACCGGACGGCTCGTGGGCCGCTCGCGGCCAGATCGCCCCGACCGGGCGGACCGCGGTCGTCGACCAGATAGAGACCTCCGGGTCCCACCGCCGCCGGGGCCTCGGCACGCTCGTCATGCGCGCCCTGACCAGGGCGGCGTTCGAGGAGGGCGCGGAGGTCGGCGTACTGGGCGGGACACCGGACGGCCGGGCCCTGTACGCGTCCCTCGGCTGGACGACGGTCGCCCCGCTGACGAGCGCGCGATTCGACGGCCGGCAGTGAGACGACCGACCTGCCGTGCGGGGGCGCGGATCACCGCCCGGGGCGGCGGCCGTCGCCGTCCGGGGTCTCGGCGTGTTCGGCGTGTTCGGCGAGTTCGGTGCGCAGCTGGTGACGGGTGCGGACCAGAATCCGCCCGAGCATGTTCTTGCCGTTCCCGGTCCTGCCCCGGCCCCAGTAGTGGTCGGTGGTGGTGTCTTCGACGATCTCCTCGTCACCGGTGGACAGCAGGATGTGCCGGATATCGGCATGCGCGCGGAACTTGGCCGCCACCGCACAGCGCATCACGTCGTCCTTGACCCGCTCCCAGTCCCTGCGCAGCGGTGTGGACGAGTCACGGCCCAACTCCGCCGCCCGCAACGGCGTGCGCGCACGCCG
>NZ_LIQX01000261.1 GCF_001418475.1 Streptomyces ossamyceticus | reverse complement strand
GGCGCCGGCCCGCTGCGCCTCCACGACGAGGCGCTCGATCTGCTGGCCGTGCCACACGCCGAAGTGCAGGAGAGCGGTGCGTTCCCGCCGCTGCCAGGCGATCTGCCGCTCGGTGGGCCGGATCAGGGAGGCCTTGCGGACCAGGTCCTCGGGGGCGTCGTCGGGTCCGACGGGGATGCGGTACGCGGGCTCCACCGGAGCGGACGCCGTCACGGCCGGAGCGTGCGCGGCCGACGCGGGTGCCGTGAGGGGGAGGCCGGGGGCGGTGCCGGACGCGGCTGCCGTGGCGGCCGTCATGACGAAGAGGCGTCGGGAGAGGGGCACGGGGGCGGGAACCCCTCGGGTCGGTTCAGCGGGAGACCGGCTGCCAGACGGCCGCGGGCCGTTGGTCCGGCGGGTACTGCGTGAGCCGCCCGTCGGCGGTGATGTGCACGGCCATCCGGGTGATGGCGTTGACGAGCGCGTAGCCGCCTGCCGCCGGCTCCAGCTGCCAGCGCTGGAGGGTGTTGCCGGCGGCGCAGGGCTCCTCGGTGACCGCGCTGCCGGGCTCCAGCGGGACGTTGAGGGTGAGCCTGCCGCCGCGCGTCTCCAGGCATCTGCCGGTGGTGGTGGCGAGGGTGACGTAGCCGTCCGGGGTGCGGCGCAGCGTGTACACGGCGGTCGTGGCCCCGCTGCGGAAGGCGTACGTCCCGTCGGGGACCGGTACGCGGGTCAGGTCCCGCCATCCCGGCGCGTGCCCGATCGCGGAGGCGCGGGCGGTGAACTCGGCGTACGTCGGGTCGGGGCGGGCCGCGCCCCAGGTGACCTGGGCGAGGTGCCGGAGGGCCGGGTCGGCCGCGACCGCGACCTCGTTCTCCGTCTCCCCGCGTCCGTTGTCGGGCCAGAGGCTGATCTTGGCGCCGGTGACGCCCTCGGACGAGCTGAGCCGCTCCCCCTCGAAGACGCGTGGGTCCCAGTCCTGTTCGTACAGGCTCCTGGTGTTCGTGTGGAAGCCGCCGCGGACCAGGTAGAGGGAGTAGGCGGCGTTCATCACGGGGTGGCCGTCGGCGATCAGCCGGCTCGGTTTCACGGCCACGTCCAGCCAGTGCTCGACGGTCGTGCCCGCCGCGACCGGGACGGTGTTGGCGCCGGTGAGCCCGTCGTTCCAGATGCGCAGCGCCCTGCCCCGGTCGGCGGCGTGGGCGTGGACGCGGTTGACGAAGTCGACGAAGGCGTCCTGCGGGGTGGCGTTCGCCCCGTACTCCTGGCGTGCGTAGGCGAGGACCTGGGGGTACCGGGCGAAGTCGGAGCCCAGCATGTACTCGTCGGCGCCCATGTGCCAGGAGGTGGAGGTGAAGACCTCCGCGTAGTCGTCCATCAGGGAGGTGTAGTGGGCGAACGCCTCGGGCGTGGTGATGTCGAGTCGGGAGGGCTGTTTCCTGCCGTCGGAGTCGGTGAGCTGGAGATCGGGGCGGTTCTCGATCCAGGGGTCCATGTGCCCCGGCGAGTTGATCTCCGGGACGATCTCGACGTGGTACTTCTCGCCGAGGGCGACGAGGCGGCGGATCTCGTCCTTGGTGTAGTAGCCCCAGGTGTTGGCCTCGGGATGGGCGTCGCTCTTGACCTTCAGTTCCAGCAGGAGCTGGTTGAGCTTGTGGTACGCCATGTCGCGGACCAGGTTCTCCAGCCACTCGGTGGAGATGTGGATGTAGCAGGCGCAGACGCCGACGCCGCGTTCGGCGTAGCGGGGCACGTCGACGGTGTGGCCGGCGGGCACGCGGTCGCCCCGCGCGAGGAGTTGCAGCAGGGTGCGGGTGCCGTAGAAGGCGCCCGTGCCGGTCCGCCCGGTGATCGACAGGCGCCGGTCCGCGCGCAGTTCGTAGCCCTCGGCGCCGAGCGCCGCGCGGGAGGCGTCGACGCCGACAACGATGTCGCCCGTGCGTGCGCCGCCGTGGACGACCGGGACGCTGCCGTGGCCGGCGGCGCGCAGGTCGTCGGCGAGGGTCCGGGCCACGTCGACGGCCTCCTGGTCCCCGGCCACGATGCGGCTGCCGGAGCCGAAGAGGTAACTCCCCTGCCCGGGCGTCCAGTCGGACAGGGCGGGCACGGTGGTCGGGGGTGGTCCGGACGCCGTCCGGGCCACCGCGGGCACGGGCGCCGCGACCAGTACCAGCCCGACCAGGACACCGACCACTCTGGACCACGCCATACCGCTCCACCTCGCAGGCAGCCTGAAGGCATCGGATGTCTGCATCCTCGAAGCGTTTCCCCCGTCTGTCAATGGGGCTGCCGCGCAAGGGAGTTGAGGCTGGTGATCGGATGACTGTGTCGATGCGGAGGGGATCCCCGGTCATGGCTCTCGACGTGGCGCCGCCCCAGGGGGCACAGTGCTCCCACGCACACCAGATCGACAGGGAGCCCCCGTGACCAGCTGGGTCGGCCGGACCGCCGCCGAGATCGCCGCCGCCGTACAGGAGAAGCGGGTGACGCCGCGCGAGGTCGTGGCGGAGCATCTCGCGCGGATCGCGTCGCTGGACGGGCGGGTCGGCGCGTTCCGCACCGTCCGGGCGGAGGCCGCGACGGCCGAGGCGGACGAGGTGGCGACCCGCTCCGACCTGGGCGGACTGCCGCTGGCCGGGGTCCCGGTGGCGGTCAAGGACAACCTCTCGGTGCGGGGCGAGGCCACACGCAACGGGTCGGCGGCGACACCGGACGGCCCGGCCGCCGAGGACCACGTGACGGTGGCCCGGCTGCGCGCGGCGGGCGCGGTGGTCGTGGGCCTGACGAACGTGCCCGAGCTGTGTGTCTTCGGTACGACCGACGGGGTGCACGGCACCGCCCGCAACCCCTGGGACCTCACCCGTACCACCGGTGGCTCGTCCGGCGGGAGCGCGGCGGCGGTGGCCGCCGGCCTGGTGCCGATCGCGCTCGGCAACGACGGGATGGGCTCGCTGCGCATACCGGCCGCCAACTGCGGCCTCATAGGGCTGAAGCCGGGCTTCGGTGTCGTCCCGGCGGACATCGGGCACGGCGACTGGTTCGGCATGTCGGAGAACGGCCCGCTGGCGACGACCGTCGAGGACGCCCGGCTGATGTTCCGGGTCCTCACGGGCACGGACCCCGGCGAACCGACCCCCTCCTCTTCTCCCCGCAGTATCGCCCTCTCCGTGCGCAGTCCCCTGGTCGGGGTGACCGTGACCCGCCCGTACGCCGATGCCGCGCGCCGGGCGGCAGAGGCGCTGGCCGGGGCGGGCCACCGAGTGCGGCGCGCCGACCCGCCGTATCCGCTCTGGCTGGGCACGACGTCGCTGGCGCACTGGACCGCGGGGACGGCGGTGGACGCCGAGGGTCTCGACCCGGCGCGGCTGACCCGGCGGACCCGGGTGCACGCCGCGGTGGGGCGCCGCTTCCTGAAGGGTGTCCGGGCGGGCGACCGGCGGGAGCGACTGCGCCGGCGGATGGAGCCGTTCTTCGCCGAGCACGAGGTGCTGCTCACGCCGGCGCTGGCCCGGCGAGGGCCTGCCGCCGCGCCCTGGCACGAGCGGGGGTGGCTGCGCAATCTGCTGGTGAACACGTACTGTTCGCCGCTCACCCCGCCGTGGAATCTGACGGGCTGGCCGGCGATGTCGGTGCCGTTCGGCATGCTGCCGTCGGGCACCCCCGGCGCGGTGCAGCTGGTGGGTCGCCCCGGCTCCGAGCTCGAACTCCTCGCCGTGGCGGAGCAGTTGCAGGAGCTGCACCCATGGCGGCGAACGGCACCGCTCGACTGACGGGGACCGAGACAGCCTCGGCCGACGCGCGGGCGGCCTCTGGGCCGCGTCCGCGAAGTCCCGCCTGCCCCTAGAGGGCCCGGTACATGATGTGCAGCCCGACTCTGCCGTCCCGAGGGTGCTCGAAGGCGTCGGGCACGGTGCCCAGGACGGTGAAGCCGAGGGAGGTCCACAGACGGACGGCCGGGTTGGTCTCGACGACGGCGTTGAAGACCATCCCCCGGTAGCCGTCGGCCTTGGCCGCGGCCAGGACGTACTCGGCGAGCGCGCGGCCGATGCCCCGGCCGCCGTGCTCGGGGTCGACCATGAAGCCGGCGTTGGCGATCCGGGCGGCGGGACCACCGTAGTTGGGGGTGAGGAAGGCGGAGCCGACGACCGCCCCGGTGCCGTCCTCGATGACGAACACACGCTTGGCGGGGGCCATCCAGAGGGCGCGGGCGGCTTCCTCGGAGGTGTCCGGGTCCCAGGTGTAGGTCTCGCCGGCGGCGACTACGCGGTGCCAGAACGGCCAGATCCGCGGCCAGTCCTCGGCGGTGGCTTCTCTGATCTGCATGGGCGTGAGTCTGGCACGCCCATGCAGACGGCGATCGCGATGGCGCTGAGCGGTCAGTCCACGCTGGGCAGGATGTGGGGCTCGGCGAGGTCGTCCTCGTAGCCCGCGAGCCGGATGGGGGCGGACCTGGCCCACACGTCGAGGCTGCCGAGTTCCTTCTTCGTCCGGCCGGCGCCTTCGGTGCGTTCCTTGGGGCGCTGATCGCGATTCGTCTTCTCTGGTGTCACCGCGCACTCCTTATGTGTCGGGTCACCCTCGGGACGTCGGCCCAGCCTGCCGCTGCTCGCCTGACATCCGCTCGGGTCTGAGTCGAGGTCAGTTCGGACGCGGTGGCGCCGGATTCATTTGGGTGAGAGCAGACCGTGGTGACCGGCTTGTCCCGGGACGGACCGTGGGTGTGGGTGGAACCCATATAAGGCTGTCCGTCCGGTACAGAGTAACCAAATGAGCGGGCGCCTGCTCGATGGGGCTGAAAACACGAGGTAACTGTCTTGAGTCATTCCGCGTTCAGCACGCCGCCGTGTGGCGATTCGCCCTATTTCATTACGTTTTGCTACCACCCGATCGGCCTAGTTCCCGAACTCCGCGCTCCAGCACGGCTCCAGCGGATCGCCGGCTTCGGCACGCAGTTCAGGTCCCGTTGGCCGAATAGCAAGCCGACCATGATCTGCTCCTGTGTCGCAACGGCATTTCTCGCGGGCGGACTCGGGAGGACCGACGCATGGAGCTGCGCGGCATCGACGAGCTGATGGATCTGCTGTACGCGTGCCGGGGCGCCAGGGACGCGCCCGGCGGCCCAGGTGGTCCCGGCGGTCCGAGCCGTCCGGGGGATCAGCACGAGCACGCCCTGCGCACCGCCGCGTTGCTGCGCAGGGCACGGCCGGCCGACAAGGAGCTCCAGGTCGCCGGCCTGGTGCACACCCTCGGCCGTCTGCTCCGTCCGGGTGACGACACCGGCCACGCCGACCTGGCCGCCGACGCGGTGCGCCCCCTGCTCGGCGAGCGGGTCGCCCGTCTCGTACGCCTGCACGCCCTCGGCCCCGACGACCTCGTACGGCTGCACGCGGGCGGCTGGGCCGACGCGGCCCTGACGGAGGACGTGCTGACGCTGCGGGACGCACACGAGGCGGGCCGCACCCCGGGAGTGGACGCCGGGGTGCTGGAGGACGGTGCTGGAGCTGGTGTCGGACCGGGCGAGGGCGTCTCACCACTTGCCGGGCGCGTAGTCCTTCAGGAAGACGCCGTACAGGTCCTCGCCCTGCTCGCCGCGGACGACCGGGTCGTAGACGCGGGCCGCGCCGTCGACGAGGTCGAGCGGGGCGTGGAAGCCCTCCTCGGCGAGGCGGAGCTTGTCGAAGTGGGGGCGCTCGTCGGTGATCCAGCCGGTGTCGACCGAGGTCATGAGGATGCCGTCGGTCTGGAACATCTCCTGGGCGCTGGTCCGCGTCACCATGTTCATCGCGGCCTTGGCGGCGTTGGTGTTCGGGTGGCCGGCGCCCTTGTAGCCGCGGCCGAAGACGCCCTCCATCGCGGAGACGTTCACCACGTACGCGCGTCCGCTCGGCGCCTTCCGGGCGGCGTCGGCCATGGCCGGGCGGAGCTTGCTGATGAGGATGAACGGCGCGGTGTAGTTGCACAGCTGGGTCTCCAGCAGCTCCACCGGGGAGATCTGCTCGATGGTCTGCACCCAGGTGTTGCTGTCCACCACGTCGGGGACGAGCCCGCCGGCGTCGATGGCGGTGCCGTCGAGGTGCCGGGCGACGCTGGCGTTGCCCGCGACCAGCGCGAGGTCGGCGACGCGCTGCGCGTCGAGGCCGCTGGTACCGACGGGCAGCTCGGCCGGTCCCGTCAGCCGGTCCACCGCGCCGGAGTTGAAGGCGCCGATGACGTGGTGGGCGGGCAGTTCCCCGGCGGGCAGCGGGGCGCTCTCGCCCTCGACTAGGGCGGCGTAGGCGGAGGGCAGCCGGCGCACGGTCTGCGTCGCGTTGTTGATGAGGATGTCGAGGGGACCCGCGTCGGTGAGCTGGTCGGCGAGCGCGACGACCTGGGCGGGGTCGCGCAGGTCGATGCCGACGACCTCCAGGCGGTGCATCCAGTCCGCGGAGTCGTCCATCGCCTTGAAGCGGCGGATCGCGTCCTTCGGGAACCGGGTGGTGATCGTGGTGTGCGCGCCGTCCCGCAGCAGCCGCAGGGCGATGTACATGCCGATCTTGGCGCGGCCGCCGGTGAGCAGGGCGCGCTTGCCGGTGAGGTCGGCGCGGGCGTCGCGGCGGGCGCGGTTCTCGGCGGCGCAGTCCTGGCAGAGCTGGTGGTAGAAGTAGTCGACCTCGACGTAGCGGGCCTTGCAGACATAGCAGGAGCGCGGGCGCTGGAGTATCCCCGCGATCTGTCCCGTCCCGGTCACCGACGACGGCAGGATGCCCTCGGTCTCGTCGTCGATGCGCTGGGCGGAGCCGGTGGCGGTGGCCTCGGTGACCGCCTTGTCGTGGGCGGTCTTCGCTGCGCGGCGCTCCTGGCGACGGCGCTGCTTCACCGTGCGGTAGATGGCTGCGGTGGCGCGGCGCACCGTGATCGCGTCCGGGTGGTCGACGTCCAGCGTGTCGAGTTCCTCGAGCACGCTGAGGCAGACGGCGAGCCGCTCGGGGTCGATACCGGGGCCGTACACGGCCTCGTCCGTGGTCGCCGGGCCGTCCTCTGTCACCGTCATCGCGCTGCCGTTTCCCTGATCACCTGCGGCGCGCCGACTCGCGCCCGTCACCGAACGCGGAATTCTACGGACGGGAGCGCGGCTGACCAAACGCCGGGGTGCGTCACAGCTCGGGGGTACGCGTGATCATGGCGGCTGCGGGTGGGTGGGGGCTGGTCGCGCCCAC
>NZ_LIQX01000260.1 GCF_001418475.1 Streptomyces ossamyceticus | reverse complement strand
CTCCCGTCACCCCCGTCACCCCCGTCACCCCCGTCAACACTGTCACCGCTGTTCACGGCGGCGGTGACGGGAGTGCCGCGAGGCTCCGGGCCGGATGGCGAGGGCCCAGGAAGGCGACGGTGCCCTGGCCGAGGAGGGAGGGGTGCGTCGCCCGGGTCACTCCCGGTGGCGCGGCCGCCAGCCGTTCACCGGTGACGTCACGGCCCCGGGCGCCCGGCCGTACGGCACGTCACCGCCTCCGCCACCGCCACCGCCTCCGCCACCGCCTCCGTGGTGACGGACGCCTGCTGGGCTTCTACGCCCTGCCGACCGAGGCGGATCCGCCGGAGCTGGACCTGGCGTTCGTCGCGGACGACACACAGGGCGAGGGCTACCGGCGGATGGGCGCGGAGCGCGTGGGCGCGGTCGGGCCCACGCCGCCGAAGGTCACCTGGGAGCGGCCGGAACTGTGGTTCGCGGTCGCTCGACCTCCGGCCCCCTGAACACGGCGGGCCGCCGGGCCGTACCCCGTGCCACACGCCCCGGCGTCGCCGGCCCCTGGGGGGCGGCCCGGGGAGGAGAAGGACAGGAGCGACCCGATGGCGGACAAGATCTTCACCGTGGACGGAATGACCTGCGGCCACTGCGCCACGAGCATCACCGAGGAGGTCGTACGCGTGGCCGGCGTCACGGCCGTCGACGTCGACGTCAGGTCGGGCCTGGTGATCGTCTCGGGAGACAGGGTCGAGGACGCCGCCGTACGCGCGGCCATCGTCGAGGCGGGCTACGAGGTCGCGGAGGTCGTACGCCGAACGGCGGCGTGAGCGACCCGAACGAGCGGCCTGAACGCGCCTGAGCGGAGGCCTGATCGCCTGCCGGGGGGGTGGCCCGTGGGTCTTTCCCCAGGGCCGCCCCCTACCAACGATCCGGCCGCCCGGACCACCGCCCCGTCGCCCCGTCGCGCGCCCCCCGGCTGTCGGCCGCGCTGGTGGTACGGCGCTCAGATGTCCCGGAAGAGACCAGCGAACGTGGTGACCTGCCGCGATGAGTGACTTGTAGTCGATGACCTGCGCGAATGATCTTTCGGCTGTTTCACGCTCGTGCCGCTTGATGGGCCCGGAAGTCCCAGAAAAGTCCCAGAAAAGTCCCAGAAAAGTCCCAGGGGACTCCCACTGCTGGCGGGTGTCTTTCGGCTCTATACGGCAGTACGGGCAGTCGAACGGTCTCGTTTCCAGCGCGGGTGGTGGAGCCTGAATGTCGAGTGACTGGCTCTCGGCCGATGCCTTGCGGGATGGTGGTGTCCTGAGGATCGACGACGACTCTGCGGCCGCTGGTGGCGGTGAGTCGGCAGCGCCCGCCGGCCCCCGGATGCCCACAGCGAGAGGCCCGTCGCGCGGGCCGGGCGGGCGAAGGGTCATGAGCTGATCAAGGGGCTCGTCGCCGAGTGCTGCGTTCGGATCACCGACCCTCGGGATGGCGTCCCGCGTGGTGGTGTAGGCGATCACCGTGTGGGTGTGCGCGGGCGGATGCCCTGGGCGTGCATCCGGTGATGGCCTCCGCTCCCTGCGCATGAGGCAGGCCACCGTGCAAATCTCCCTGGTGAACGGCCAGTTCAACCCTGGAGGTGCCCGATGGCCTTGTCCCAGTCCGACCTACAACGCCTGCTGGAGTCACTACGCACGGCGGGCGGGATCGAGCTCGTCCGCAACGTCGCGGAGCGCATGCTGCAGGAGCTGATCGAGGCCGAGCTCAGCGGCCGGATCAGCGCTCAGTGGAACGAGCACACCGAAGCCCGCACAGCCTTCCGCAACGGCCACCGGGAGAAGACCCTGGCCACCCAGACCGACGACCTGGACCTGGCGATACCGAAGCTGCGCAGCGGCAGCTTCTTCCCCAGCCTGCTGGAACGGCGCCGCCGCATCGACCAGGCCCTGTACGCGGTGATCATGGAGGCGTATGTGCACGGGGTGTCCACGCGCTCGGTCGACGACCTGGTCAAGGCGCTCGGCGCGGACAGCGGCATCTCCAAGAGCGAGGTCTCGCGGATCTGTGGTGACCTGGACGAACAGCTCACCATCTTCCGCAGCCGGCCTCTGGACCACAGCCGCTTCCCCTACCTCTACCTGGACGCGACCTACTGCAAGGTGTGTGTGAACCACCGGATCGTCTCCCAGGCCGTGGTCATCGCCACCGGCATCAGCGAGGACGGCGGCCGTGAGGTGCTGGGCGTGATGGTCGGGGACAGGGAGACCGAGGCGTTCTGGAGCGAGTTCCTGCACTCCTTGCGCGAACGCGGCCTGGGCGGGGTCCGTCTGGTCATCTCCGACAGTCACAGCGGCCTGGTGGCCGCGATCCGCAAGGCGGTTCGGAGCGGTGCCCCGGGTGATGCGTCAGCGTCCGTCGCGGCCGTCGGAGTCCTCGGCGGGCGCGACGTCCTGCCCGGCGACGAGGGCCAGGATGCCCACCGCGTTCGCGGCCTTCTCTCCGAGTTGCTCATCGGGCAGGTGGCTCAGCAGCCGCAGGGCATCGGTGACCAGCGCGTCGACCAGTTCGGCGCGGGCCTGCTCGTCGTTCCAGGTGATGCGGGGCTTGCCCGGGTCGTTGTAGTCGTGTGCGGTGCACTGCACCGCTGCCACTTCAGCGGCCCCGGGAACGTTGCGGAGCACCGCGCGGACGGCGGCGATGATCTGAGTGACGGTGTCCTGCGCGGCGACCGCGTCGTCCAGCACGGTGGAGTCCAGGGGCCCGGCGGTGCTTGCCCCTCAGCACGCCGGTGGCCTTCACCACCTCGCGCACGGCCTCGAAGATACGGTTCGGGCGGGCGGAACGGGCCAGCCGGCGGCGGAAGTAGGCCAGCAGCGACGGATCGAACGCTATATCGTTCAGGCCCAGCCCGCATGCGGCCTTCCACCGCGGGTCGCA
This sequence comes from Streptomyces ossamyceticus, assembly GCF_001418475.1. Classification (GTDB taxonomy): domain Bacteria; phylum Actinomycetota; class Actinomycetes; order Streptomycetales; family Streptomycetaceae; genus Streptomyces; species Streptomyces ossamyceticus. Next base: position 4,405 of record NZ_LIQX01000260.1, on the reverse strand, counting down.
CCGCAGTTCCTGGACCGTCTCGAAGTCCGACAGCCCGTGCAGGGCCTGCAGTGTGATCGCGGCGGCCAGGACTTGCGGCGGCATACTGGGCCGCCTGTTCGCCGAGGGATACATGTCCGCGAACATCTCCCCGATCGACGGCGACGAACTGGACGCCTGGTGATACGGCCCCGACGGCGTCGACGGACCCGCCCCGAGGTCGACCTGACCGTGTCGCCGTGCGGGGCGGCTCCATGTCGGTCGGCACCGTGGTGCTGGACCGGCGTTGTGGCGGCTGGGGGGAGCGGTACGGGTGACAGACGAACCGTGACACGAGTGTGGCACGCGGTTCGCCCTGGCAGGGGTTGCCTCTGGGGGCCGCCTGGTGGCGGCATCGACTACGCTGTCACCGTCGCGTAGCCGCAGCCAGTGCTCCGGTTCAAGGCCCTTGACGATCTCCGAAGGCCCGTGGAGGAAGCCGTGACCGCCGAACTGCCCGACTGGATGATCCCGCCCCGGCCCAGTGGCTGGGAGGCGGACGACCTCGACAACCTTCCCGAAGCGCCGCGGCACACAGAGCTTATCGACGGAGCCCTGATCTTCATGATGTCGCCGCAGCGTTCCTGGCATTCCAGGCTGGTGGAGAACCTCACCTTCGCCCTGCGACAGGCAGCTCCCGAGGGCTTCGAGGCCGAGCGGGAGATGACCGTTCGCCTCGACCTGAAGAGCCGCCCCGAGCCCGACATTCTGGTCTCCACCGCCGCATTCGATCCTGACCGCACCTGGTACGCACCCGAGGATGTCGCCCTGGTCGTCGAAGTCGTCTCAGAGGAGTCGGCGGACCGCGACCGATCCCTGAAGCCCTTCAAGTATGCCAAGGCCGCGATCGCGCACTTCTGGCGCATCGAGGACGAGGCCGGTGCCCCTACCGTCCACACCTACGAGCTCGATGTAATGACCAGTTCCTACGTGGCGACCGGGATCCACCGTGGCCGGCTCAAGGTGTCCGTCCCGTTCCCCGTCGACATCGATCTCGACGCCCTCGTGCCGGGAGCCAGCCGCGGTTGAGGGCGGGACTCATGTCGGCGCTTCCTGTCGGCCGTGACGCTCGTTTCACGCTCGTGGCCCCTGAAAGCCCGTCCGCCGGACGGGAAAGCTGCACTTGACCTGCAGCTTTTGTCGGCCCTGTCCAGGCTGACACCGTTCCGATGACCTTGCACGTGGAGTGCGTGGCCATTCTTGAGCCTGCGGACAAGGGTGCCTGACCTGCGGTCTTGTTCTCGGTGGTCGAAACGGAGCAGCACCCGAAGTGGGGGCGTTCCACAGCGCAGCCGCACCGTGTCTGCGACGCCGGGCGGAGCCGGCCGAGGCAGACACGGTGCGGCAGCGCTGTGATCGACCGTGGGGACAGGGTGCTGTTTCACGACCAGCACGGTGTCCTTGCGGAACCGCATGCGTCGCTGGACGGCGAGCGCAGGTCCGAGGTGGTCGATGATGCGGTCGGCTGCGGACTTGGGCACCCCGAACAGCGGTGCCGGCTGGTGTGGGGTCAGGTCGGTCCGCCGGTACGCGGCGACCAGCAGCACGCGGCCCTCGAGCGGCAGCCTCCACGGCTGGCCCTTGCGCACCGGATCCGCACCCTCGCGCCGCAACGTGGTGATCGGCTTGCCGAACTGACGCGGGCTCAGCCCGGTGAACGGGGCGGGTTCTCGAAAGTCAGCGGCGATGCCACGGCAGGGCCGCCGGGTAGGCGTCCTCCTCGCCGGCCTGCTTGAGGGAGGCCACCACGGTGGCGGTGATGGTGGTGAGTTGCTCCACCTGTTCGGGGCTGAGGGAGTCGAACACCACGCGGCGTACGGCAGCAGCGTGGCCGGGGGCGACCTTGGTCATCAACTCCATGCCGGCATCGGTGAGTTCGGCCAGCTGTCCGCGTCCGTCGGCCGGATCCTCCCGGCGCCGCACGTAGCCCGACTCCTCCAGACGGATCACCGCGCGCGTGAGGCGGCTGCGGGTGAACTTCAACTGCTCGGCGAGCAAGGACATCCCCAGGGCGCGGTCGGGTGCCACGGACAGGCGGGCCAGGAGGCTGTAGTCCGCGTGCGTCATGGCCGCGTCGCGCCGCAACTGCTGATCGAGGTAGTCGTTCAGCAGCGTCGAGCAGTCGAGGTAGTTGATCCAGGCTCGCAGCTCTTCGGGAGCGAGCCACCGGGAGGACGTCATGGTGGCCACTCTAACCGAGGTGTTTGCCTGATCAAACACTAAGGAGTAGCGTCCCGCATGTTTGAGGAATCAAACGCCTGCCGTTCTGGCGCTGCACCTGTCGTTCTTGAGCTCTCCGCAGGAGGTCCCCATGCCTGGTTCCGTCCCCGAAGTCGTATCGTCCGCCCCGCCCGCGCCGCGCTCCCGTGGCCTGACCGTGGTCGCGGGACTTCTCGCGGCGGCTGTCGTGGCCGTCCTCGCTAACGTGGTGGTCGCGCTGCTCGCCCGCGCGGCGGGGGCGTCGGGCGATTTCGCTCCGCTGCACCTCTCCGCGTACGGGCCGCTGACGGTGTTCGGTGTCGTCCTCGGCGCCATAGGCTGGGCGGTCGTCCGTCGTGTCGCCAAGAACCCGGCGGGGCTGCTGCGGTGGCTGGTGCCCGTGCTCGTGGTCGTGTCGTTCGGGCCCGACCTGTCCCTGCTCGGGGGCGGTACGCCCGGCAGTGGGCCGCTGGCCGTCGCCGCGCTGATGGTGATGCATGTGGTGGTCGCGGTCGTCGCCGTCGCCGCCTATCGGCGCGTCCTGCCGCTGCCTGTCCGCTGACGCCGCCCGGCGTGCGCGACGTGCCGGCTGCCGACTCTCGGCTGTCGGCGGTGTCCCGGGGGCCGGGACGACCGAGCTCCGGGACACCGCTGCGCAGGGACGGTCGTGCACGTCTTCCGTCCGCGTGACGGTCGACCGTCTTATCCACAGCGTGGATAACCCGGATACGGGATTCGGATCGCGCAGGGGATGGCACCGGCGCTTCGGCGCCCCCATAGTCGTCGCTACCGCACGCCGCTGTCCGGATGGCGCCGGCGTGCGGGCTCCCCCGGCATGCCGTGCGCCGTCGGCGCCCGTGAGGCATGCCCACTCCCATACACCGCTCAATGGAGTCGCCATGCCCGGTTCCGTGCCCCCGCCGCCTCACGCGGCGGTCGATGCCACCCCTCCGTCAGCCGTCGCCGTCTCGGGCCCGGCCCATCTGCTGCGGGTGACCCTTCTGATGGCGGGTAGCTGTCTGCCGATCCTGGGGGCGGTGCTGATCGCCCCGGTACTGCCGAAGATGCAGGACCACTTCGCGTCGGTCCCGGGGGCCAAGGCGCTGGTGCCCCTCGCACTGACCGTCCCGGCGCTGGCGCTGGCGCTGCTGGCCCCGTTCGCCGGGGTGATCGTGGACCGGGTGGGCCGCAAGCGCCTGCTGGTCGTGGCGACCGTCCTGTACGCGCTGTTCGGCACGGCACCGCTGTGGCTGGACTCGCTGGGCGGCATCATCGCCAGCCGCGCCCTGGTCGGCGTCGCCGAGGCCGCGATCATGACGTGCTGCACGACGCTGATCGGCGACTACTACAGCGGTCACCGGCGGGTGAAGTACCTCGCCCTGCAGACCATGTGCGCCTCCGCGTCGGCCACCGTCTTCTTCGTGCTCGGCGGGGCCGCCGGATCGGCTGGCTGGCGCGTGCCCTTCTGGGTCTACGCCGTCAGCCTGCTGCTCGCCCCGCTGATGGCAACCGCCCTGCCCAACCCGGCGGCCCGCGCGGGCGGCGAGGAGACTCCGGCCGGGACGGAGGCCCGCCGCGCTTTCCCCTGGCGGCAGTTGGGCGGCATCTGTGCCCTCACCTTCTTCGGGGCGATGGTCTTCTACACCGTCCCGGTGGAGATGTCGTACCTGCTCGACGATCTCGGGGTGGAGAACACCGGCGTGATCGGACTGGCCACCGCGATCGCCAGTGCCGCGACCGTGGGCGGAGCGGTCACCTTCGCCCGGCTCAAGCGTTCTCCCGCCCCGATGCTGCCCGTCGTCTTCGCGGTCTGCGCGGTCGGCTTCGGGGTGATGTCCCTCGCGGGCAATGCCCCGTTGCTGGTCATCGGGGCGGTCGTCAACTGTGTGGGCACCGGCATGCTGCTGCCCGCCCTTCTCACCAGTGCCATGTCCCGCCTGGCGTTCGAGGACCGCGGCCGCGGGACCGGGCTGTGGACGGCGGCCTTCTTCGGCGGTGAGTTCATCTGCCCGCTGGTGTTGCTCGCCGGGGAGTCCGCGGCCGGCAGTCTCGCCGGTGCGGTGGGCGTGCTGGGGCTGGCCGCCGCCCTCGTCGCGGCGGGGCTGTGGGCGGCCCGCCGCCGGGTGGGTGCCGTCGATCCCCGGCCGTTGCCGGAGCAGTTGGTTTAAGAGCTCCGAGCAAAATGGGA
>NZ_LIQX01000026.1 GCF_001418475.1 Streptomyces ossamyceticus | reverse complement strand
CTCGGGGGTGCGGGTTCGTCGGCGGCTGCGGGTGGTTCGTGGTTTCTCGCGCAGTTCCCCGCGCCCCTGAAGGGCGGGGCGGTGACACACGCGGCCGCGCCGCGTGGGCGCGAACACCCCCCACTCACCCGCAGCCGCCGACGAACCCGCACCCCTAAGCCACTAGGCACCCGTCTCACCCCCGAAGCCGCGCCCCGCAGTGGGGCCAGGGGCTCGCCCCCCGCTGCACGTACAGCTTCTTCGCCCGCATCGTCTGTTCCGCCGCCGACGCGTCCTGGGGCCGGCCCTGGCCCCCGAGGCTCTGCCAGGTGCGCGTGTCGAACTGGTAGAGCCCCCCGTACGTGCCGGACGGGTCCACCGCGTTCGGCCGGCCTCCCGACTCGCACGCCGCCAGAGCCGCCCAGTTCAGCCCGTCCGCCCCGGCCACGGACGTCGGCAACCGCTTCGTGCCCACCTTCACGATCCGGTCCTGCGGCTCCCGCACCACCTCGGTCCGCATCAGCCGGGGCCGCTGGGCGACCCCGTTGACCGTGCGGAGCGCGTACGTGACCCGCCGGGTCCCCGGCCGTCCGGCCCGCTCGACGACCTCGGTGCCCTGGAAGATCGAGGGGTCCTCGGTGCGGCGCACCCGGAACGGGATCGGCTCCTCCCGCACCTCCGTCGAGCCGGTCACCCTCAGCACGGTCACCGTCTGCCCGTCGCGGGGGAAACTCGTCGGCGGGACGGCGGTGGTGTCCTGTCCGCGCAGGGTGACCCCGGCCTCCGCCACGGCCTCCGCGACCGTCGCCGCGTTGGTGCGGATCGTCCGCGTCCGCCCGTCCGCCATGACGGTGACGGTCCGCTCGGTGAGGACGTCCAGCTCCAGGCCCGCGCGCCCGATCCGCTGGGAGCGCGAGGTGGAGACGTACGCGCCCTCCGCGCGCACCCCGAGCTGCTGGAGCGCCCCGTCGACCGTGCGGGCGGTGGTCCACACCTCGCGCCGGTGGCCGTCGAGGGTGAGGCGGACGGGCCGCCCGTAGTGCACGGCGACCTCGTCGCCGCTGGTCAGGGCGGTGCCGGGGGCGGGGGCGACGACGTCGTGCGTGCCGAAGGCGACGCCCTCGTCGGCGAGGAGTTCGGCGACGTCGCCGGCGAAGGTGTGCAGCGTGCGCGGCTTGCCGTCGACGGTCAGTTCGATCGCCTTGTCCTTCGCCACGAACGCGGAGGTCCCGCCGGCGAGGAACGCCACCACCAGGGCCTGCGGCACCAGCCGCCGCAGCGAGCCCGGCCGGTCGACGGCCCGTCTGCGCCGCACCGCCCGCCGGGAGCCGCCCCGGCCGCCGGGCTCCGCCGGACCGCCCGCCTCGCCCGCCTCGCTGTCCACTCCGGCCTCGTAGGCGGGGCGGTAGGTGTCCCCGTGGACGCTGTAAGGCAGCGTCTCGGCGTCGTGCCGCTGCGGGCGCGGGCGCGGTGGCTCGGGGCTGTCGTACGTCCGGTGGGTGTCGTAGGTCTCGTACGGCGACGGCGGTGCGGACTTCACGTTGCTCACGACGACACGCTCCAGAGGCGATCCGGGTCCGGGTCGGGCGACGTGAACCTAGCGGACGGCGGTCACCCTCCCAAGCAACGCGGTCACACAGTGTCGCGACACGGGGGCGCTCATCATCTTTTCGCGTCCCCCGTACGGCTGACGGGGCGTGATCCGTCAGTAATCGAACGCCCTCGCCGTGTTCGCCGCGATCGCCGTCGCCAGGGCGTCCTCGTCGATGCCGCGCACCGCGGCCATCGCCCGGACCGTGACCGGAACGAGATACGGCGCGTTGGGCCGTCCGCGGTACGGCGCGGGCGTCAGGAACGGCGCGTCGGTCTCCACGAGGACGAGTTCGAGGGGAGCGACGGCGAGGGCGTCGCGCAGCGGCTGCGCGTTCTTGAAGGTCATGTTCCCGGCGAAGGACATGAAGTAGCCGTGCTCGGCGCAGATCGCGGCCATGGCGGCGTCGCCGGAGTAGCAGTGGAAGACGGTCCGCTCGGGCGCGCCCTCCTCCTTCAGGACGCGCAGTACGTCCTCGTGGGCGTCGCGGTCGTGGATGACCAGGGCCTTGCCGTGCCGCTTGGCGATCTCGATGTGCGCGCGGAACGACCGCTCCTGGGCGGCCTTGCCCTCCGGGCCGGTCCGGAAGTAGTCGAGCCCCGTCTCGCCGACGCCCTTGACCTGCGGCAGCGCGGCCAGCCGGTCGATCTCGGCGAGCGCCTCGTCGAGGGCGGCGTCACCGCCGGCGGCGCGCGCGCCCTGCCGGGACCAGCCGTCGGGGTCGCCGTGCACGATGCGCGGGGCCTCGTTGGGGTGGAGGGCGACGGTGGCGTGGACGGCGTCGTACCGGGCGGCCGTCTCGGCGGCCCACCGCGAGCCCTTGATGTCGCAGCCGACCTGCACGACCGTCGTCACCCCCACGGAGGCGGCCTTCGCGAGGCCCTCCTCGACGGTGCCGGACTGCATGTCCAGATGGGTGTGCGAGTCGGCGACGGGCACCCGGAGGGGTGCGGGCAGCGGGGGCGCGGCGTTCTTGTCCTGCTGGGCGGAGGCGGTGCCGGAGTCGTTCGAAGGCATGCCCCGATCCTACGAATCGCGGGATCGGGGCATGTCCTCCAGGCTCGCCGGGGGGAGGACGGCTCGCCTTGCGCAGGCTCGCCGGGGGGTCAGCTCGCCTTGCGGTGGAAGGGGTGCAGGAGGTCGGAGAGGTGCCAGTGGTGGTGCCCGGCGGGCGGCCTCTCGTCCGACGGGGCCTCGGTCCGCTCGGCCTCCGCCTCGTCGGACGGGGCCGCGACCGGGCGGGGCTTCGGCACGGTCCGGCGCCGCTCGGCGTCCCGCACCGACGAGACCTGGCCGGCGCGCATGATCCGTACGACATGACCGTCGCAGTTCTTGCAGGTGGGCCGCGACAGCGGCGACGGCACGACATGACCGTCGGCCACGTACATCACGAAGTCGTGCCCCTGGGCGTCGTTGTGGTGCTCTATCTCGTACGACTGCTCCCAGCCGTGCCCGCAGCGCATGCAGGCGAACGAATACGACTCGTGAACGACAGCGGTGGCGGTGCTCCGTAGGACGGCCCGCTCTGCGATCTCGGTCATGCCAGCTCCTTTTGTCCGCTGGACCGTGAGGGCCTTGTCTGCCCTCACGACCAGTGGACGCCCGGAGCGGGGCCGAATGCACCCGACCTGCCGTCTGTTGAAGCCGATTTGGCCTTCCCTTGTGGGAAGACCCCCCGTCCGAGACCCGCGCTTTGCGCGGCTTTACCGGGGCATGGAGCGAATGAAAAGCCTGGGGCGCAGCCCCGGCTTTTCAGGGGCGCGGGGAACTGCGCGAGCAACCACGAAAACCACCCGCACCCGGCAACGAACCCGCACCCCTACGGCGGCCCCCGCTACGGCGCCCGCTTCGCCGCGACGACCGCGTCGAAGACCTCCCGCTTCGGCACCCCGGCCTCCACCGCCACCGCGGCGATCGCCTCCTTGCGCCGCTCCCCCGCCTCCTCGCGCACCCGCACCCGCCGGACCAGCTCGGCCGCGTCCAGTTCCTCCGGGCCCTTCTCCGGCGCGCCCTCGACCACGACGGTGATCTCGCCGCGCACCCCTTCCGCCGCCCAGGCGGCCAGCTCACCGAGGGGGCCCCGCTTGATCTCCTCGTACGTCTTGGTCAGCTCGCGGCAGACCGCGGCGCGGCGCCCCGTGCCGAAGACCTCGGCCATCGCGGTGAGCGTCGCGTCGAGGCGGTGGGGGGCCTCGAAGTAGACGAGGGTGCGGCGCTCGTCGGCGACCTCGCGGAGCCGGCCGAGCCGCTCGCCCGCCTTGCGCGGCAGGAAGCCCTCGAAGCAGAAGCGGTCGACGGGCAGACCGGACAGGGCCAGTGCGGTGAGCACGGCGGAGGGGCCGGGGACGGCGGTGACCCGGATGTCCTTCTCGACGGCCGCCGCGACCAGCCGGTACCCGGGGTCGGAGACCGACGGCATCCCCGCGTCCGTGACGAGCAGCACTCGCGCGCCCCCGGCCAGCGCCTCCACCAGCTCCGGGGTGCGCGCCGCCTCGTTGCCCTCGAAGTACGACACGATCCGGCCGCTCGGCTGCACACCCAGCGCCTGGGTGAGCCGGCGCAGCCGCCGGGTGTCCTCGGCGGCGATCACGTCGGCACCGCTCAGCTCCTCGGCCAGCCGGGGCGGGGCGTCCGCGATGTCACCGATGGGAGTACCTGCCAACACAAGGATTCCTGTCACACCCCCCATCCTCCCAGCCGCTCCGGCGGGCGGGCGAAGCACGGGAGGCGACGGGGCCACATCCCCGACGCACGGGACTCCCACAGCGGTGTTCCCTACGATGGCGCGGTGACCAGTACCGCGTCCTCCACGGACACCCGGCAGGACCAGGCCACCGAAGACCAGCGGCCGTCGTGGCAGCAGCGGCTGCGCCGTTTCGGCTACTCGGCGCCGCGCAGAAGCGACGTGAGCGCCCGGCTCGTGCCCCCGTACACCCGGCCCGGCCCGCGTTTCTGGGCCTCGATCGGGGTGGGCGAGGGTCTCGCCGAGCGCCTGGTGCGCTGGTCGGCGTGGGGTGGTCCGCTGCTGGTGACGCTGGTCGCGGGGCTGCTGCGGTTCTGGCACCTGGGCAGCCCCAAGGCGGTGATATTCGACGAGACGTACTACGCCAAGGACGCGTGGGCGATCGTCCACCGCGGATACGAGGTCAACTGGGCCAAGAACGCCAATGAGCTGATCCTCCAGAACAACGGGAACGTGCCGATCCCCACGGATCCGGCGTATGTGGTGCATCCGCCCGTCGGCAAGTACGTCATCGGTCTGGGCGAGCTGATGTTCGGGTTCAACCCCTTCGGCTGGCGCTTCATGACGGCGGTGCTCGGCACGCTGTCGGTGCTGATGCTGTGCCGGATCGGCCGCCGGATCTTCCGCTCGACGTTCCTGGGCTGCCTGGCGGGCGGGCTGATGGCGGTGGACGGGCTGCACTTCGTGATGAGCCGCACGGCGCTGCTCGACCAGGTGCTGATGTTCTTCGTGCTGGCGGCCTTCGGCTGTCTGGTCATCGACCGGGACAAGGCACGCGCGCGGCTGGCAGCGGCGTTGCCACGGGACGGCGACGGGGTCGTACGGCCCCACCCGCTCGTCGCGGAGACGACCCGGCTGGGCCTGCGCCCGTACCGGCTGCTGGCGGGGCTCTGCCTCGGTCTGGCCTTCGGCACCAAGTGGAACGCCCTGTACTTCCTGGTGTTCTTCGGGATCATGACGGTGCTGTGGGACTACTCGGCGCGCAAGGTCGCCGGTGCCCGTCAGCCGCTGATCGCGACGCTCCAGCGCGACCTGGGCTGGGCGTTCCTGTCGACGGTCCCGGTGGTGATCGTCACCTATCTGGTCTCGTGGACCGGCTGGATCGTCTCCCCGGACGACGGCACCGGCGGCTACTACCGCAACTGGGCGGCGACCGAGGGCAAGGGCGGCTGGTTCGACTGGCTGCCGGACTGGCTGCGCAGCCTGTGGCACTACGAGCACGCGGTCTACGAGTTCCATGTGGGCCTGTCTTCGCCGCACACCTACCAGTCGAACCCGTGGAGCTGGATCATCGCCGGCCGGCCCGTCTCGTACTTCTACGAGTCGCCGCCGCCCGGCACGGACGGTTGCCCGACCGACACCGTCGAGAAGTGCGCCCGTGAGGTCCTCGCCATCGGTACCCCGCTGCTGTGGTGGGCCGCCGCCCTCGCGACCCTCTACGTCCTGTGGCGCTGGCTGTTCCGCCGCGACTGGCGCGCCGGCGCCATCGCCTGCGGGATCGCCGCCGGGTACCTGCCCTGGTTCCTGTACCAGGAACGCACGATCTTCTACTTCTACGCCGTGGTCTTCCTGCCCTTCCTGTGCCTGGCCGTGGCGATGCTCGTCGGCGCCGTCCTCGGCCCCGCGGCGGCCACGGAACGCCGGCGTGTGGCCGGCGCCGCCGCGGCGGGCGTCCTCGTCCTCCTCATCACCTGGAACTTCATCTACTTCTGGCCCATCTACACCGGACAGCCCATCCCGATCGACGGCTGGCGTTCACGGATGTGGCTGGATACCTGGGTCTAGGGCCCTTCTGATGGATCTCCGTGGGAGAAGGAGCGGCGTTCGGTGCGTGCTCTGGGGGTACCCCCTGCTCGAAGAGCTTGGGGGAGTGCCGGGCGGAAGCCCTCGTAGCGGAGCTACTAGGGCTTTTGTCCGGTGCGGCGAGAGCGCGTGCAGGGCGTCGCGACGCCGCGGAGATCCATCAGAAGGGCCCTAAGGCCCGTTGGGGCGTGTCGGTCGGCGCGCGCCGATCAGCACACGTTGCGCCAGGAGTTGGCCCAGAAGACCAGGAACGACCAGGTCTGGGCGCCGATCGTGCCGTCCACGGTGATGCCGGCGCACTGCTGGAACCGCCGCGTCGCCGCGTTGGTGACAGATCCGAAGTTCCCGTCCTCGACCAGTTTCCGGCCCGTCATGGAGTTGTTCAGGTAGCACTGGGCCTGCCGGACGGCATTGCCCGCCGAGCCGACCCTCAGGGCCGGTCGCTGGATGGTGTAGTTGCAGACGTCCTGGGCCCCGTGCGTGACGGGCCTCTCGGGCGCCGCCGCGCGCGCCGCCGTGGTGCGCGCCGGGGAATCAGGGCTCTGGGGTACCGCTACGGCCGCGCCTCCCGCAAGGACCAGCGAGGCGGCCAGGGTCACGCAAGTGGTCGAACGTCGCATGTCTCTCGCCTCCAAGTAACACCCCCAGTACCACCGTGCACTTCAGCCCCATGAGTCGCATCCCGGCGACCGGTCCCGGTCCGCACCACGATCAGCGTTCACGTATGGGGAAGGACGTCCGGGGCTAACGATTCGGGGAACACCCGCCCCGTTCGTCACCCGGCGCGCTTACAGTGAGGCGCGGCACGCGATTTCTGAACATGTTCAAAGTGGTCCGGGTCAGGTGCCAGGACCGCTCACGGGGAACGAACGGGGAGAGGTCATGCGCAAGGGGGCCAAGGTCGCCATAGTCGGCGGAGTGCTCGTGGTGATGGTGGGGGGCGCCGGGTACGGGGCGTACAACTTCTTCGACGCGCTGAACGACGGGACGGGCACGGAGAGACGGACGGGGCCGCCGAGTTCCGACGAGGTCGCGGAGACCACGGAGAAGTTCTTCGCCGCGTGGGAGAAGGGCGACGCGAAGACGGCGTCGTCGTACACCAACGACGCGGTGGGCGCGGGGAGGTTGCTCGGGGAGTACACCGGTGCCGCGCGGATCGGCGAGGTGCGGATCGCGCCGGGCGAGCCGACCGGGGCGGGCGGCCGGACCGTGCCGTTCTCCGTCCGGGCGACGGTGTCGTACAAGGGGAAGACCGAGAAGCTCGCGTACAAGAGCCGGCTGACCGTGATGCGGGGCGAGACCACCGGGCGGGCCCTGGTCGACTGGGCGCCGTCCGTCGTGCACCCGGACCTCAAGAAGGGCGACGAGCTGTACACCGGGGAGGCCGAGGCGCCGCCCATCGAGGCCGTGGACCGTGACGGCGCGGCCCTGACGAAGGAGAAGTACCCCTCCCTCGGGCCGATCCTGGACACCCTGCGCGAACGCTACGGCGACAAGGCGGGCGGCACCCCCGGGATCGAGCTGGCGATCCGGCACACCTCCACGAACGCCGCCGACACCCCCCTGCTGACCCTCGCCGAGGGCAAGGCGGGCGAGTTGCGGACGACGATCAGCGCGAAGGTGCAGGCCGCCGCCGAGAAGGCCGTCGAGAAGTACGCCGAGTCGTCCGTGGTCGCCGTCAAGACCGCCACCGGTGAGGTGCTGGCCGTCGCCAACCACCGCGACGACGCCTTCAACGCGGCGTTCGAGGGCGAGGTTCCGCCCGGCTCCACCATGAAGATCCTCACCGCCGCCACGCTCATCGACAACGGCGTGGCCACGATGAACGGCCCCGCGCCCTGCCCCGACACCGCGACCTGGCAGAGCCAGACCTTCAAGAACCTGCCGGGGATGAAGGCCGACGAGTCGTCCGGCGCGACGCTCGCCAAGGCGTTCATGCGGTCCTGCAACACGGCGTTCATCAAGCTGATCGACGAGGACCCGATGAACGACGCCTCGCTGACGAACGAGGCGCGGGAGCGGTTCGGCCTCGGCAACGACAACTGGAAGACGGGCATCACCTCCACGGACGGCACGGTGCCGGAGTCCGTGGGGCCGGACCGCGCGGCCAACGCGATCGGGCAGGGCCAGGTCACGATGAACCCGCTGAACATGGCGTCGGTGACGGCCACCGCGATCACCGGCAAGTTCCGCCAGCCGTACCTGGTGTCACCCGCCCTGGACGATCGCGAACTGGCCACGGCACGGGGCCTGGACCCCGCGACCGCCTCGCAGCTCAAGCAGATGATGAAGCTCACCGCGACGTCGCCGCAGGGCACCGCCACCCGCGTCATGTCCGGACTGACCGGCGACATCGGCGCGAAGACCGGCTCCGCGGAGGTCGACGGGCAGGACGTCGCGGACAGTTGGTTCACCGGCTTCCGCGACGGTGTCGCCGCGGCGGCGATGGCACAGGCGGGGGGCCGCGGGGGCGAGGCGGCGGGCCCGATCGTGGTGGATGTCCTGCGGGCCGGCGGCTGACGGGACGTCGGTCGGGGTGCGCCGTGGGGGGGTGCGGTTTAGTCGCGGGGTGCGGGGCCCCCACTCACCCGCACCCTCCACGACCACACGCACCCCCGAGCTAGGAGGCGCCCGGCCCCGAAGCTCTAGGGTGGGGGTCCTCGTTGTGCGCAACGAGAGGCAACCGCAGCGGAAGGTCGGGAGCGTGGGTAAGAGAAGGCGTGTCGACGATCGGAAGTCGGCGAAGCCGGCACGGCCGGACTCGGCGCACGTGGCACCGCCCACCGCGCCGGGGCCCGCGTCGGCACCGGCACCGGTGGGTCCTGGCTCGGCGAAGTCACCGGCGGCGAGGTCACGGCGGCCCGCCGTCCTGGCCGGCGCGGCGGTCGTCGCGCTCGGCGGCGGCGCCTTCGCCCTGTACTCCGTGTTCGGCGGCGGCGCGTTCGCCGAGGACCGCTCGTCCGCCGGCGACGCCAAGCCCGTGAAGACCGGCCCCCTGTCCGCCGCCGAGGTCCGCACCGCCACGACCGCCTTCCTCACCGCCTGGCAGAAGGGCTCCGTCACCAAGGCCGCCGCCGCCACGGACGACTCCGCGGCGGCGCGCACCGCGCTGACCGGCTTCGCCAAGGACGCCCACATCAAGGACGTCACCCTCACCCGCGGCAAGCGCGCGGGCGACGACGTCGCCTTCTCGGTGAAGGGCACGGTGTCGTACAAGGGCACGGACAAGCCGTTGTCGTACACGTCGTCCCTGACCGTCGTGCGGGCCGAGAAGGACGGTGAACCGGTCGTCGACTGGCGGCCGTCCGTGGTCCACCCGGAGCTCGGCGAGGGCGACCGGCTGGTCACCGGCGAGGCGGGGACGCCGCCGGTGAAGGCCCTGGACCGGGACGGCGGCGAGCTGACGGCGAAGAAGTACCCGTCGCTGGGCACGGTCCTGGACGGGCTGCGGGAGAAGTTCGGCAAGAAGGCCGGCGGCAAGGCGGGCGTCGAACTGCGCGTGGTGCGCGCGAAGGCCGAGAAGGGCAAGAAGAAGAACGCCGACAAGACGCTGCTGGAGCTGAGCGACGGCACGCCCGGCGAGGTGAGGACGAGCCTCAGCCCGTCCCTCCAGGCCACCGCCGAGCAGCAGGTGAACACCAGGAAGCGGGCGTCGGTGGTCGTGATGCGCCCGTCGACCGGCGAGATCCTGGCCGTCGCCAACTCGGGCCACGGCTTCAACGTGGCCTTCCAGGGCTCCCTCGCCCCCGGCTCCACCATGAAGATCGTGTCGTCCGCGCTTCTCATCGACAAGGGCCTGGCCTCGGCGAACAAGGTCCACCCGTGCCCGAAGTACTCGTCGTACGGCGGCTGGAAGTTCCAGAACGACGACAAGTTCAAGATCAACGGCGGGACGTTCAAGGCGAGCTTCGCCCGCTCCTGCAACACCGCCTTCATCTCGCAGGCGAAGAAACTCGACGACAACTCGCTGACCCTGGAGGCCCAGCAGGTCTTCGGCCTGGGCATGAACAACTGGGCGATCGGCGTGCCGACCTTCGACGGCGCGGTGCCGGTGCAGAGCGCCGCGCCGATGGCCGCCTCGCTGATCGGGCAGGGCGGGGTGCGGATGAACCCGCTGAACATGGCGTCCGTGGTGTCGACGGCCAAGACGGGCGTCTTCAAGCAGCCCTACCTGGTCGCCCCGTCCGTCGACGGCCGCACCCTCGCGACCGCGTCCCGGCCCATGTCGGAGAGCGTCCGCTCCCAGCTGCGCGAACTCCTCCAGTACACCGCCGCGGCGGGTACGGCGGCCGAGGCGATGGCGGGTCTCGGCCCCGACTTCGGCGCGAAGACCGGCTCGGCGGAGGTCGACGGCCAGAAGGAGCCCAACGGCTGGTTCACCGCCTGGAAGGGCGACCTGGCCTCCGCCGGCGTCGTCCAGGAGGGCGGCCACGGCAGCGAGTCCGCGGGCCCGATCGTGGCGGCGCTCCTCAAGGCGGGCAGCAGCTGAGCGCGGCGGTTCAGGTCCCGGACGCGTCCGCCCGCTGCGCGGAACGGTCCTGGACCGCCATCTCCTCGTACCCGTCGGAGGAGGCCGCGAGGCACCAGTCGAGCATCGACGGCCAGGGCCCGTAGCCCGAGTCGGGGTTGAGGTGGGCCTCGCCCGGCAGTACGTCGGCGGGCAGGCCCAGCGGTGCGGCGTACGCGGCGGCCGCGCCCTGCGGGCAGTACGGGTCGTTGTCGGTGCCGACGACCCGGGTGGACTCGGCGGCCGCCGCGACCCGCTCCGGCGTCAGCGGCGGCGGGGCGAACTCGGCGATCTCCGGGTTCTCCAGGGCGACCTCCGCGGACGGCGGCGCGACGAGGAGGACCCGCTCGACCGGCCCGGACAGGACGTCGTCGCGGGCCACGGCGTGCAGCCACAGCAGACAGGCGAGGCTGTGGCACACCACGGTGACCCGTCTGCCCGCCAACTCCCCCAGCAGCGCGTCCAGCTCCGCCAGCCACCGCTCCAGATCCGGATCGTCCGCCTCCGGCAGTTGCGGGTACACCACCTCGTGCCCCAGGTCGGCGAGGCGGTCGGCCAGCCAGTACTGCCAGTGCCCGACGGGCCGGTGGTTCTGCCAGCCGTGCAGCACGAGGAAGGCGCGGGGGGTGTGGGTCGATGTCGGCGGAGTCTCTGTCATACCCCGATCGTCAGGGAACCCGATCACTCCGGTCCAGTGCCGTCTCTGTGTCCGGACCGGTTTTCGGGGGTGCGGGTGGGTGGGGGCT
>NZ_LIQX01000259.1 GCF_001418475.1 Streptomyces ossamyceticus | reverse complement strand
ACGTCGCCGGAGGCCGCCACGTCGCCGGAGGCCGCCACGTCGCCCGAGCCCGAGGAGGCGGCCACGGCCCCCGAGCCGGAGGCCGACGCCGCCGCGCCTTCGGAGCCGGTGGTCGCCGCCGAGGCGGAGCCGCAGGCGGCCCCCGTGGCGGCCTCCGGCGACGTGGCGGCTTCCGGCTCGGGGGCGGACTCGGCCTGCGGCTCCGCCTCGTCCGCGGCCTCGGGCGCTGCGGCAGCCTCGGGCTCGGCTCCGGACTCGACCTCGGGCTCCTCGACCGTCTCGGCCTGCGGCTCGGCGTCGGCCTGCTTCGTGGCCGTCGGCTCCGTCTGGACCTCGGGCTCACCCTTCGTGAGGGGTTCCGCGGCGGGCTCCGCCTCGGCCTCCGGCTCACCCTCCGCGACAGGCTCCGCCTCGGCCGCGGTGGCGGTCTCCGTGACCACCGGCTCCGCCTCCGCCTCCGCGACCGCCTCGGTCTCCCGCGCGGCCTCCTCGTCGGCCTCGACCACGGACTCGGCGGCCTCCGGGGCGGCCTCGGGCGCAGCCTCCGCCTTCGGCTCAGCGGCTGCCGCGACGGCCTCCGCCTCGACCTGCGCCTCTTCCTCTCTCTCGGCCTTGGCCGCCGCGCCCGGCTTCTCGGCCTTGGCCTCAGGCTCGGCGCCCGGCGTACCGGCCTCGGCCTTCGCGGGCTCCGCCTTCGCGGGCTCCGCCTTCGCGGGCTCCGCCTCCGCAGGCTCGGCCTCGGCCTTCGCCTTGGCCACCGGCGGCTCGGCCGCCGCATCCTCAGCCTCGGTCACCACCGCCTTGGCCTCCGCGGGCTCCGCCTCGGCCTTCGCCTCGACGGCCGCCTCAGGTTCCGTGGCCGCCTCGGGCTCCGCGACCGGCGTACCGGCCTCGGTCGCCGCCGCAGGCTCCCGCTCCTCCGTCCGCGGCTTCGGCACCGTCACGTTGTCGAAGGCCGCCGAGACCAGCTCGTCGGCGACGGACGAGGCCGGCTTGGGCCCGGAGCCCTGGGCCGGAAGCTTCGGCTCGGTCTCCCGCGAGGAGCCCCGCTCCTCCTCCCGCGCGGCACCCGGCTCGGACTCCCGCGGGGAACCCGGCTCGGCCTCCCGCAGGGAATCCCGTGAGGGCTCGGTGGTGGCTGATTCGGCACTCCCCTGGGGAGCCGTGGTCGTCGGCTCTGTCGGGGATACCTGCTCCGCCTCCTGCGAAGGGACCGTGTCGCGCCCCTTGCGTGAGCGGGAGAACGCGTTCCGCAGGAGAGAGAGAATGCCCATGTGCGCAACCCTTCGCGTGAGTTGTAGCCCGTCAATCCCTGGCCAGGACGGACACGTAAGGTTAGCCGCCGCGATTGGCGATCTTTGGGTGGGGCGGGAGGTTTCACTAACCCCGCGACTGGGAGCTGTCAATACCGCCCCAACTGCCGTGGGTTCACTTGACGTTCACTCTCCGTCCCCGTTCTCGAACACACGCGCCCCTAACGTCGCGCTCACACCAAAGGCACATAAGAGGGAGCGCAACGTGCGCAAGCTGCTGCCCATGATCGGCTCGCACCCCGGCGGCCGTTCCGCCATGACCTGTCGGTTCCGCTGTGGTGACGCCTGCTTCCACGAGGTGCCGAACACCAGCGCCAACGAGTACGTGGGCGACGTGATCGCCTCCGCGCTCAGCCGCCGGTCCGTGATGCGTGCCGCCGCCGTCGTCACCGTGGCCACCGCGGCCGGTACGGCGACGACGCTCGGCACCGCCCCGCAGGCCGCCGCGGCCGGCGCCGGGACCACCGCCACCACCAAGAGCGCCCGGAAGCCCAAGGCCGCCCGTGGCCTGCGGTTCGACGCCGTCGCGCCCAACACCGCGGACGCCGTGACCGTCCCCGGCGGGTACAAGCAGAACGTCGTCATCCGCTGGGGCGAGCCCATCCTGCGCGGTGCCCCGGCGTTCGACCCGGAGAAGCAGTCGGGCGCGGCCCAGGCCGGGCAGTTCGGCTACAACAACGACTTCCTCGCGCTGCTGCCGCTCCCCGGCGAGCGCGGCCGGGGGCTCCTCGTGGCCAACCATGAGTACACCGACGAGGTGCTCATGTTCCGCGGCTACGACGCCGCCAACCCGACCCGCGACCAGGTCGAGGTCGCCTGGGCGGCGCACGGTCTGTCCGCCGTCGTCGTCGAGGAGGACCGGCGGACGGGCAAGCTCACCGCCGTGCCCCGGCACCACCTCAACCGGCGGGTCACCGCCACCACCGCGTTCCGGCTGACCGGCCCCGCCGCCGGCTCGGACCTCCTCAAGACCTCCGCCGACCCGAGCGGCCGCAAGGTCCTCGGCACGCTCAACAACTGCTCCGGCGGCACCACCCCCTGGGGTACCACGCTGCACGGCGAGGAGAACTTCAACCAGTACTTCGCCAACAGCAGCCGGCCCACCGACAAGCGGTACGGCATCGGCACCGGCGCCACCGAGCGCAAGTGGGAGCGGTTCGACAAGCGGTTCGACGTGGCTCAGGAGCCGAACGAGGTGCACCGTTTCGGGTACGTCGTCGAGTTCGACCCGTACGACCCGACGTCCACGCCGCGCAAGCACACCGCCCTCGGCCGCTTCAAGCACGAGGCCGCGACCATCCGGCTCACCGCCGACGGCCGTCCCGTCGTCTACTCCGGTGACGACGAGCGCTTCGACTACTTCTACAAGTTCGTCAGCAGCAAGCGGATGAAGAAGGGGTCGAGCCGCGCCGTGCGCGAGCACAACCTCTCGCTGCTCGACGAGGGCACCCTCTACGTCGCCAAGCTCACCGGTGACTCCCCCGCCATCGAGATCGACGGCACGGGCAAGCTCCCGGCCGACGGCGAGTTCGACGGCAGCGGCGAGTGGATCCCGCTGGCCACCGCGACCGCCGAGGGCGCCGTCTCGCACGTCGAGGGCATGACCGCCGACGAGGTCTTCGTCTTCACGCGGCTCGCCGGTGACAAGGTCGGCGCGACGAAGATGGACCGCCCGGAGGACATCGAGCCCAACCCGGTCACCGGCAAGGTCTACGTCGCCCTCACCAACAACTCCAACCGCGGTGTCGGCGCCAACCCCAAGGCGGACGAGGCCAACCCCCGCAACGCCAACAAGCACGGCCAGGTCCTGGAGCTCACCGAGCGCTGGAACCGGCCCGAGAGCACCCGGTTCGCCTGGCTGCTGTTCCTCGTCGCGGGCGACCCCGACGACCCGGCGACGTACTTCGCGGGCTTCCCGAAGGACGACGTGTCCCCGATCTCCTGCCCGGACAACGTCGCCTTCGACCCGTACGGCAACCTGTGGATCTCCACCGACGGCAACCAGCTCGGCTCGCACGACGGCCTCTTCGGCGTGGCGACCAAGGGGGAGCGGCGTGGTGAGCTGAAGCAGTTCCTGACGGTGCCGAGCGGCGCCGAGACCTGCGGTCCGATCATCACCGGCCGCCGTGTCCTGGTCGCGGTGCAGCACCCGGGCGAGCTGGACGGCGCGTCCGTCGAGAACCCCAGGAGCACCTGGCCCGACGGCCCCGGCAAGATCGTCCGCCCGGCGGTGGTCGCGGTCTACCGCGCGGACGGCTGCGACATCGGCGTCTGAGTCGGAGGCACTGCGGACCTCTGTCCGTGCAGATGCGAACGCGGGCCGTTCTCCCGGTGGGAGGACGGCCCGCGGTGCGTCGCCGTGCGGCTCAGGGGGCCAGGCAGCTCACACCGGGCGCGGCGGCCGGGTCCAGCAGGCCGGCGGGGTCGAGGAGGCCGGCCGGGTCGGCCAGCTCGGTGACTCCGGCCGGGGTCTCGGTGAGGCAGGTGACCGTGGCCGTCGGGTCGGGGACCGCGTGGGCGGCCGGGGCCAGGGCGCCGGCGAGGGCGAGGGTTCCGAGCAGGACGGTGGCGGTGCGCCGCATGGCGAACATCCCCTTGTCAGATAGGAAGTGAATCGTCCGGTTGGACGGATCCGATCATTACGGCTTTCCGCCTGCGAACTCTCCTCCCGTCACCCGTGCGGGGCGGGCGTAACGATTCAGCGCCCTGCGCCGGGTTGACCGCCCCACCCATGCCGGACGGCGTCCGCCGGCGCCGGGCAGCGCCTGCCTCCGCCGGTGCCGGGCAGCGCCTGCCTCCGCCGGTCGGCGTCCGCCTCCGCCGGATGGCGTCGGCCTCCGCCGGATGGCGTCCGCTCGTGCCGGACGGCGTCTGCCTCCGCCGGTGGGCGTCTGCCTCGGCCGGTTGGCGTCGGCTTCCGCCGGATGGCGTCCGCTCGTGCCGGACGGCGTCTGTCTCCGCCGGTGGGCGTCTGCCTCGGCCGGTTGGCGTCGGCTTCCGCCGGATGGCGTCCGCTCGTGGCGGACGGCGTCTGTCTCCGCCGGTGGGCGCCTGGCCCCGCCGGACGGCGCCTGCCTCGGCCGGTGGGCGTCTGCCTCGGCCGGTTGGCGTCGGCTTCCGCCGGATGGCGTCCGCTCGTGGCGGACGGCGTCTGTCTCCGCCGGTGGGCGTATGCCTCGGCCGGTGGGCGTATGCCTCGGCCGGTTGGTGTTCGCCTCGGTCGGTTGGTGTCCGCCTCCGCCGGATGGCGTCCGCTCGTGCCGGACGGCGCCTGCCTCGGCCGGTTGGCGCCTGCCCCTGCCGATTGGTGTCCGCCTCCGCCGGTTGGCGTCCGCCCCGCCGTATGGCGTCCGCCCCTGCCCGATGACGTGTGCCTCTGCCCGATGACGTGGGCGCCTGCCCGATGACGTGTGCCTCTGCCCGATGACGTGGGCGCCTGCCCGATGACGTGGGCCCCTGCCAGAGGCGGCGCTCGATCTAGCGGGCCGCGTCCCTGTCGGGCGGTGAGGTGATCGTCCGGGCCGCCGCGACCTCCTGCCGCAGTGCCTCCAGCACGCTTCCCGGCGGACCGCTCAGGTCGGACCGCACCTCGTAGAGGACGTCCGTCCTCCGCAGCCCTTCCGCCAGATCCCGCAGTTGCAGGGCGACCTGGGCGACCTCGGCGGCGGACGGCGGCCGCGCCCCCTGCTTCACCCGGACCCGGGCCGCCGTCGTCGCGTCGACGATCCGCTCGACCGCCACCACCAGCGGCCACCAGGCCGCGGCCCGCCGCCCCGTCGGCGGCGGTTCGGTCAGGGCCCGCTGGAACTCCGTACGGATGGCCGACAGGTCCCGGTAGAGACGGCGGCGCTTCCGGGCCCGCCCGGTGGGGTCCTCCGCGCCGGGCCCGAAGACGTGCTCCACGTACGCGGCGGTGTCGGCGACGGCGTCCGCGAGCCGCGCCCCGACGCGGGCGTGCCAGCTCTCCGGCCACAGCAGATAGCCCGCGACGAGGGCGATGCCGCAGCCCACCAGGGAGTCGACGAGGCGGGGCGCGAGCAGGCCGGTGCCCTGGTGGTTGAGGATGTCGGAGAGCAACAGGATCACGGGGGTGATGGCGGCGGTCTGGTAGCCGTAGCCGCGGGGGGTGAAGACGGGGATGAGCGGGGCGAGGCACAGCATTACCGGGACGTCCCACCAGCCGCGCGGGACCTCCGCGAGGATCGCCGCCGCGACGACCAGGCCGACGACGGTGCCGAGGGCCCGCAGCAGCGCGCGGGAGAACACCGAGCCGAAGTCCGGCTTCAGGACGAAGGTGATGGTCAGCGCCACCCAGTAGGAGCGGGGCACGGCGACGAGGGAGACCAGCGCCTGGGCGATGCCGATGCACAGGGCGAGGCGCAGGCCGTAGCGCCAGGACGCGGCGGACAGGGCCACGTCACGGGCGGCCCGTGCGGCGCGCACCCGCAGCGGCGCGGTCCGCCCGAGGTGGTCGTCGGCCCGGGTCAGCGCGTCCGGCGACCCCTCGGTGACGACCTCGGCGGCGTGCCGCAGCGCCTGGTCGACCGCCTTGCCGATCTCGCTCGTCGGCGTGGGCAGCCGCAGCCCCAGCGGCCCGGAGTACCCGGTGTCGACGGCCTCGGCGACATGGCGGACGGCGGTGCAGATCTCGGCGGGCAGCGGGCGCCCGGAGAGGCGTACGGCGGGGGCGGCCTCGACGAGCGGGGTGACCGCGTTCAGCTGGGCGAGGAGCCGGACCAGGTCGGGGCTGCGGCCGTGGTGGCGGGCGCGGCGGGCCAGGATCAGGTCGTAGGACTGGTTGAGGGACTGGGTGACCGCGTGCCGGGCCGTGTCATAGGCGTCGGTGGTGTCCGCGGCGGTCGCGGCGAGCAGCTCGGCGACCTTGCGGTAGGTGTCGGCGACGGAGGCGCGTTCCGGTACGCCGGCCCTGAGCGGCCAGGCGAGGAGGGCCTGGACGAGGACGAGGAGGCCCCCGCCGGTCATCAGGAGGGGGGCCAGCCACCAGTCGCCCGGCATCGGCAGGCCCGCGCCGACCACGGAGTTGAGGAGGAGCAGCAGCCCCGACACGGAGGCGACGGCGCCGATCGTCGAGATCATCCCGGAGACCAGCGCGACCCCGGTGAGCGCGGCGACGGTGACCCAGCCGTGCCCGTACACGAGGGAGCCGAGGGTGATGCCGAGCGCGCTGAACAGCTGGGGGACCGCGATGTTCAGCAGCCGCATGCGGTACGCGTCCGCCGTGTCGCTGATGACGCCCGACAGGGCGCCCATCGAGGCGAGGGCGCCGTACTCGGGGCGGCCGGCGGCGAGGCCGAGGGCGAGCGGCAGGGTGAGGGCGACCGCCGCGCGGGCCACGGCGGGCCGGTTGACGGGCGGCGCCTGCTGGGGTTGGAGATTGCGGACCAGCCAGTCGGGCGGGGTCAGGCCGAGGGCGAACGGGCGGGGCATGCGGCCATTATCACCGCCGGAGATCGTCCGATTATGTGAAGTTTTTGGTGGGCCGTGGGCCGTGGGCCGTGGGCCGTGGGCTGTGGGCTGGGGGCGACGAGGGCGCGCCGTGCCCGTCGCCCCCGGCGTCACTTCCGCTGGTGGAGGGTCAGGTCGGCGACCACCGCGTTGTGGTCGGTGCCCCGCAGCTTCAGGAACCGGGTCTCGCGGGCGGAGAAGTCCTTCGAGGAGACGAGGACGTGGTCGATCTGGGCACCGAACCTCGGGGTGGTCCGGGAGGGCCAGGTCGCTCTCCGGCCGTCCCCGGTCAGCCGGGCGGCGTCGCCGAGCCCCGCGTCGAGGAGGTCGCGGAACGCCGCGTGGTCCTGGGTGGCGTTGAAGTCACCGGCGACGATGGTCGGGGTCTTGGTGTCGGCGGCCGCGTACGCGCGCAGCGCGCCGAGCTCCCGCCGCCAGGTGCCGACCTGACCGGCCAGCGGCGGCATGGGGTGCGCCAGCTGCAGCCTTACGCGGTGGCCCTTGACGTCGGCGACGGCGCCGGGCATGCCCATCGAGCCGGGGATCGGATCGGTGCCCTTGAGGGGGTGGCGGCTGAGGATGACGGAACCGTCGGAGCCGTAGCCCTCGACGGCCCTGCGGTAGGGGTAGGCGGGCTTGTCACCGCTGAGATCGCCGAAGGTGTCGCGGAGGGTGGCCGAGCAGGTGGCCTGGCACTCCTCGACGAACACGATGTCGGGGCGCTCGCGCTTCACGGCCTTCACGAGGGCGGCGGTGCCGTCGCCGAAGTGCACGTTGGAGGTCATGACCCGGATCTGGGCGAGGACTGGACCGTCCGGCGCGGTCGCCTTCCCGTACGGCTCGACGTACCAGGCGAGCGCGCCCAGCAGCACCACGCCCCAGGTCACGCCGGTCCAGGAGCGCGCCAGGGCGAACAGGAGCAGGGCGAGGCCGGTGGGGGCGAGCAGCCAGGGCAGGAACGCGAGGAGCTGGGGGACCGGGGTGAAGGCGTCGACGCCGATCAGCCGGCAGAAGACGACCGCGGTCACACCGAACAGCAGCAGGAAGGCGAACCCCTTCTTGCCGCCGTGGGTGGGCCGGCGGGTGGTGACCGGCTCGGGCCGCTCCATGGTCGTGCTCTCCAAGGCCGGCCTTCCGTTCGCCCGCGGTGGTTCTGTGCTCCTCGTTCAAGGACGAGGGGGAAGGGCCGAAGGTTGCGCGCGAAACCGGGGACCGGCCGGACGGGCCCACCACGCTCACGGGGCGGCGCCAGGAGTCGGAGAGGAGCCGGCTCGGTGCGCGAGGGGGTGTTGCGGTCGTCCGGCGTGCGGGGTCAGGCGCGCCTCTCCTCCGGGGCCGTCGCCAGGGACCACATCACGAAGACCGAGGCGGCGATGACGATGACCGACCAGACGGGGGCGTACGGGAGGAACATGAAGTACGCGATGGCGTAGAGGGACGCCAGGGCGATTCCCACACCTCGCGCCCAGTCCCGGCCCTGGAGGATGCCCCAGCCGGCGAAGGCGACGACGGCTCCGAGGACGAGATGGATCCAGCCCCAGGTGGTGAGGCTGAACTCGAACACGTAGTCGCCGATGTTGGTGTAGACGTCGTCCGTGGCGATCGCCGCGATGCCGTTGAGGATGCCCAGCACCCCGCCGACCATCATGAGGACACCGGCGAAGACCGTGCCGCCGATGGCCCAGGAGGTACCGGAGTGCCGTCCCTGCGGGGGCGTCGGGGTCGAGATGGTCTGGTGGGTGTGGGCGTTCGAACGCGGCTCGGCGCTGTGCTGGGCCATGGGAGGGCCTCCTCAGAAGGGCGGACAGCTCACCCGCATGCTCACGCGGGGCGGAGGGCGCCGCACGCGCTGTAGGCCGAACGGGTGAGGGGCCCGGGCCCGGCCCCAGCCGGGTGGAAGTCCTCCGGCGCTCAGTCCAGCCGGGTCAGGAAGTCCTCCAGCGCCTTGTTGAAGGCGTCCGGGCGTTCCAGGTTCGGCAGGTGGGCCGCACCGTCGATCACCTGGAGGACGGAGTCGGGCAGGGCGGCGTGCATGGCCTCGGCGTCGGCGACCGGGGTGTACTCGTCGTCGGCGCCCACGACGACCAGCGCGGGCACGGCGACGCGGGTCAGCAGGTCGTTGTAGTCGGGGCGCTCGGCGCGTCCGCGCAGGGCCGCCGCCGCGCCCTCGGGGTCGGTCGCCGTCATCATGCGGTGCACATGCGCCGCGACCTCCGCGTCCGCGTACGGCGCGACCATCTTGTACAGCACCTCGTCGGCGTACCCGCCCATCCCCTCGCGCAGCAGCCGGTCGGCCATCGCGTTCCGGGCGCGCCTGCCCTCCTCGGTCTCGGCAGTCGGGAAGGTGTCGGCGAGGACGAGACCGCGCACGCGGTCCGGGAACAGCCGGTAGCACTCCATGGCGATCTGGCCGCCCATGGACAGGCCCGCGAGGACGACGTCGCGGACGCCCAGGTCGTCGAGGAGCGCCGCGATGTCCTCGGCGAAGACGGAGAGCGGGGTGAGACCGGGAACGACGGGGGAGGCGCCGTAGCCCCGCAGATCCGGGGCGATGACCCGGCGGGTCGCGGCGAACGCGCTGAGCTGGGGCCGCCACATCGTGCGGTCGAAGGGGTGGCCGTGGACGAGGACGAGAGGGAGCGCCGACCGGCTCGCTTCCCCTTTGTCCTCGTATGCGAGGAAGGGTGCCATGTGTTCGACCCTAGGTCGCCCCAACTCCTCGGTGCAATAAGATCTTTGCCCTCGGTGCAATGTGTGGCGGTGCTCCGGGAGGAGGGCGGGCCCGGACGTGGTGAGCATGAGCGACTACCGGCGGATCGCCGACCGGATCGCGGAGGAGATCGCCGCCGGGCGGCTGCGCCCGGGGGACCGGCTGCCGCCGCAGCGGGTGTTCGCCCGGCGGCG
>NZ_LIQX01000258.1 GCF_001418475.1 Streptomyces ossamyceticus | reverse complement strand
CCCTCCCACCCGGCCTGTTGACGTCCCGCGTTCAAGTTGCCACGCACGGTGATCGTGCTGATAGCGTGCGCGCAGACGAAACAGCCCCCGTCAGGTGCTACCAACACCTGCGGGGGCTTGACCTACAAGATCGAAGAGGAAGTTCGATCCCATGGCTGAGGCCAAGCTTAGTAGTGCTCTCCTGCCCGCGCACGCGTCCCCGCTCGGGTCGTCCCACCCCATGGCCAACCCGGGCTACGGCAAACGCACCGCCCCCGGCCAACACCCCCGCTCCCCGCACGACTTCGCGGACCTCCCGCCCCGCGAGGCGGCGATCGCCGCGTACATCGACCGCCTCCCCGACGGCGCCGACATCTCCGTGAAGACGCTGGCCAAGACGCTCCCGTACGGCCAGTGCGCGCTGCGCACGGCCCTCAACAGGCTTCAGCAGGCCGGTCACTTGCGCCGGGGGCGCGAGCATCTGACCGCCGAGTCGGGCAGTGCCCGATGGATCACCCGATCGTGGTTCTCCCGAACCGCGCGGGACGACGGCTGGTGGGCGAGCTTCACGCGGGGCGACGTACCGGAGGCGCGGCGGGAGGCACAGGCACGGGAGGCACAGGGGGAGGCCCCCGAGCGTGGCCGCCCGACCCGCTCCCGGGCCCACATCCTTCTCGCGGCCCTCGGCCGCACCACCCCCTCCCTGTCCCTCTCCCAGGCGGACTGCGCGGCGCTGGCCCCGCTCCTCCTGCCCTGGTTCGAGCGCGGCGCCACGGACGAGACGATCCGCCAGGCGCTCACCACGGGGCTCCCGACCCCGGTCCACAGCCCGGCGGCCCTCCTCCGCACCCGCCTCACCAGCAAGCTCCCACCGGAGCCGGAGCCGGAGCGGAAACCGGAGCCGGACCCCGTACGCCCGCCGCTCCGCATGCTGGAGTGCGCCACCTGCCGCGCTCCGGGCGCACCGGAGGCCCTGCCCGGCGGCACCTGCGGCGCCTGCCGAGGCGAACGCGCGCCCACCCGCCACAAGGCGCCCCTCCCGGCTGCCTCGGTCCACGCCCGCGCGGCGGAGATCCGTGCGGCGATGTCCCTGAAGCCACGAGAGAGGACACCCGTATGACCGCTCCTACGGTCCGCCGCCACCATGCCGGGGCACGATGGGAGGAAGGAGGCGACGGCATCACACTGGACACCGAGAAGCTCAAGGACTACGCGGACTGACCGGCCCGGCCGCCCAGCCTCCTACTTGAACGGCACGTTCACGCAGGCCAGCCGCAACCCGGCCGTCCCCGCGTGCCCCGCGTGCGTGGACGTGCTCTTCTCGTGCAGGACCACCGAACGCGCCCCGCCCTCCCGGAACCGCCAGTCCACCTTGGCGATGGAGCGCGCCGAGCCGTCCTTGTTGGTGTTCACGTCCAGCCACACCTCGTTGTCGGGGTTGGCGAACTTCGGGTCGACGGACGGCTGCACCGGGTCGACCTGGTCCTGGTAGTGCGGCCCGGCGTCCGCGGGCAGCTTGCCGCACGGCTTGGTGTGGACGTGCGCGCCGTACGAACGGTTCGCGACCAGGTCCCGCAGCCGCAGCTCGATCCGCGTACCGCCGTCGCGCCGCAGCTCCTCCTTCACCTGGACGCGGGCGCCGAGCGGCGCGAGCGCGGTGTCGTAGGTGACCGCCGGTGCCACGTCCGCGGTGGCCTCCGGAGCGAGCACCGACCTCACGACGACCTTGACCACGGGCTGCTTCTTCGACGGGGTGTCGGCCGCCGCCGCGGGCGTAGGCGCGGGGCTGGTCGCGGAGGTGGTCTCGCTGGCGTTCGCGCCGGCCGCGATACCGAGACCGCCGGCGACCGCGCCGACGGCGGCGACGGCCGCGATGAGCCGCTTGTGCTTCAGGGTGAGCTTGTGTCGTGCCATGAGCTTGTCTCGTCCCGTTCGTGGGGGGTGAAGGGGAGCGGTCGCGCAACAAAAGAAGGCACCTCAACTGCCGCTCATCGGCTGGCAGTTGAGGTGCCCGGGCGACGCTGCGCTCATGACACTACAGCGGCACATTCGGCGGAATTGGATCACTACCGCCGGGTACTGGGGAGACTTGGCGAAAAGTCCGGGCCTCGCGGGATCCACCCCGGGGCACCACCCCGTGGCATGCTCAGCTCAGCGAGCCCAGGGCGGCCGGCTCGAACGCCTTCAGCTCGTCGAAGCGGCCGTCGAGGACCTTCGCCGCCCACTCCGGGTCCTGGAGCAGCGCGCGGCCCACGGCGACGAGGTCGAACTCCTCGGCCTCCAGACCGTCGAGCAGGTCATCGATGGCCTTGGTCGAGGAGCTCTCACCGGCGAACGCGGCGATGAACTCGCCGTCGAGCCCGACCGAGCCGACCGTGATGGTGGGCTTGCCGGTGAGCTTCTTCGTCCAGCCCGCGAGGTTCAGCTCGGAGCCCTCGAACTCCGCCTGCCAGTAGCGGCGCGTGGAGGCGTGGAACGCGTCGACACCGGCCTCGACGAGCGGGCTCAGCAGCGCCTGAAGCTCCTGCGGCGTCTCGGCGAGGCGCGCGTCGTACGCCTCCTGCTTCCACTGCGAGTAGCGGAAGATGACGGGGAAGTCGGGGGACACGGAGGCCCTTACGGCCGCCACGATCTCGGCCGCGAACCTGGTGCGGGCGACGAGGTCGCCGCCGTAGGCGTCGGTGCGGCGGTTGGTGTGCTCCCAGAGGAACTGGTCGACGAGGTAGCCGTGGGCGCCGTGGATCTCGACACCGTCCATGCCGACGCGCTCGGCGTCGGCGGCGGACCGCGCGAACGCGGCCACGACCTCGTCGATGTCGGCCTGCGTCATGGCGCGGCCGCCCTCGGCGGGCGTGCCGTCGACGCGCAGACCGGAGGGGCCGAGGACCGGGGCGTCGGGGAAGAGCTTGCCCTGCTGGCGGACGGTGCCGATGTGCCACAGCTGCGGCACGATCGTGCCGCCGCCGGCGTGCACGGCCTCGGCGACCTTCGCCCACCCGGCGAGCTGCTCCTCACCGGCGAAGCGCGGCACGCCGTCCAGGTCACCGGCCGTCTCGTGCCCGACGTAGGTGCCCTCGGTCACGATCAGGCCGACACCCGCGGCCGCCCGGCGACCGTAGTACGAGGCGACGTCCGCACCCGGCACACCGCCGGGCGAGAAGACCCGCGTCATGGGAGCCATGGCGATCCGGTTCGGGACGGTCAGACCGTTGATCTTGACGGGCCGGGAGAGAACGTCGGCGGCACGGGAGGTGGACGCGGTGGTCACGTGGGGACTCCTCGGAGAGGTCGGTGGCACATCGGGCGGTCGGTCACTGCGGCGCCCCGCCCGCGCTATATGCACGTGCATGGACCGCTCTACTCGTCAACCTCCCCGCCCGCCACGGCATTCCGCCGACGCCCGGCGGCTCGTGTGACCCCGGACACGCCCGAGGGCGGCACCCCCTGTCGGAACAGGGAGTGCCGCCCTCGGTACTGACGGACCGGGTCCGAACCTTCTCTCTACGAGGAGGCTCAGAAGTCCATGTCACCGCCCGGCATACCGCCACCGGCGGGCGCGGCGGCCTTCTCCGGCTTGTCGGCGATGACGGCCTCGGTGGTGAGGAACAGCGCGGCGATGGACGCGGCGTTCTGCAGGGCGGAACGCGTCACCTTCGCCGGGTCGATGATGCCTTCGGCGATCATGTCGACGTACTCACCGGTCGCGGCGTTCAGACCGTGGCCGACGGGCAGGTTGCGCACCTTCTCGACGATGACGCCACCCTCGAGGCCACCGTTGACGGCGATCTGCTTGAGCGGGGCCTCCAGGGCGAGCTTCACGGCGTTGGCGCCGGTCGCCTCGTCACCCTCCAGGTCCAGCTTCTCGAAGACCGTGGAAGCCTGGAGCAGGGCCACGCCACCACCGGCGACGATGCCCTCCTCGACGGCCGCCTTCGCGTTGCGGACGGCGTCCTCGATGCGGTGCTTGCGCTCCTTGAGCTCGACCTCGGTCGCGGCACCGGCCTTGATGACGGCCACGCCGCCCGCGAGCTTCGCCAGGCGCTCCTGGAGCTTCTCGCGGTCGTAGTCGGAGTCGCTGTTCTCGATCTCGGCGCGGATCTGGTTCACGCGGCCGGCGACCTGGTCGGCGGAGCCGGAGCCGTCGACGATCGTGGTCTCGTCCTTGGTGATGACGACCTTGCGGGCGCGGCCCAGGAGGTCCAGGGTCGCGTTCTCCAGCTTGAGGCCGACCTCCTCGGAGATGACCTCGCCGCCCGTGAGGATGGCGATGTCGCCGAGCATGGCCTTGCGGCGGTCACCGAAGCCCGGGGCCTTGACGGCGACGGACTTGAAGGTGCCACGGATCTTGTTGACGACCAGGGTCGACAGGGCCTCGCCCTCGACGTCCTCGGCGATGATCAGCAGCGGCTTGCCCGACTGCATGACCTTCTCCAGGAGCGGGAGCAGGTCCTTGACGTTGGAGACCTTGGAGTTGGCGATGAGGATGTAGGGGTCCTCGAGCACCGCCTCCATGCGCTCCATGTCGGTGGCGAAGTACGCCGAGATGTAGCCCTTGTCGAAGCGCATGCCCTCGGTGAGCTCAAGCTCCAGACCGAAGGTCTGCGACTCCTCGACGGTGATGACGCCTTCCTTGCCGACCTTGTCCATGGCCTCGGCGATCAGCTCGCCGATCTGGGTGTCGGCGGCGGAGATGGAGGCCGTGGAGGCGATCTGCTCCTTGGTCTCGACCTCCTTGGCCTGGTCGAGCAGCGCACCGGAGACGGCCTCGACGGCCTTCTCGATACCGCGCTTCAGGGCCATCGGGTTGGCACCGGCGGCGACGTTGCGCAGGCCCTCGCGTACGAGCGCCTGGGCGAGGACGGTCGCGGTGGTCGTACCGTCACCGGCGACGTCGTCCGTCTTCTTGGCGACTTCCTTGACCAGCTCGGCGCCGATCTTCTCGTACGGGTCCTCGAGCTCGATCTCCTTGGCGATGGACACACCATCGTTGGTGATCGTGGGGGCGCCCCACTTCTTCTCGAGGACGACGTTGCGACCCTTGGGGCCGAGCGTCACCTTGACGGCGTCCGCGAGCTGGTTCATGCCGCGCTCGAGGCCGCGCCGCGCCTCCTCGTCGAACGCGATGATCTTGGCCATGTGAAGTGGTCCCTCCAGGACTGGGGGTGATTCCTTCGGACCGCGCCCGCGCCCGCGACGGACGGCTCGCCTGCCTCGTGGTTCCTTGCCCCACCTGGCCTGCGGGCCTCACCGACCCGGTCCTTCGTTGTCACTCTCACCTTCAGAGTGCTAACGCCAATGATTAGCACTCGGCATGGTCGAGTGCAAGCGCCTCCGGATGATCCGCAGGTGAACGCGCCCCTACGCGCCCGGTCGGCACCCCGTCCGCGCGACCGCCGGCGGGGCGTTCCGGACACGCGGAAGGGTCCGCACCCCGAGTACGGGGCGCGGACCCTCCGAGAAGAACGAAGAACGTCGCTGCTAACCGGCGCGTTGCTTCAGCCTGCGAGACGGACCATGTCCGCCTGCGGACCCTTCTGACCCTGCGAGATCTCGAACTCGACCCGCTGGCCCTCTTCCAGGGTGCGGTAACCGTCCATCTGGATCGCGCTGTAGTGGACGAATACATCCGCACCACCGTCGACCGCGATGAAGCCGTACCCCTTCTCCGCGTTGAACCACTTGACGGTGCCCTGAGCCATGCCTAACTCCCCTATTACTGGCCCTTGCACAGATCCACACTTCGCGGACCCGGGTCAGACCTCACCCCCCAACGGTTGGGGGTGTGCGCCGGAACGCGTCGACCGCGGCTGAATGTATCTGCCCAACTGCCGTCTGCAACAGGGCAATCGGACGAGAAAATCTGGACAGGCCCGGTCGGGAATGTACGAACAATTCCCCTGAATTCAGGGCAAGTCGGGCCCCATAAAAGGCGCGAAACACGCAAATGCCCTACAGACTTTGGCTACTTCATATAGGGCGTGCGGCGCGATTGGATATGCGCCCGGCATGAAATCAGATCGGCAAGCGGGCCGGGTTCCCCAACTGTACCGTGCTCAACCATAGAGAATTGCCCCCTCCGCTTCTCTCACGGAGGGGGCAATTCGATGAACAATCCGTAATCAATGTTACCGACGGTTACTACCGGCGGGTACGGAACGGTGATCAGCCGCCGGCGACGGCCGGGATGATCGACACGCCCGCACCGTCCGGCGTGGCCGTCTCCAGACCCTGCTCGAACCGCACGTCGTCGTCGTTCACGTAGACGTTCACGAACCGCCGCAGCTTCCCCTGGTCGTCGAGGACGCGCGCGGCGATCCCGGTGTGGTTCTTCTCCAGGTCCGCGATGACCTCGGCGAGGGTGGCGCCTTCGGCCTGGACCTCGGCCTGACCGCCGGTGTAGGTGCGAAGGATGGTGGGGATGCGAACGCTGACGCTCATGACTGGTGACCTCCGGGTGTGTACGGCAGAGCTGAGGGGGCGCGGGGCTGGGTGGTTACGCGAGCCCGGCGTCGCGGAACGAGTCGAGGTTGGGACGGATGGTCGCGGTGAGCCCCGTCCCGGCGACCGCGTCCAGCGTCTTGAGACCGTCACCGGTGTTCAGCACGACGGTCGTCAGCGCCGGGTCCAGCAGCCCGCTCTCGATCAACTTCCGGGTGACCCCCACGGTCACCCCGCCCGCGGTCTCCGCGAAGATCCCCTCGGTCCGGGCGAGCAGCTTGATCGCGTCGACGATCTGCTCGTCGGTCACGTCCTCCACGGCCCCGCCGGTGCGCCGGGCGATGTCGAGGACGTACGGCCCGTCCGCCGGGTTGCCGATGGCCAGCGACTTGGCGATCGTGTCGGGCTTCTGCGGCCGGACGACGTCGTGGCCCGCCTTGTACGCGACGGACACCGGGGAGCAGCCCTCGGCCTGGGCGCCGAAGATCTTGTACGGCCTGTCCTCGACGAGCCCGAGCTTGATCAGCTCCTGGAGCCCCTTGTCGATCTTCGTGAGCTGCGAGCCGGAGGCGATCGGCACGACCAGCTGGTCCGGCAGCTTCCAGCCGAGCTGCTCGCAGATCTCGTACGCGAGGGTCTTGGAGCCCTCGGCGTAGTACGGCCGCAGGTTGACGTTCACGAAGCCCCAGCCCTCGCCGGCCGGGTCGCCGATCAGCTCGGAGCAGAAGCGGTTCACGTCGTCGTAGTTGCCCTCGATGCCGACCAGCTCACCGCCGTAGACGGCGGCCATGACGACCTTGCCCTGCTCCAGGTCGTGCGGGATGAACACGCAGGAGCGGAAGCCGGCGCGGGCGGCGGCGGCACCGACGGCGCCGGCGAGGTTGCCGGTGGAGGAGCAGGACAGGGTGGTGAAGCCGAAGGCGCGCGCGGCCTCCAGGGCCTGGGCGACGACGCGGTCCTTGAAGGAGTGCGTCGGGTTGCCGGAGTCGTCCTTGATGTAGAGGCCGCCGGTGACACCCAGCTCACGGGCGAGGTTGTCGGCCTTGACGAGGTGGGTCCAGCCGGGGTTCAGGTTCGGCTTGGTCGCCACGTCGGCGGGGACGGGCAGCAGGGGCGCGTACCGCCAGATGTTCGCGGGGCCGGCCTCGATCCGCTTGCGCAGCTCCTCCGTGTCGTAGGCGGAGTAGTCGTAAGCGATCTCCAGCGGGCCGAAACACTCCTCGCAGGCGAAGACCGGTCCGAGGGGGACGCGGTGACCGCACTCGCGACAGCTCAGGGCGGCGGCGGGACCGAGGTCGACGCTCTGGGCGGCACCGTCGGTGGTCGTGGATTCGGTGGCAACAGTCTGCGCAGCCATGTGAGGCGAGGCCCTTTCTCCTCATCTTCCTCACGACGCATCTCGTCGTGAGACGGATTTGGCACCTTCCCTAGCCGGACCTCGCCACGGCGACGTGACAAGACAGCTGGAGGGTTGCCGGGGCTTCATCGGGCCGTATCCCTCTGCCCCTCTGGATGAGCGGTATTTGGTTGTATACGCACACGAGCACCGACATGCGATGGTCATCAGCGTTGTTCAAGACTGTAACCGAAGGCCAGGACAGTTGAGAGAGCCGTCCGAACCGCGAGATGAACGCAGAGGAGCCGCGCACTGTGCTGAAGGAAGTCGAGCGCTGGCTGAGCACCCGCTCCTGGTCCGTGACCGATCGCCCGCTCCACAGGATCCTTGCCGCGAAACGGGCCTCGGGTCAGACCGTCAGTGTCGTCCTGCCCGCGCTGAACGAGGAGGAGACGGTCGGCGACATCGTCGCCGTCATCCGCCATGACCTCATGGAACAGGTCCCGCTCGTCGACGAGGTCGTCGTCGTCGACTCCGGATCGACCGACCGCACCTCCGAGGTCGCGGCGGCGGCCGGGGCGCGGGTCGTCCACCGCGACGACATCCTGCCGCGCCTGCCCGCCGTGCCCGGCAAGGGCGAGGTCCTGTGGCGGTCACTGCTGGTCACGACCGGCGACATCGTCTGCTTCATCGACGCGGACCTCAAGGAGTTCTCCTCCGACTTCGTCTCCGGGATCGTCGGCCCGCTGCTCACCGACCCCGGCGTCGACCTGGTCAAGGCGATGTACGACCGCCCGCTCGGCGCGGCCGCCGGCCAGGGCGGCCGGGTGACGGAACTCATGGCCCGCCCCCTGCTCAACATGCACTGGCCCCAGCTGGCGGGCTTCGTCCAGCCGCTGGGCGGCGAGTACGCGGCCCGCCGCTCCCTTCTGGAACGGCTCCCCTTCCCCGTCGGCTACGGGATCGAACTGGGCATGCTCGTCGACGCGCTCCACCTCGTCGGCCTCGACGCGCTCGCCCAGGTCGATGTGGGCGTCCGCAAACACCGCCACCAGGACGGGCAGGCCCTGGGCCGCATGTCCGCGGCGATCTACCGCACGGCCCAGCTCCGCCTGGCCCGCGGCCACCTGATCCGTCCCGTCCTGACCCAGTTCGAACGCGGCGCGGAGGGTTTCGAGCCGCGGACGTACGCGGTGGACGTGGAGGAGCGACCGCCGATGGCGGAGATCGCGGAGTACGTGGAACGGAAGGCGGCGTAGGGGGCGGGGTGCGGGGGGGAACGGGCCTACGGCCCGCCCTTCATCGGAAAAGCACGGGGCCGCAGGCCCCTGCTTTTCCAGGGGCGCGGGGAACTGCGCGAACGGCCCCCACGCACCCGCACTCGCCGACGCACAGGTCACCCCCACCCCCCTAGGCGCTCCTGTATAC
>NZ_LIQX01000257.1 GCF_001418475.1 Streptomyces ossamyceticus | reverse complement strand
GTCGGTGGGGAGGCCCTCGGGGGTGCGGCGCCATTTCTCCTGGACCACGACCTCGCTGAGCCGCCATCCGTCGTCCGTGCGGACCAGGCCGAACGCGTACCGGCCGCCGCAGACGAAGTCGGGCGCGGTGGATCCGCCGTCGTGACCGGCGAAGCGCATGGGGTTGATGTAGTCCGCCTGGACCTCGGCGGTGTCACCGGTGTCGTGCTCCAGGTACCCGAACCGCACCCGCCGGTTGACGATCAGATGTTGGCGCATGGGGAACAGCTCCATGCTGCGGGCCAGCCAGTCGGCGACCTGTGCGGCGTCGCCCTCGATACCGCCCGCCGAGCGGTAGTCGGCTCGGCCGCCCGGGGCGAACAGCCCCCGGTACGCCGTCCAGTCACCGTCGTCCACCGCCACCGCGTACTCGGTGATCAGGCCGTCGACGGCGAGCCGGTCCATCACGGTCGCGAGCTCCACACGCTGCGTCATCGGTTCAGTCTTGGGGCAGGGGGCGCGACACGCCAAGGGGCGTGCGCCGACGACATACGACCGGCCCATATTCGGTGGCCCGCGAAGCCTGTCGTGATCGAATCTTGCTCCCGTGAAGGAAAGTGAGCGAGAACGAACAGAGGACATGACCGAGCCCTGATTCCGGGTCCGGGCCCGCCACACGGCGGACACGATCACCGTCTACCAGGCCTACCGGCCCGGGGTCGGCGGCCCGGTCGCCCGCGACGGCCGCTTCCTGGCCGATTGGAAGCGGACCGGATGACGTGGGTCATCAAGCGGCGTTCACAGACCTTGTCCGTGGCGTGTCACCGGGCGTGTAAGAGGCACGACTACCTCTGTGAGCTGCTGCGCCTGTCATCCGAGGGGATGTGAGGGACGGCGGAGCCGGGGTCGAAGCCTGCGAAGGCCAAGCCGATGACGAAACCCGCCACCTCCTCCAGTTGGCGGACGCGATCCAGCGTCCCCAGAGTCGCCGGGACCCCGCCGACGTCACGGACCAGTTCGCCGGCGATGTGCAGTGCCGTCGCATCGTCACCGCACATCGCCACCGTCACACGGGACTGGCCACCAGCGGGCGGGCTCGCCCACTGGCCGGCGGGAAAGAGGTGAAAAGCCTTGACGACCAGAGCTCCCGGAGCGAGCCCGGCGATCCGCCCTGCCATCGACTCGCCGTGTTCGGTGAGCAGAGTGCCGACGCCGTGCGTCACCGCGTTCGTGGGATCGATCAACGGCATTCCCTTGAGCGCGCCGTCGGACGCGCCCACCGATCCCAGCATGTTCTCGACGCCGTCCCAGGACACCGCGAGGAGCACCGCATCGCGCCCGGTGACCGCCTCACGCGGCGTGACGGCGAGCACCTTGTGGCCCAGCCGCTCTGCGAGCTTCTCCGTCTTACCTCGCGACCGCCCGCCGATGGCCACGTCATGTCCCGCCCGCGTCCAGCCCTCACCCAGGGCCGCCGCCAGTGCCCCTGTTCCCAGGATCCCGATACGCATCTGACTGTTCCTCTCCACCAGTGGTCGGTCGGGTGGTTACGTTAGGGAGGGCGTTACGCACCGATCAGTGCGTGACAGACGCGCAATGATGGGCGGCGAGATGACTGATCACGACTCCCACTGCTACGAGTTGGTCGCCGATTGCCGTTTGCGCGCGGCCACCGATCTCTTCGCCCATACATGGGATCCCGTTGTTCTGGCGGCACTTCGCGTGGGACCTCGCCGACGCCGCGAGCTGCGCGCCGCGATCGGTGGCATCAGCGACAAGGTCCTGACCGACTCCTTGCATCGTCTGCTCGCAGGTGGACTGATCGAGCGCCACGCGCATGCCGAGGCGCCGCCGCGCGTCGACTACGCCCTGACCGGCTTGGGGCAGAGCCTGGTGGAGGGCCCGATGGCGGCGCTTGGACGCTGGGCGATCGAGTACGGTGAGGAACTTCTCGAAGCCCAGGACAGCCTTGACGCAAAAGGTCTGTGAGCGAGGCTTGACGTGGATCATCAAGTCGCGTCGACAGACCCAAGTCCTGCGCTGACGGGTCGGCGGGCGTCTGCGAGTCCCGAAGCCACGCCCTACGAGTCGTTCCAGAACCCGGTGGATTCTCCCCTGCGGGCGAGGCACAATCCCCGGGGAATCGGGGCGAGGGGGAGCTTGTTTGGATGTGTTCGCCTGTGCCGGGTGCGGCACGGAGCTGACGGCGCCGGTGTCCCGGGTCGCCCTCCCCGTCCATACCCACCATGGGGCGTGGGAGGAACTCCACCCCCCGCTGATGGAGCCCGCGACGTACGCCGTCGACCCCCAGCCCACCGGACCGCCCTGGCGGTTGTGGAAGGAGGTCGCAGCGGACGAGGCTGCTCGGCAGGGCGTGTTCGCGCCGGTGCACTCCGTCTCCTTCGGCGCGCGGAACAGGATCGTCATCGCCCCCGGCGACTCCCGGTCCATGACCCTGATCCCCGACAAGTGCGAAGGCTATTGCCAGGGTGTGGATGGCCGGGCCGGTCCCAACCTGGCGTGCGAGGGGTGCGGGCGGACCGTGGCAACCCGCATGGACGACTGCGGAATGTGGCAGACGGTGTGGCTTGAGCCCGACGCGGTCGTACGCTGCCCCTCGGAGCTCTCGGCCGGTCCGCCTCCCGACTGGGACGATCTGGAACGTGCTGAGCATCGCGTCCCTCCCGTCGAACCCGACGGGTCGTGGAGCCGTCGCTGGGAGGCGGCGGTCGGAGTCGCACTGGCCCATCTGGTGGCGGTCACAGAGGACCGCCCGGTGAACCTTCCCGTCGGTCCCGTCGCCGAGCTGCTCGGCCACGCCGTCGGCCGGTATCTCCCCGCCGGGCCCGGGGCCCGGTCCGTGGGGCTGGCCGGCCCGGGGATCCGCCTGCCCCGGCCCCGTCCCGACGTCCTGCTCGTCCCCCGCCATCCCCTCACGGGGGCGCCCTGGCGTCCGCCAGGCGACGAGGCGGCTGTGGTGCCGCTGGACAGCGGGGTCTGGGCGTACCTCGCCCACCCGGGCGAGACCTCGCCGATGCCCGCGACCGGGGTCCTCCCGGAGGGCGTCCTGCGCGACGACTACCCCCTGCCGCCGCGCCCCTGGTACCCGCTGACGCCCCACCGTCACGCCTTCGAGGACACCCTGGTCCGGCTACCCGCCGTACGCGCCCCCCGACTACGCAGATATCGCGACGCGTACTGCCGGGCCGTTTCGCCTGCGTCAGCTGGCTGACCCGAGGAAGATGCCCGCGACGTGGAGGCCGGCCAGGTGGGTGGCATGGTCGGCCGACTCGCCTGCCGCGGTCCCTTTTTTCGGGTCCCGGCAGCGTGCTGATGAGCGTGGACGATCGTGGAATCCATGGACACCGCCCGGTCGAGGTTCTCCACACGCAATGCCCAACGGTCGCTGTCCCCAGCCTTGATCCCGTCAGGTGTGCCAGTCGGAAAGGTCTGTGACCGCGGCTTGACATGGGTCATCAAGCCGCGTTCACAGCCTGCAAGGGCACGGGCTTGAGTGCGGGATGCATCAATTCCGTTGGGCGAGCCCGCCGAAGGACGGATCATGGAGCCGTGACGAAATGGACGAAGAAGGCGGCTCCGGTCGAACAGTCGGAGCGTGAGCCCGAGCTCTCGGCGTACCAGCAGGCGATGCGGAACCGGCTTCTCGCGGCCCCCGTGGTACCCGCTCCTGAACCCTGGCGGCCCGTCTTCGAGCACACATACGGCGTCGCTGTCGGCGGACTGATCGGGATCGGGTTCGCGACGCATCCCGACAGCGGCCACGATCTGGTGATGGTCGTATCCTCCGACGGTCATGGTCTCTTCGACGCCGTCACCGGGGAGAAGATCGCCAGGGACCGCGATCCCGACCCCGAGGACAGCACCCCCGACGCGGTTGCCGATCTGTCCTGCCCGGGGCTGGGGCCCATTGCCGGGAGCCGCGTGCGTATCGCGGGGCTCTTCGGCGGAGGGCTGCACACCACCACCGGGGACGGCTGGACCCTGGAGGTCGTCACGCCGGCCTGGCCGAACCACCGTGTCCTACTGTCCGGCGACGGCGGGCTGCCCCACGCCGGTCCGCACGGAGAGAAGTGGTGGCACATCTTCCACTCGAACTACTCCACATTCCGTACAGCGGGCTTCTCGCCCTCAGGACAGACCGTCGCCGTGGCGACGAGTAGCGATCTTTCCTTGTGGACACGCAGGCCGGACGACACCCACTTCGCTAGCACCGGAGCCTGACCGAGTCGGCCTGTGCATCGAGTCGTGGGAACTCCTCCGGCGATACGCTCTGCAATCTGTCGGCATCCGCGTCTTGCGGGCAGCGACAAGACGAAGCGGGATCACACACCAAGCCACGTTGACAGACCCTGCGCCTTGCCGACGCCGAAGGTCGAGAAGTGGTGGGCGCAGGTCTCGCCGCGGCTGAACCCGCTGCCGTACCGCTCGTTGCAGCTGGGGCCGGCGGGTGAGGCGGCGGCCCGGTACGCCGACGAGTGGATCGCCGGGATCGAGGACGTGACCCCGCTCGCCCGGCAGGTACACGGCCTGGTCCGGGCGGGTGAGCTGGAACGGGCGGCGGAGCTGCTGCCCGAGGAGCGGCCGTACCTGCTCGACGACACGATGCCGGCGCATCTGCGCGGCTGAGGCGTACGGGCCGGGCCGGACGGACCGTACAGGTCGAGCGGGCTGGATGGGCCGTGCGGGCCGTCGGTGTCAACGGTGGTGGCGGCCGAGGAGGACGCAGACCGCGTTCTCCTGGATCGTGCGCAGCCGCGCCAGCAGGGCGGGGTCCGTGGTCCTGTTCACCTGCGTCGTGATCGAGAAGGTGATCGACTTCCGCCCGTCGGGCGTCGCGGCCATCAGCTGCGTGTAGCCGGGGAAGTTCCCGGTGTGGCCCAGTACGACCCCGCAGCGGGTGCTATAGCGGAAGATGGCCAGGCCCGCCGAGTTGCGACCGGGGCCGGCCGGCTCGGAGGCGCCCTCGATCCAGCGGCGCTGCTCCTCGCGTACGGCCGGGGACGTCAGTTCACCGGCGGCGTAGGCGCGGATGAACCGCGTGAGGTCGCGCGGGGTGGAGACGATGCCGCCCGACGCCCACACCCCGGATGCGCTGAGCAGCTCGCTGACGTCCTCGGGCGGTCCGGGCGGGCGCACGTCGTACCCGTGCATGTACGGCTCCGGAAGCTCGTAGCCCAGGGGGAGGCTGGTGTCGCGCAGCCCGAGCGGCCGGTTGACCAGGCGGTGCAGCAGATCCTCGTACGTCCGCTGGGTGGCCGACTCCGCCATGAGGGCCACGGCGATGTTGTCCGAGTTGGAGTACCGGTACCGGGAGCCCGGGCGGAAGCGCAGCGGTTCGTCGGCGACGAAGTCCAGCAGCCGTCGCGGGTCGAAGGTGCGGCGCGGGTCCGCGGTGAGCAGTTCCAGGAACTCCGGGTCCTCGGTGTAGTCGGGCAGCCCACTGGTGTGGTTCAGCAGCTGCCGGAGGGTCACCTTGCGCCAGGCGCGGGGGAGTTGGGGGAGCCGGCGGCCGGTCGTGTCGTCGAGACCGAGGGCACCCTGCTGCACAGGACGGAGGGCGACGGCACCGCTGAACGCCTTGGCCGTACTGGCGATCCGCATGTGGTCGGTGGGCTGGATCGGGCGGTCGGTCGCCAGGTCGGCGGCACCGGCCCGCAGCACCCGGGTTCGCTGTTCGCGCTGGAGGACGACGATGACGCCGGGCGGTCCTCCCGGCGCGTGGACCAGTTGTTCGAGCTGGCGGCGCAGGGCGAGCTCGTCCCCGCCGCCGGGAGCGGCACCCGCCGCCGGAGCGGCGAGGAGGCCGCCGAGACAGGACGAGCCGAGCAGGGCGACGAGCGCCAGACGGACACGGGCGCGAGGACGTGGGCGGGGACGGGAAGTGAGCGGCATGGTGGTCCCGGGGAGCGTAGGGGGCGGGCCCCCCTCAGCATGGGCAGGACCGGCTGCCGTGCGCTCGTGAGCTTGCGCTGTCCGGCGGATCGACGGGCCCCGGTGCCCTACCGGGGCCCGCCGGGGGTTGTGAACTGCTCAGGGTTGACTGCGCACAAGCACGTTCTACCGCGTACGGGTGAGTGCCCGGGCTGCTTCCCGCACGACCTCACGGGTGGGAACGGAGGTTCCTC
>NZ_LIQX01000256.1 GCF_001418475.1 Streptomyces ossamyceticus | reverse complement strand
CTCCGGTGCCTCCGGTCGACCTCCGGTGCCCCCGGTCAACCCCCGGCGGCCCCGGCCGATGTCCCGCGGCCCCGGACGACCCTGGTAGTCCTCCGCCGCCCCCCCGGAGGGCCCCGTGTCGAGCGGGCCTCAAGACGTCCTGGATCGGCCCCCGACCCCCGGCGGCCACCGTGGGTCGCCCAGTCGCGCCGCGGGGCGGGCGGCTCGTCCCCCCGACTCGGGCGCCCCGTCGAGCGCGGCTCGAGACCGGTTCCACCGGGCCCCCGCACGGTGGGCGGCGTGCGGCGGTGCCGGACGTGTTCCAGCAGATCACCGGGTGAGGAAGTGGGTTCTATGCCGAGCCAGTCGACAACCAGCCGAACCGGTCTGCCGGAGCGCGCCGGTGACCTCGCCGCGACCGCGGCCCGGTACGCCGCCGACGCGGACACCGACCGGGAACTGGCACCGGCGGTGACGGACGGCATCGTCCGCGCCGGCTTCGCACGGCACTTCGTGCCCGCCCGCTTCGGCGGCGCCGACGGCGGCGCCCGGGAACTGCTGGACGCGGTCGCCGCGCTGGCGGAGGGCTGCACCTCGGCCGCCTGGTGCGCGTCGGTCGTCGCGGGCGCCGCCCGCATGGGCGCCTATCTGCCCGAGCGGGGCCAGCGGGAACTGTGGGAGCGCGGCCCCGACACCGTGGTCGTCGGCGCGCTCATGCCGAGGGGCGCGGTCACGGAGGTCGCGGACGGCTGGCGGGTGACCGGCGAATGGGAGTTCACCAGCGCCGTCGGCTTCTCCGACTGGGCGCTGGTGTGCGCGCTGGTGCCGCAGGACGACCGGCACGTGCCCTGGTTCTTCGCGCTGCCCCGCGCCGACTACCAGGTCGTCGACACCTGGTCGGCGATCGGCATGCGCGGCACCGGCAGCCACACCCTCACCGTCGACAACGTCTTCGTCCCCCGGCACCGCGGCTTCGCCCGCGACACCATGCTCGCCGGGCGCGCCGTGGCCTCCACCGCCCGCTGCCACACCGTTCCGCTGCGGCTGGTCAGCGGCCTGCTGTTCGCCGCCCCCGCGCTCGGCGCGGCCCGCGGCGCGCTGCGGGTGTGGTCCGAGCACACGGCGATGGACACCGACGAACGCAACCCCGGCCCCCGGATCGCCCTCGCCCGCGCCGCCGTCACGGTCGACGCGGCCCAGCTGCTGCTGGAGCGCGCGGCCCGGGTCGCCGACGCCCCCGCGGCGACCCCCCTGGAGCAGGTGCGCAACCCCGCCGACTGCGCGCACGCCGTGGACCAGCTCGTCGACGTCGTCGGGCAGCTGTTCCGCACCGTCGGCAGCACCGGCCAGCTCGCGGCCCACCCCCTCCAGCGGATCTGGCGCGACGTGCACTGCCTGGCCAGCCATGTCGCCCTGCGCTTCGACACCGCGGGCGGGGCGTACGGCGCCCGGCTGCTGGAGCCCGCCGCCGGCTGACCCCCGGCGCCGCCCCGTCCTCGTACCGACCTGTCACACGACCTACGGAAGGCAGCTGGCATGAGCCACCCCATCACCCCGGACCAGGCGACGGCGTCGTTCGCCCCGGCCGACCTGTACGCGGAGATCCAGCAGTTCTACGCCCGCCAGATGGGCCTGCTGGACGACGGCAGGCCCGACGACTGGGCCGACACCTTCACCACCGACGCGGTGTTCGCCGAGGCCAGCCGGCTGGCCGAGCCGCTGCGCGGCCGCGAGGTCATCCGCGCCTCGTCCCGGGCGCGGCAGGAGCGGCTCGACGCCGACAAGATCGACTTCCGGCACTGGCTGGGCATGCTCGACGTCCGCCCCCAGGACGACGGTTCGGTGCGCACCCGCGCGTACGCCCTCGCCATGCGCACCCCGCGCGGCGGGCAGCTGGAGATCTTCGCCAGCGTCGTCTGCCACGACCACCTCGTCCGGGTGAACGGCGCCTGGCAGGTGCGGCAGCGCGATCTGACCCACGACGGCTCGGCCCGGGACTGAGGAGCACACGATGAAGTTCGGCATCGTCTTCTTCCCCACCGTCGGCCCGGCCGACAAACCGGCCCCGCAGTACTTCGACGAGGCGCTGCGCCTGGTGGACCTCGCCGAGGAACTGGGCTTCGACCACGTGAAGATGGTCGAGCACTACTTCTTCGCGTACGGCGGCTACAGCCCCGACCCGGTGACGTTCCTGGCGGCCGCCGCGGGCCGCACCCGCCGGGTCCGGCTGGGCACCAGCGCCACCATCCCCGCCTTCCAGCACCCGGTGAAGCTGGCGGGCAAGCTGGCCATGCTCGACGCCATGTCGGGCGGCCGGGTCGACGCCGCGTTCGGACGGGCCTTCCTGCCCGACGAGTTCACGGCGTTCGGCATCCCCATCGACGAGTCCAAGGACCGCTTCGTCGAGGGCGTCGAGGCGATCAAGCGGCTGTGGGCCGAGGAGGACGTGGTCTTCGAGGGCCGCTTCCACCGCTTCGGCCCGGTCACCCTGCTGCCCCGCCCGGTGCAGGACCCGCACCCGCCGGTGTTCGTCACCACCGCCCGCAGCGCCGAGTCGTGCGCCGAGGCGGGCCGCGCCGGGCACCACCTCCAGACCGTGCCCAACGTGATGTCCACCGAGGAGCTCCAGAGCCGGCTCGCCGTCTACCGCGAGGAGTGGGCCGCCTCCGGCCGCACCCCGGGCACCGAGCAGATCCACTTCAGTTACCCGTGCGTGGTGTCCGAGGACGGCGACACGGCCCGGACCAAGGGCCGTCACGACGACGACCGCAACTCCGCGGCGATCCGCGCCGCCGTCGCCTCCTGGGAGACCACCCGCAGTTCCGCCTACCCCGGCTACGAGAAGCTCGTCGAGGCCACGAGGACCTCGCACTTCGAGGGGAAGCTGGCGCAGAACAAGCTCCTCATCGGCGCCCCGGACCAGGTCCGCGCCCAACTGGAGCAGATCGCCGAGTGGTTCGGCGACGACATCACCATCAGCCTCGGCGTCCACTCCGGCCATCTGTCCTTCGAGGACGCCGCCACGACCATGCGGTTGATGGCCGAGCAGGTCATCCCGAAGCTGTCCGCCGCCCGGTGACCGCCGGCCCGTCGACCCCGAAGCGAGGCACCCACCCATGACGCCC
This sequence comes from Streptomyces ossamyceticus, assembly GCF_001418475.1. Lineage (GTDB taxonomy): Bacteria > Actinomycetota > Actinomycetes > Streptomycetales > Streptomycetaceae > Streptomyces > Streptomyces ossamyceticus. The sequence goes on along the minus strand of NZ_LIQX01000256.1, from coordinate 11,697 downwards.
CCAGCACCGCCGCGGACGGTCACCGTCGTCGGCGCCGGCACCATCGGCCTCGGCTGGATCGCGCTGTTCCTCGGCCACGGACTGCGCGTCCGCGTCAACAGCCGCAGGCCCGACGCGCCGCGCATCGTCCAGGAGGCCCTCGACCTGTTCGCCCCGTTCCTCCCCGAGGGAAGCGAGGACCCGGCCTCCTTCGCGGAGCGCCTGGAGTTCGAGCCCGACGTGGAGCGTGCCGTCGCGGACGCCGACGTCATCGTGGAGAACGCGCCGGAGAACCTGGAGCTCAAGCAGGAACTCTTCGCCCGGATCGGCAAGGCGGCCCGGCCCGACGCGCTGATCCTGTCCTCCACCTCCACCCTGAACCCCGACGACATGGGCGCCCTCATGGCCGACTCCGCCCGGCTCGTGGTCGGCCACCCCTTCAACCCGCCGCATGTCGTGCCCCTCGTGGAGGTCGTCGCCGGTGAACGCACCTCCCCGGAGGCGGTGCGGGAGGCCGTCGCGTTCTTCGAGTCGGTGAGCCGGGTCCCGGTGGTGCTGCGCAAGCCGGTCCTCGCGTTCGCGGCGAACCGGCTCCAGTCCGCGCTGCTGCGCGAGTCGATCCACCTGGTGAAGGAGGGCGTGGTCTCCCTGGAGGAGCTGGACCGCGTCGTCACGCACTCCATCGGGCTGCGCTGGGCCACCGTGGGCCCCTTCCTCGCCTTCCACCTGGGCGGCGGCACCGGTGGCCTGCGCAAGTGGCTCGGCACGCTCGGCTCCGGCCTGGAGAAGGGCTGGGAGCTGCTCGGCCGCCCCACCCTGGACGAGGACACGATCCAGTCCCTCATCGAGCAGGCCGAGCAGGTGTACGGCGGCTCGTCGTACGAGGAGCTGGTGCGCGAGCGCGACACCCGGCAGACCGCCGTCCTCAAGGCGCTGGCGGAGGTCGGCGACCGCCAGACCTGATGACGGCCCGCGCGGACCCCTCGGGCCCGCGCCCCCGACCGGCGGGTGCCTCCACGGCACCCGCCGGTCCCGTTTCCCCCGAGAACCCCCGGTCACCGCCGCGCCCCGACTTCGAGCCCCCTTCTACCGCCGTGCCGAATGCTGGCGGCACAGCAGCCGACCGGGAGGGCCCCACCGTGTTCCCCACTGTGTTCCGCTTCCGACAGACGTCGGAGTTCCTCGACTGGTTCGCCGAACGGAACCGCACCCACCGGCACCGGGTGACGCCCGTGCCGCTCGACGCCCTGGACGGCTGGGCGAGCGACCCGGAGACCGGCAACCTGCGGCACCGCACGGGGAAGTTCTTCACCGTCGAGGGCGTCGAGATCACCACCGGCCGCCGCGAGACCCGGTCCTGGACGCAGCCGATCATCGTGCAGCCCGAGGCCGGCATCCTCGGCATCCTCGTCAAGGACTTCGACGGCGTACGGCACTTCCTGCTCCAGGCCAAGGTGGAGCCGGGCAACATCAACGTCCTGCAGATGTCCCCGACCGTGCAGGCCACCCGGTCCAACTTCACCCGCGTCCACCAGGGCGGCGCCGTCCCGTACCTGGAGTACTTCCTGGCGCCGCCCCGGCGGCGGGTCCTGTTCGACGCGCTCCAGTCCGAGCAGGGCTCCTGGTTCCACAGCAAACGCAACCGCAACATGATCGTGGAGCTGCCGCCCGACGAGGACGTGCCGCCGCGCGAGGGCTTCTGCTGGCTGACCCTGGAGCAGATCGGGGACCTGCTCGCCCTGGACAACGTCGTCAACATGGACACCCGCACCGTCCTGTCGGGCCTGCCGGAGCCCTGGCCCGACGACCTCGGCGCTCCCGGCGCCGAGGACCGCGGCCTGCACTCGATGACCGAGCTGCTCAGCTGGTTCACCGACGTCAAGGCCCCGCAGGACCTGCACCGGCGGCGTATCCCGCTCGCCGAGGTGAAGGGCTGGACCCACACCGGGGACCGCTTCGTCCACGAGGAGGGCCGCTACTTCTCGGTGATCGGCGTGGACGTCGAGGCGGACGGCCGCGAGGTGGCCCGCTGGTCGCAGCCGATGCTGGCCCCCGCCGGACGCGGTGTGATCGCCTTCCTAACCCGGCGGATCGACGGCCGCCGCCATGTGCTGGTGAACGCCCGCACGGAGGCCGGCTCCCGCGACATCGCCGAGATGGCGCCGACCGTGCAGTGCTGCCCGGCCAACTACGACGGCCGCCCCGAGGAGGAGCGGCCCCGCTTCCTGGACACGGTCCTGTCGGCGGACCCGTCGCGGATCCTGTTCGACGTGGTGCACTCGGAGGAGGGCGGCCGCTTCCACCACGCCGAGAACCGCTACCTCGCCGTCGAGGCCGACGACGGCGTGCCCCTCGACGCGGGCGAGGACCACATCTGGATGACGCCCGGACAACTCGGCAGCCTGCTGCGGTACTCCAACCACGTCAACGTCGAGGCCCGCAATCTCCTGACCTGCCTGCGCTTCCTGCGGCAGCGTGACCGATGACCGGGCGCACCGTACGGCTCGGCCTGCTGGGCGCCGCCGACATCGCCGTCCGCCGGATCCTGCCCGCCGTGTCCCGCGCGCCCGGCATCACCCTGACCGCCGTGGCGAGCCGCGACCCCGATCGCGCGAGGACCCTGGCCGCCGCGTACGGGGCCGACGCGCTGCCCGACTACCGGGCGGTCCTCGCCGACCCCCGCGTGGACGCGGTGTACGTGCCGGTGCCGGCGGCGCTGCACGCCGACTGGGTGCGCGCCGCCCTGGAGGCCGGCAAGCACGTCCTCGCCGAGAAGCCGCTGACCACCGACCCCGGTACGACCGCCGAACTGGTCGCCCTGGCGCGGAAGTCGGGGCTGGTGCTGTGGGAGAACCACCTGTTCGTCCACCACCCGCAGCACCGGGCGGTGCTCGACCTGATCGCGCGGGGCGTCGTCGGCGAGGTCCGCGCGGTCTCGGCCGCCTTCGCCATCCCCCCGCGGCCCCCGGCGGACATCCGCTACCGCCCCGACCTCGGCGGCGGCGCCCTCCTCGACGTCGGCGTGTACCCCCTGCGCGCCGCGCAGTTGCTGCTCGGTCCGGCGCTGCGGGTCGCCGGCGCGGTGCTGCGCGCCGATCCCGCGCGCGGCGTCGACGTGGGAGGCGCCGCCCTGCTGTGCCGGGACGCGGACGGCGCCACCGCCCATCTCACCTTCGGCATGGAGCACCGGTACACGTCCCGCTACGAGGTGCTCGGCAGCACCGGCAGGCTCCGCCTCGACCACGCCTTCACCCCGCCCCCCGACCACCGCCCCGTCCTGCTGCTGGAGGGCCCGGACGGCGTCCGGCGCCATGAGCTGGAGCCGTACGACCAGTGCCTCGGCGGCGTCGAGGCGTTCGCCCGCGCCGTCCGCGGCGGCGAGGCGACCGGCGACCCGAAGGGCCGTACGGGGGGCGGCACGGCGGGCGGCACGACCGACGACCCGACCGGCGACGAGGCCGGTACGTCCGGCGCGATCAGTACCCGACAGGCGGAGCTCACCGCCGACATCCGACGACAGGCCCAGTACGCCGTGGGAGGCGATGCACGATGACCGAGACCCTGGTGACCGGTTCCCCCGAGGCCAAGCAGGAGCGGGCGACGGCCAAGGCCCGCATCCTGGAACAGGTCCGTGACTACCACGCCCACGGCGACCAGCACGGCGGCGGGGGAGGCACGTTCGTGCCCGGCGAGACCGAGGTGTGGCCCTCCGGCGCCGTCTTCGACGCCGAGGACCGGGCGGCGCTCGTCGAGGCCGCGCTGGAGATGCGGATCGCCTCGGGGGTCAGCTCCCGCCGCTTCGAGCGGGACTTCGCCCGGTACTTCAAGCTGCGCAAGGCCCACCTCGCCAACTCCGGTTCCTCCGCGAACCTGCTGGCGCTGTCCGCGTTCACCTCGCACCTGCTGGAGGACCGCCGGCTGCGGCCCGGCGACGAGGTGATCACCGTCGCGGCGGGCTTCCCGACCACCGTCAACCCGATCATCCAGAACGGCCTCGTACCCGTCTTCGTCGACGTCGACATCCCGACGTACAACACCACACCGGAGCGGGTGGCCGCGGCCATCGGCCCGCGCACGAAGGCCATCATGATCGCCCACGCCCTGGGCAACCCGTTCGCCGTCGAGGAGATCGCCGCGCTCGCCGAGGAACACGACCTGTTCCTGATCGAGGACAACTGCGACGCCGTCGGCTCGACCTACCGCTCCAAACTCACCGGCACCTTCGGCGACATCGCTACGACCAGCTTCTACCCGGCGCACCACATCGCGATGGGCGAGGGCGGCTGCGTCCTCACCAGCAATCTGTCGCTGGCCCGGATCGTGGAGTCACTGCGCGACTGGGGCCGGGACTGCTGGTGCGAGCCGGGCGAGAACAACCGCTGCTTCAAGCGGTTCGACTACCAGATGGGTACTCTGCCGCACGGCTACGACCACAAGTACATCTTCTCCCACGTCGGTTACAACCTGAAGGCCACCGACCTCCAGGCCGCCCTCGGCCTGAGCCAGCTCCGTCGGCTGGACGCCTTCGGCGACGCCCGCCGCGCCAACTGGCGCCGTCTGCGGGAGCAACTGGACGGCGTGCCCGGGCTGATCCTGCCCGAGGCGACCCCCGACAGCGACCCCAGCTGGTTCGGTTTCGCCCTCACGGTCCGGCCCGAGGCCCGTTTCACCCGCAAGGACCTGGTGGACTTCCTGGAGGCACGCAAGATCGGCACCCGTCGCTTCTTCGCCGGCAACCTCACCCGGCACCCGGCCTACCAGGACCGCCCCCACCGCGTGGTGGGCTCCCTGGTGAACAGTGACCTCGTCGCCGAGCACACCTTCTGGGTGGGCGTCTATCCGGGCCTGGACGAGCAGCGCGTCGACTGGATCGCCGAGAGCGTCCGCGACTTCGCGGCGAAGAAGTCCTGAGCCGTACGGTCCCCCGATACACGTTCGCCCCCGCCGGCCCAGGGCCGGCGGGGGCGAACGTGTGAAGTGCTCAGGTGAAGACGGGCAGCCGCGTGGGCCCCTGCGCGGTGTTCCCGGAACCGGAGTGCGGGGTCCCCCGCGTCCCGCCGTCCGGTCGGGAACCGAGCAGTTCCAGCTGGAGCCGCTGAAGGTCCGCGGAGGGCTCCAGGCCCAGCTCGTCCGCGAGGATGCGCCGCAGGTTCTGGTACGCCTGGAGAGCCTCCGCGCGCCGCCCTGAGGAGCCCAGCGCCATGATGAGCCGACTGTGGAACCACTCGTTGAGCGGGTAGTCGTTGACGAGCTTGCGCAGCTGAGGAATGGACTCGCGGTGCCGGTTCAGCCCGCCCTCCGCCTCGATCCGGATCTCCAGCGCCCGGATGCGCAGCTCCTCCAGGTGCACGATGTGCCCGGTGAGCAGGTCACCGGCGGGGATGTTGGACAGGGCGGGCCCCCGCCACAGCTCCAGGGCCCCGTCGATCCTGCGCACCGCCGACTCGTAGCGGTGCGCCCCGAGGTCGGTGTGCGCCTCGGCGACCAGCCGCTCGAAGATCCGTATGTCGACCTCGTCGTCCTCGACCTGGACGGCGTAGCCGGGGGCCCGGGTGACCAGGAGGGGCCGCTCGGCGGGGACGAGGTTCTCGGACACGAACATCCGCCGTGCGTGGTAGACGTACGTCTGGAGGGTCGTGACGGCGCTGCGGGGCGGGCTCTCGCCCCACAGTTCGTGGATGAGGGAATCGGACGTGACGATCTCGTTCGCCCGGGTCAGCAGCAACGCCAGGGTCTGGCACACCTTCGGCGTGCTCGGCAGATAGGACCTGCCGTCCTGCGCGACGATCTCGAACGGGCCGATGAGGTTGAACCGCACCACGCTTGCTCCTCTACATGTGGGGGCGAAGAATGCCGGTTGCCGCGTTCTGTGAGGTGATGACCAGAACGGTAGGCGTGGTGCGAGGTGCCCCCCTACGCCGACAGGGCGAGAGTGTCACTCTCGCCCTGTTCTCCTTGCGCCGCGCGGCCTTGACGGGTCGTCAGGCCGCCGAGCGCCAGCCCGGCAGGGAGCGTGCGGTCCAGGCGGGCGCCGGGCGGCGCCCCGGCCCGCCGTCCCAGGACGCGCCGCGCAGCGGCGCCGCGGTGCCGTCGTCGGTGTGCGCGGCCCCCAGACGGGTCGCCAGGACCACGGCCAGCGCGGCCAGTTCCTCCGGCGTGGGATCGCCGCGGGTGATCCGCCAGGACGCGCCGCCGAGAACGGCCCGTGTCTCCGCCTCCGGTCCGGTGGGCGTGCCGTCGGCGCTCACTGGGGCTGGTTCCCGTGCTTGCGGCTGGGCAGGGGCGCGTGCTTGGAGCGCAGCACGGACAGGGTGCGGATCAGGACGGACCGGGTGTCGGCCGGGTCGATGACGTCGTCGACGAGACCCCGCTCCGCCGCGTAGTACGGGTGCATCAGCTCCTCCTTGTACTCCTTGACCAGGCGGGCCCGCATGGCGTCCGGGTCGTCCGCCTGCGCGATCTGCCGGCGGAAGACGACGCCCGCGGCGCCCTCCGCGCCCATCACGGCGATCTCGTTGATCGGCCACGCCAGCGACACGTCCGTGCCGATGGACCGCGAGTCCATGACGATGTAGGCGCCGCCGTAGGCCTTGCGCAGGATGAGCTGGACCCGCGGCACGGTGGCGTTGCAGTAGGCGTACAGCAGCTTGGCGCCGTGCCGGATGACACCGCCGTGCTCCTGGTCCACGCCCGGCAGGAAGCCCGGCACGTCCACCAGGGTCACCAGCGGAATGTTGAAGGCGTCGCACATCTGCACGAAACGGGCGGCCTTCTCGCTGGCCTCGATGTCCAGCACCCCGGCCATCCGCTGCGGCTGGTTCGCGACGACGCCCACCACCTCGCCGCCCATGCGGGTCAGCGCGCAGATCACGTTCGGCGCCCACCGCTCGTGGACCTCGAAGACCTCGCCGTGGTCCGCGATCTCCTCGATCACCTTCGCCATGTCGTACGCCTGGTTCGGGTCGGCCGGCACCAGGTCCACCAGCGCCTCCACGCGCCGGTCCGAGGGGTCGCAGGTGGGGCCGCCGGGCGGCGTCTCCCGGTTGTTCGACGGCAGGAACGACAGCAGGTGCCGTACGTCCCGCAGGCAGCACTCCTCGTTGTCGTACACGAACCCCGCCACCCCGGACCGCTCGGCGTGCACGTCGGCGCCGCCGAGGTCGTCATGGGTGATCTGCTCGCCGGTGACCGCCTGCACCACGTCGGGGCCCGTGATGAACATCTGCGAGGTGCCGCGCACCATGAACACGAAGTCCGTCAGCGCGGGGGAGTAGGCGGCGCCGCCCGCGCAGGGCCCCATGATCACGCTGATCTGCGGGATCACCCCGGAGTTGCGCACATTGCGGCGGAAGATGCCGCCGTACCCGGCGAGCGCCGTCACCCCCTCCTGGATACGCGCGCCCGCCCCGTCGCACAGCCCCACGACGGGCGCGCCCGCGGACTCCGCGAGGTCCATCAGCTTGTGGATCTTCTGCGCGTGCGCCTCACCGAGCGCGCCGCCGAAGATCCGGAAGTCATGGGCGTAGGCGAAGACGGGACGGCCGTCGACCGTGCCCCAGCCGGTGACGACGCCGTCCGTGTGCGGGCGGCGGTCCTCCAGGCCGAAGCCCGTGGCGCGGTGCCGGCGCAGCCCCTCGATCTCGACGAACGAGCCCTCGTCGAAGAGGATGTCCAGCCGCTCCCGTACGGTCAGCTTGCCCTTCGCCTTCTGCGCCTGGGTGGCCTTCTCGCCGGGCCCCGCGACCACCGCCGCGCGCAGCGAGGTCAGCTCCTCCACCCGTGCCCGGGTGGTACCGGCGGTCACCGGCGCTTCCTCGGTCTCCTGGATGACACTCACTTCTGCCCCTTTCGGTCTCTCACGCGTGGCATTCGGGGAGCCGGCCGTGGAACTCGACCATTTCCGAGAACAGCAGTCCGATGTCGAGCGGGTGACCGGGCGGCGCGCCGCCGGCCTCCGCGAACGCCCGGTGCAGATTGGGCACCAGCCGCTCGCTGTCGAGGAGTTCCGCGTACGGCCCGAGGTCGGCCTCGCGCGCCGTCTCCAGCGGGGTCAGACCCGCCGCGAGGCCCCGCCCCGCCAATTCCTGCACCCAGCGCAGGTACCGCTCGGCGATGTCCAGCAACTCCGGCCCGCCGACCGGGCCGTGACCGGGCACGACGACCCGCGGGCCGAGCGCCCGCAGCTTGCCGACGACGTCGATCGTGCCCGCGACGGACCCGGTCAGACAGAACGGTGTGGCCCCGTTCATCACCAGGTCGCCCGCGAACAGCACTCCCTGCTCGGGCAGCCACACCACCGTGTCGTTGGTGGTGTGCGCCACGCCCGGATGCGTCAACTCGGCCCGGACGTCGCCCAGATGCAGCGTCACCGGCTCACGGAACGTCAGGGTCGGCAGCTCCACGGCCAGATCGCCCCAGCACACCTCCGGCCACAGTCCGGTCAGATGCAGCTGGGCCAGGTCCATCTCGGCGCGGGTCGCCTCGTGGGCGATCACCACCGCGTCGTCCGCGAAGAACCGGTTGCCGAAGGTGTGGTCCCCGTGCGGATGGGTGTTGACCACATAGCGCGGGGGACGCGGTGCGACGGACGCGACCGCCTCCCTCAGCGCCAGGGCCCGTGCCTCGGTCGCCGCCGTGTCGATCAGCGCGGGCCGTCCGCCGGCGGTGATCAGCCCCGCGTTGTTCAGGCACCAGCCGCCGTCCGGCTGGACGTACGCGTACACCCCGTCGGCGACCTCGACCATGCGGGCGTCCGCGGGGGAGCGCCGGCTCACGCGGGCCTCCCCGCGGTGCCGCTGCCGTCCTCGGCGCCGGTGGCGGCCAGGGCGTCCTTGCGGGAGCAGCTCACCACCGCCCGCATCAGGCCGCTGTCCACCATCCCGGACGCGTCCACCGTCCCGGCGGCGGCATGGGGCGCCGGTCCCACGGCCGCGCTGAGGGTGCACCGGTCGTCGAGGGTGTGGGTTTCGAAGTGCCAGCCCCCGTCGTCGGCGGGCAGCCCGTCCGTGCCCAGCAGCCGCGGCGCGGCCGTCCGGGTCGACGGGCTGGTGAACCCGAACGAACGGAACGACAGGCGCATCCCGAGGCCCAGGGCCTTGGTGTACGCCTCCTTGAGCGTCCACAGCCGGATCACCGCGGCGTTCCGGTCCTCCTCCGGCAGCCATCCCAGGGCCGCCCGCTCATGGTCCGTGCACACGTCCTCCTCCAGACCCGTGCCGTACGCCGCCCGGTCCTGCGGTTCGACGTCCACGCCGATCGGGCCCAGCCGGCTCAGCCCCACCGCGACGACGTCGCCGGTGTGGCTGAGGCTCACGTCCAGCCGTCCGCAGCCCCGCAGGTACGGGCGGCCGTTCGGGCGGCGGGCCAGCTCCAGGTCGGCCGGGTCGGCGCCCAGCACCGCGGCCGCCCCGTGCTTCAGCACCAGGCGCGACACGGCGAACCGGGTGCGGGCCTCCTCGCCGTTCACCGCCAGGTAGCGGCCGTACTCGTGACCGAGGAGCCCGCGCAGCGCGGGACCCCGCGCCGCGGGCGCCCATTCGCTCGCCAGGCCGTACGCCAGCCCGTACCCGCCGTCGCGGACGGCGCCGCTCAGCGCCTCCCACGGACCGTCGGGGGAGGCGACGCGCAGCGGAGGCGGCCCTGCCAGACCACGGCGTACGGACATGCTCATCCCTTCTCGCGGTGCCGGGCCGGTGTGCCCAGCGCGGTGTCGTACAGATCGAGGCTGCGACCCTCGCGGCAGCGCCGTACGGCCTCGGTGAGCAGCACGTCCTCGTGGTCGGCCGAGGCAGCCGTCACCGGCAGGCCGAGCCGCACCGAGATCCGTCCCAGCGCCGTGAGCAGCCAGGCCGGCTCGGCGAGGAACCCGCCCGTGCCCGCGCGCCGGGCCGTACGCCACACCCCGAGGCAGGCGGCGGCCGCGGCGAGCAGTGCGTAGCGCTCGCTCAGGGCGAAGCCGCGCGGGTTGGCGAGCACGGCGGGATCCAGTTCGGGCAGGCGCCGGCACTGGTCGCGCAGCGCGGCCAGCTCGTCCGAGAGCGCGGTCGGCCAGTCCGCGAGCCCCTCGTCGGCCAGCCCGTCGCGGGCCCGCGCGAGCAGCACGGTCAGGCCGTCGTCGGCCGCCGCCAGCTTCAGCCGCGCGCCCGCCAGGGGCGGCACCGGCCCGTCCGGCCGGAACAGTTCCTCCGGAGCCGGCTGCCCCTGGGCCGTCCAGGAGCGTCGGGCCAGGGTGGGCAGCTGCGGCAGCAGCGTGGCGAGGGCGGCGGCCGATCCGGCGGGGCCGGGCGGCATCGCCGCGAGATCGCGGACCTGCTTGTGGAAGGTGCCGAGACCGTCCCCGTCCCGCAGCGAGTCGGTCCCCAGCACCGTCATCAGGTCGCCCACGCCCTCCTGGAGCAGCCTCAGCACCAGATACCGGGCGGCGGCCGACCAGATGCTCGACCGTTCCGGCATCAGGTGCAGCGAGCGCAGCGTCACCAGCGACAGGCAGTCCGCAGCCAGCAGGTCCGCGAACGCGCCCACCACGGTGCGGCGCGTGACCCGCGAACGCATGCCCCGCACCCCGCCGCGCTCCGTCAGCACCGCCGTCAGCACGGCGCGCAGAGCGGTGTCGGCGCAGCCGACCGCCATCGACGGGAGCAGCGGGAGGCGGGCCTGCGCCACCCGGCGGGTGACCCACTGGCCGTCGCCCACCTCGCCGATCACCGTTCCGGTCGGCACCGCCCAGTCGTCCAGCACGAGTTCACCGGCGGGGATGCGCGGCGGAACGCCGACGTCGTACGGCGACAGCTGCCCCACCGCGCCCGGCGGCAGGTCCCCGCGGCGCAGGAGCAGCACCGACTCGCCGTCCGGGCCCGCGCCGGTCCCCGCGTGCCGGGGCACCACCACGAGCCCCGCGGCGCGGGGGGCGTTCACCAGACCCGCGGTACGGCCGGTCAGCCGCAGCGGCTTCCCGTCGCCGCCGGTCGCGGTCAGGCCCTCCTCGACGGTCGCGCCGCCGGCGATCCGCTCACCGGCGAGCAGCAGGCGGGCGGTGGTGGCGCGCTGCCCGGCGGTGCCGAAGCACCACGCGTACAACGCGGCGCCCAGGGAGGCGGAGCCGTAGCCGCGGCCGAGCGCGGCGTCCCGCCGGAACACCGCCCGCAGCAGGGCGGCGGCCTCGTCCAGTCCCGCCAGGCGCCCGCCGTGCTCCTCGGGCACGAAGTCCTCGTGCAGCCCGAACGACGCGAGCGACGGCTCACCGCCGAGCGGCAGGTCCCCGCGGCGCTCCGCCGCGAGCACCCCGGCGTCCCCCAGCGGGTTCGCAGCGTCGCCCGGGTCGCCGAGCACCGCCTCCAGGGCACCCCGCCGGGCCGCCGGACCACGCGGAGGCAGGACCTGTGGCGGGGGTCCCACCTGCCGTACGGCATCCACCGGGCCCCCCGCGCCAGGCCCTGCCTCCGTCATCGTCGTCTCCTCACCTCCGCCGCGTACGCAACGGTCGAGGAGAGGACTGGAGCTCGGCTCGGGGTGTACTCGAACGGGCCGGGTGCGGCCGGGGCAAGGGCTGGTGCCGTGTCCGGGGCGGGGCCACGGGCTGGCGCCGAGTCCGGATCTGAAGCCGGCTCTGAGGCCGGTTCCGGGTCTGAGCCCGAGTCCGGTCCGGGTCCGAGGCCGGGTCCGGGGCTGGTGCCGGATCCGGGTCTGAGGCGGGGTCCGGGTCCGGGTCCGAGGCCGGGT
>NZ_LIQX01000255.1 GCF_001418475.1 Streptomyces ossamyceticus | reverse complement strand
CTGGTCGAGGGCGGACTGGAGGGACTTCTTGTAGCCGTCGCTGGTGTAGGTGGCGCCGGAGACGGCGTCGATGTCGGCGCTGCCCGCGGCGACGGCGGCCTGGTTGAGCTTGGGGATGGCGGTGCCGCTGATCTGGGTGGAGCGGCCGCCGCTGGGTTTCTGGACGGCGTCGGCCTGGGTGATCTTGCCGCCGTCGACGGTGATGCGGACCTGGACCGGCCCGTAGTCGGTCTGCACGGTCGTACCCGTGAGGGTCTGCGCGCCCGCGCCCTGCCCGCCCGAGCCCTGCGCCTTGCCGGCCTGGTCGAGGGCGGACTGGAGCGACTGCTTGTAACCGTCGCTGGTGTAGGTGGCGCCGGAGACGGCGTCGATGTCGGCGCTGCCCGCGGCGACGGCGGCCTGGTTGAGCTTGGGGATGGCGGTGCCGCTGATCTGGGTGGAGCGGCCGCCGCTGGGCTTCTGGACGGCGTCGGCCTGGGTGATCTTGCCGCCGTCGACGGTGATGCGGACCTGGACCGGCCCGTAGTCGGTCTGCACGGCGGTGCCCGTGAGGGTCTGCGCGCCCGCCACCACCCCGCCCTGGGCCGACGGAGCGCCCCCGGCCGCTCCGGCCTGTACCGATCCGGCCGGGTCCGAGGCGGGCTTCAGCGACAGCAGCAGCACGATGCCGGACACGGTGGCGGCGGTGGCGAGCAGGGTCCGCCGGATGGGGTGGCTCTTCTTCATCGCTCCTTCAGCTCCTGAAGTGAGAAGGCAGGTAGAGGGAAGCCCCGCGGGCAGTCCCATGGGCAGGGGTCGGTGGGGGACGGCCCCGTGGTGAGTGCGCGCGCGGGCCCGCGGGCCCGTCGCTCACATCTCGAACGACTCGTGGTGGATACGGCGGGTGGGCACGCCCGCCCCGCGCAGTGCCTCGTACACGCCCTGCGCGAACCCGGGCGGACCGCACAGGAAGACATCATGGCGCTCGATGTCCGGGATCTTCCGGCGCAGGGAGTCCGCCGAGATGTCGGGGCGCTCGCCCTCCGGGCTGTTCACCGCGTACATCAGCCGCGCCCCGCGCTCCTCCGCGATCTGCGCGAGCTCGTCCCACAGCGCCAGGTCCTGGGTGCTGTTGGCACGGTAGAGCAGGGTCAGGTCACCGGCCGCGCCGGGCAGCGTCTCGAACAGGGCCCGCATCGGTGTGATGCCCACGCCGCCGGCCACCAGCAGCACCTTGCCGCGGCTGCGCTTGGCGGCCGTGAGCGCCCCGTACGGGCCCTCGGCCCACACCCGGGTGCCGGGCTCCAGGTCGCGCAGGGCGGAGCTGTGGTCGCCGATCGCCTTGACGGTGATGCGCAGCATGTTGGGGCGCGGCGCCGCCGACAGCGAGTACGGGTGCGAGCTGAACCGCATACCGGGGGCCAGGAACCGCCAGCGGAAGAACTGTCCGGCCTCCGCGCCCATCCGGTGCAGCTTGCGCCCGCTCATCAGCACCGAGACGATGCCGGGCGACTCCTCGATGACCGCCTCGACGCGCAGCCGGTGCCGCATGTTCAGCCGGATCGGGGTGAAAATCCGGTACCAGACGACCAGCGCGGTCACCGACCCGTACAGCGCGTACCAGCCCGTCTTCGCCTCGGGGGTGGCGGCGAACTCGTTGCCGGTGGTGATCTGGTGCCAGAACGTCAGGAACGTCGCCGCGTACGTCAGCAGGTGGGTGTGGTACCAGAGGTCGTACGGGATCCGCTTGCGGACCGGGCCGATCGAGATCAGCCCGATGAACACCAGCAGACCGGTGCCGATGGCGGCCTTGCCCATGTCCGGCAGCTGGTTGATGGAGTCGATGGTCTGCTGGAGGATCGCGGTGTGGGTCAGACCGGCCTGGAGGGCGTACCCGTACATCGTGAGGACGACGTGCGCCACGACCAGGCAGAGCGTGTAGCGACCGGTCATCGCGTGCCAGCGGGCGACCCGGTCGGAGCCGACCCGGCGTTCCAGCGCGGGCACCCGCGCCATCTGGAGGACCACCAGCGCCATCAGGTAGCCGCCGAGCAGGCCCGTGATCCGGCCGGCGTTGACCATCTGGCTGCCCTGGTCCGCGATGGAGGGCGTGTTGTCCCACCACAGCCACACCACCGCCGCCGCGCCCGCCCAGAAGGCGATCAGCAGCGGGACGGCGGGCGAGCGGCGAGGTCGGATGCGGCGCATCGTCTGGCGGCGCGCGGCGCGACCTCCGGCGATCGTGGACACGGTTCCTCCGTGGTGGGCTGGACCCTTGGCCCACACGTACGTGCAGGGAGTGCCGTGTGTTCAACGTGGTGGGGAAACCGCCCGGCGAACGGGATGTTCCGTTTCAGCCGGTCGACGGCGGCAGCGGCAACGGCAGTCCAGGCAACCCGTCCAGGCTGGTCTCGATGTGCTCCTTGGAGCGGAAGTACGCGGTGAGCGAGTCGTCGTCCTCGCGCGCGAAGCGGCGCCCGTGCAGATCGCGGTCCTCCTCGTACGCCATGAAGGGCACCGCGTAGCCGCAGCTGTCGCGGACGAGTTCGGCCCGCACGACGATGACGGCGCGCAGACCGTGTCGGGCGGGGTCGACGTCGGGGAAGCGCGCCAGGAGCTCAGGGAAGCGCGGGTCGTCACGGAAGACGGCCTCGCCCTTGCCGTGGACGCGCACGATGGTGGGCGGGCCCTGGAAGGCGCACCACATGAGGGTGATCCGGCCGTTCTCCCGCAGATGCGCGATGGTCTCCGCGTTGGAGCCCGCGAAGTCCAGATAGGCGACCGTGAGCTCGTCGAGGACCACGAACGAACCCCGCAGGCCCTTGGGGGAGAGGTTGACCGTGCCGTCGGCCGACAGGGGCGCCGAGGCGGTGAAGAAGAGAGGCTGCGCCTCGATGAAAGTACGGAGGCGGCCGTCGATGCGCTCGTAGGTCTTTCCCATGTCTAACGATTATTGACGGAAAAACTTCGCCTGTCTAAGGAGTTCTTGAGGGAAGGGGTGCGGAGTCGGGGACGCGAATCAGGTGCGAGAACGCGAATTCCGGGTGGGTCCCCTTGAGAGGATCCACCCGGAATCGGGCCTTCCATGGCCGCCCCGGCCGGCGCGCGGGGCGGCCACGGCCCCTGTCGCCCCCGATCAGGAGCGCAGGAGGTCACTCCGGCCGAGCCGGAGGACTACTGGTTGAGCTGGCAGGGGGCGAGCTTCTCGAGGCCCTCGGGCTTGGCGGCGGCGCGGCCGATGGCGGTCTCGATGCGGTTCAGCGCGGCGACGCGCTTGTCCTCCAGGGGGCCGAGGATGGCGTTGTTGACGAAGTTGGGGCCGCCCTGGCCGACGGTGTCGACGAGGCGCTTGTTGGCTTCCTGGATCTGGGTGTCGAGGAGGGCGAGGTTGCGGTCGACCTCGGCCTGGGCGGAGGCGGGGATCGCCGGGAGGCTGCCCTCGACCGCCGGGCAGGAGATGGTGCCCGGGACACCCGCGTTGTTCTCGGCACCGGCGTTGCCGGCGTCGCCCGCGTTGCCCGCGTCCTCACCCGCACCGGCCTCGGCGCCGGCACCGGCCTCCTCGCCCGCGCCCGCCTGGTCACCGGCGCCCGCGGCGCCGCCCTGGTTGAGCTGGCAGGGGGCGAGCTTCTCGAGGCCCTCGGGCTTGGCGGCGGCGCGGCCGATGGCGGTCTCGATGCGGTTCAGCGTCGCGACGCGCTTGTCCTCCAGGGGGCCGAGGATGGCGTTGTTGACGAAGTTGGGGCCGCCCTGGCCGACGGTGTCGACGAGGCGCTTGTTGGCTTCCTGGATCTGGGTGTCGAGGAGGGCGAGGTTGCGGTCGACCTCGGCCTGGGCGGAGGCGGGGATCGCCGGGAGGCTGCCCTCGACCGCCGGGCAGGAGATGGTGCCCGGGGCACCCGCGTCGGCGCCCGCACCGGCGTTGCCCGCACCGGCCCCGGCGTCCGCACCGGCCCCGGCGCCCGCACCGGCCGCGGCGCCCGCCTGGTCACCGGCGCCCGCGGCGCCGCCCTGGTTGAGCTGGCAGGGGGCGAGCTTCTCGAGGCCCTCGGGCTTGGCGGCGGCGCGGCCGATGGCGGTCTCGATGCGGTTCAGCGCGGCGACGCGCTTGTCCTCCAGGGGGCCGAGGATGGCGTTCTGCACGAAGTTCGGGCCGCCCTGGCCGACCGTGTCGACGAGGCGCTTGTTGGCCTCCTGGATCTGGGTCTGCAGCTGGGCGAGGTTGCTGTCGACCTCGGCCTTGGCGGAGGCGGGGATCGCCGGCAGGCTGCCCTCGACCGCCGGGCACGAGATGGTGCCGGGGGACGCGGCGGCGCCCTGCCCCTCGTTGTTGGCACCCTCACCGGCGAGAGCGGAACCCGCGATGACCGCTCCGGAGAGCACGACCGCGGCGGCGCCGCCGATGATCCCTACGCGACGCTTGTTGTACTTCGGAAGAGCCCTGGACATGCGGATGCCTCACTCGGGTCGGGTGTGGTCGGTGTGAACTAACGCGGCGCCTGCGTTCGGTGAGAGTTACGAGCAAGCGGTTTCATTTGTTCAAAGCTTTCTCCGCATCTCCCAAAGTTCTCTTGGATTGACGATTCATGCAGAACTCTGCATAATCATGCATGGCAGTGAGCGGCGCAGTACGGAGATCTAGGAGCAACGCGAGTGAGCAGCAACAGCGGTGACGTACGGCTCTGGGGCGGCCGTTTCGCCGACGGTCCCGCCGAGGCCCTGGCGAAGCTGTCCGCGTCCGTCCACTTCGACTGGCGTCTGGCGCCCTACGACATCGCGGGCTCCCGCGCCCACGCGCGCGTGCTGCACAAGGCGGGTCTGCTCACGGACGGCGAGCTGACCGACATGCTGGCCGGCCTCGACCGGCTGGAGGCGGACGTCGCCGACGGCTCCTTCGTCGGCACCATCGCCGACGAGGACGTGCACACCGCCCTGGAGCGGGGTCTGCTGGAGCGCCTCGGTCCCGACCTGGGCGGCAAGCTGCGCGCCGGCCGTTCCCGCAACGACCAGGTCGCGACCCTCTTCCGTATGTACCTGCGCGACCACGCCCGCGTCCTCGGCGGCCTGATCGCCGAACTCCAGGACGCGCTGGTCGGCCTGGCCGAGGCCCACCCGGACGTGGCGATGCCCGGCCGCACCCACCTCCAGCACGCCCAGCCGGTGCTTTTCGCCCACCACGTCCTCGCGCATGTGCAGTCGCTGTCCCGCGACGCCGAGCGGCTGCGTCAGTGGGACGAGCGCACGGCGGTCTCCCCGTACGGTTCCGGTGCCCTCGCCGGGTCCTCCCTCGGCCTCGACCCGGAGGCGGTCGCGAAGGACCTCGGCTTCGAGCACGGCAGCTCGGGCAACTCCATCGACGGCACGGCCTCCCGCGACTTCGTCGCCGAGTTCGCCTTCATCACCGCGATGATCGGGGTGAACCTCTCCCGGATCGCCGAGGAGGTCATCATCTGGAACACGAAGGAGTTCTCCTTCGTCACGCTCCACGACGCGTTCTCCACCGGCTCCTCGATCATGCCGCAGAAGAAGAACCCGGACATCGCCGAGCTGGCCCGTGGCAAGTCCGGCCGCCTCATCGGCAATCTGACCGGCCTCATGGCGACCCTGAAGGCCCTCCCGCTCGCCTACAACCGGGACCTCCAGGAGGACAAGGAGCCGGTCTTCGACTCCATCGACCAGCTGGAGGTCCTCCTGCCCGCCTTCACCGGGATGATGGCCACCCTCACCGTCCACCGCGAGCGCATGGAGGAACTGGCCCCCGCCGGCTTCTCCCTCGCCACCGACATCGCCGAGTGGCTGGTCAAGCAGGGTGTGCCGTTCCGGGTCGCGCACGAGGTCGCCGGCGAGTGCGTCAAGGTCGCCGAGTCCGAGAACAAGGAGCTCGACGAGCTGACGGACGAACAGTTCGCCAAGATCTCCGCCCACCTCACCCCCGAGGTCCGCACGGTCCTCAACGTCCCCGGCGCCCTCGCCTCCCGTAACGGCCGCGGCGGCACGGCCCCCTCGGCGGTCGCCACCCAGCTGGCGGAGGTCAAGGAGGACCTGGTCGTCCAGCACGCCTGGGCGACGGCGAAGCAGGGCTGACGCCGACGCCGGTCCCCCCCGGTACCGCACAACCAAGGTCATCGCGGGTTACGTTGGTCGGAAGCCGTAAGGAGCCGACCGAACGGAGCCCGCGATGCCCTTCGCCCGACTGGCCTCAGCGACCACCCCCACCTGCCACATCGGACTCGGGCTCGCCGCCGTAGGCCGCCCCGGCTACATCAACCTCGGCCGGGACGAGGACCTCGGACCCGACCGCGGCGTCGACGCGCTGCGCACCCGCACCCACGAACTCCTCGACGCCGCCTACGCGCAGGGCGTCCGCTACGTCGACGCGGCCCGCTCCTACGGCCGCTCCGAGGAGTTCCTCGCCGACTGGCTGAAGGCCCGCCCCGACATCGACGACATCGTCGTGGGCAGCAAATGGGGCTACACCTACACCGCCGACTGGACCACCGACGCCGAGCACCACGAGATCAAGGACCACGGCGTCGCCACATACGCGCGGCAGCGCGCCGAGACCGCCGAACTGCTCGGCGACCGGCTCGACCTCTACCAGATCCACTCGGTCACCCCGGACAGCCCGGCCCTCACCGACAAGGAACTCCACGCCGCGCTGGCGGAGGAGGCCGCCCGCGGTGTCACGATCGGCTTCTCCACGAGCGGCCCGGCACAGGCCGACGCCATCCGGGCCGCCCTCGCCGTGACGGTCGACGGCGAGCCTCTCTTCCGTACCGTGCAGTCGACGTACAACGCGCTGGAGACCTCCGCCGCCCCCGCCCTCGCCGAGGCGCACGACGCCGGGCTCACCGTGATCGTCAAGGAGGGCATGGCCAACGGCAGGCTCGCCGAGCCGCACGCGCCGGACGCCCTGCGGGCCGTGGCCGCCGAGACGTCCCTCGGCTGCGACGCGGTCGCCCTCGCGCTGATCCTCCGCCAACCGTGGGCGGGCGTCGTGCTGTCCGGCGCCGCCACCGTCCACCAGCTCGCCTCCAACCTGCACGCGGCGGTCGTGGACCTCGACGAGGACCGGCTGACCCGGCTCGCGACACTCGCCGAGGAGCCCCGCGCCTACTGGGAGAAGCGCGGCAGCCTGCCCTGGCACTGAGCGGCCCCGGCCGAGCGGCGCGCCGGTCGACCAGTACGTAGGTCGAGCGGTGCGCCGACCGAGGACCACCCGCACCTGAGACGTGAGACACATATGCCCGCGCTGAGACAAAGATGTCTCATATGGTCTATGGTTGTCTCATGGCTGTCGACCGTGACCATGTGCTGCGCAGTGCCGCGGCCCTGCTGACCCGCAAATCCACCGCGACCATGGACGAGGTCGCCAAGGCCGCCGGGATCAGCCGGGCCACGCTGCACCGCCACTTCGCGGGGCGGGACGCACTCGTCCTGGCACTGGAGGCGCTCTGCATCGCGGAGTGCGAGACCGCGCTCGACGCGGCCCGCCTGGACGACGGCCCGGCGCACGACGCCGTACGACGCCTCGTGCGCGAGATCGAACCGGCCGCCGGCCTGCTCGCCTTCCTCTACACCGAGAGCCAGTTGTTCGAGGGGGACGCGCAGAACAAGGGCTGGACCAGGATCGACGACCGCGTCGCGGCCCTCTTCAGACGCGGTCAGGCGGCCGGCGAGTTCCGCATCGACCTGACCCCGGCCTGGCTCACCGAGGCGCTGTACGGCCTGCTGGCCTCCGGCGCCTGGGCGGTCTCGGAGGGCCGGGTCGCCGGCAAGGACTTCACCCACATGATCGCCGAGCTGTTGCTCGGCGGAGCGGTACGGAGAGAGGAATCATGACCAGCACCCTGCAGCCGGCGTCCACGACCGAGGCGGTGAAGCGGCCGGGCCGTTGGCTCGCGCTCGGCGTCCTCGTGCTCGCCGTGCTGCTGGTGGCCGTGGACGCGACCGTCCTCGGCCTCGCGACCCCTTACATCAGCGAGGACCTCAACCCCTCGGGCACCCAGCTGCTCTGGATCGGCGACGTCTACTCGTTCGTCATCGCGGGCCTGCTCGTGTCGGCCGGCAGCCTCGGCGACCGCATCGGCCGCAAGAAGCTGCTGCTGGTCGGCGCCACCGCGTTCGGCGCGATATCCGTGCTGAACGCCTACGCGACGACGCCCGAGATGATGATCCTCGCCCGGGCGCTGCTCGGTGTCGCGGGCGCGACCCTGATGCCCGCCACCCTCGCCCTGATCCGCAACCTCTTCCACGACCCGCGTGAGCGCAGCCTCGCCATCGGCATCTGGGGCGCCACCGCCTCCGCCGGTACGGCGGTCGGCCCGGTCGTCGGCGGTTTCCTGCTGGAGCACTTCTGGTGGGGCTCGGTCTTCCTGATCAACCTGCCCGTGATGATCGTGCTGGTCGTCGTCGGCAGCAAGCTGCTCCCCGAGTCCCGCCATCCGAACCCCGGCCCGTGGGACCTGCCCAGCGTCGGCCTGTCGCTCGTCGGCATGATCGGCGTCGTGTACGCCGTGAAGGAGATCGCCAGCCACGGCGTCGACGGCAACGCGCTCGCCGCGGGCCTGTTCGGCGTCGCCGCACTGTTCTTCTTCGTACGCCGCCAACTGACCCTGCCGCAGCCGCTGCTGGACATGCGGCTGTTCCGCGACCGCGGGTTCTCGGGTGCCGTCCTCGCCGACCTGCTGACCGTGTTCGGCCTGTCCGGCCTCGTCTTCTTCCTGTCCCAGTACCTGCAACTCGTTCAGGGCAGGCGGCCCTTCGAGGCGGGTCTCGCGGAACTCCCCGCCGCCGTGGGCGCGGTCGTGGCCGGTCTGGTCGCCGGCCGCGTCGCCCGCCGCTTCTCGGTACGGGCCGTCGTCGCCGGTGGTCTGGCCGCGATCGGGCTGGCCCTGGGCGTCCTGACGGTGATCGACGAGTCCACCGGCTATCCGCTGCTGGGAGCCGCCCTCCTGGTCGTCGGCGTCGGCGCGGGCTTCTCCTTCACGGTGACCGCCGACGTCATCCTCTCCTCGGTCCCCAAGGAGCAGGCCGGGGCGGCCTCAGCGGTCTCCGAGACGGCGTACGAACTCGGCGCGGCCCTCGGCATCGCCCTGCTCGGCTCGATCGTGACCGGTGTCTACCGGGGCTTCGCGGCACCCGCGGGCACCCCGGCCGGGGCGCACGAGTCGCTGGGCGGAGCGGTGGAGGTGGCGGGCGGTCTCCCGTCGGACAGCGCTCAGGCCCTGCTGGCGTCCGCCCGGGAGTCCTTCGTCGACGGCCTCACCCTCGCGGCCGGCGTCGGAGCGGCGGTCCTGCTGGCGACAGCGGCCGCGGCCTGGTTCATGCTGCGCGGCCAGCGACTGGACACCAAGGGCTAGACCGCCCTGTGCGCCCCCGGGGTCGTGAACCGGTCCCTCACCGGGGGCGCATGAGGGCGAGGTCCTCGCCCCACGCGTCCAGTACGTCGCCGAGCCCCGCTTCTCGTGCCACCGCCTCGACACGGGCGAAGAGCCGCTGTTGCGGGGCCACGGCGCCGGTGGCCGCGACCCGGCCCACGGCGTCGAGCAACGCGGCGGTGTCCCAGCCCGGCAGCGGGTACCGGGCGAGTTCCCACTCCAGATACTTGTTGTACGGGCGGGGGCGGCGGTCGAGTGCGAAAAGCAGTTCGAGCAGGAACCGCACGCTGTCGGCGGCGTCGAGCCGCGCGGCGAGTGCCTGGCCGTCCCGGTGGTTCTTGACGGAGCGGTAGACGGAGTTGGCGTAGGCGTCGAGCCACTCGCCGGCGACCCGGGACGCCTCGTCGGAGGCCAGCCGTGCCTTGTCGGCGAGGATCCGGGCGATGCCTCCGTCGAGGCGGTCGAGCACGATCCGGGCGCGGGCCAGGGCGTAGCGCTCGAAACCGGGCATCCCGGCTGCCCGGAACTCGCCGAGGGAGAGGACGACAAGGTCCAGCTCGGGGGTGCGACGACCCGACAACGGGGTGAGATCAGTGCTCGCCCCGTCGGCGAGGACCACGTACAGGTCGTGGTCGGAGTGCTCGGTGGTCATGCCGTCATGGGCCCGGGAGCCCTTGAGGACGAGGCCGACGACGGCCGGATCGGCGGTGGCGAGCCGGACGAACGCGTCGTAGGTGAGCGGCTGCTGCGCGGTCATGGTGCGGATCTCCGGTGGTGTGACGACGGGTATGCCTGAGGGGCGGCCCGTCAGGAGCCGCCCCGCACCGTCTGCGGCAGCACATGGCCGCCACCCGGAAGGTCAACGCACATCGGGACCCTACCCGCCCGCCGGGGCGCCGGGTCGGGTCTTCTACGCCGCTTCCTTGGCCTTCGAGGCGTACATGTCCACGTACTCCTGCCCGGACAGCCGCATGACCTCGGTCATCACCGAGTCGGTGACCGCCCGCAGCACGTACCGGTCCCGGTCCATGCCCTCGTAGCGGGAGAACTCCATCGCCTCACCGAACCGCACGGTCACCCGGTGCGGCCGGGGCAGGCCCGCGCCCCCCGGCTGGATCTTGTCCGTGCCGATCATCGCGAACGGCACGACCGGCGCGCCGGTCATCAGGGTCAGCCGGGCGATGCCCGTACGCCCCCGGTACAGGCGCCCGTCGGGCGACCTCGTGCCCTCGGGGTAGATACCGAACACCTTGCCCTCGTCGAGGATGCGGCGCCCGGTCATCAGGGCGGCGACACCCCCGCGCCCGCCGTCGCGGTCGACGGGGATCATGCCGACGCCGGTGAAGAACCACGCCATCAGCCGCCCCTTGAGGCCCTTGCCGGTGACGTACTCGTCCTTGCCGATGAAGCAGACCTGCCGGTCGCAGACCAGCGGCAGGATCATCGAGTCGATGAAGGTCAGATGGTTGCCGGCGAGGATCACCGGGCCGTCCCCCGGAATGTGCTCCGCGCCCTCCACCCGGGGGCGGAACATCAGGCGCATGATCGGTCCGAGCACTGCCTTGATGAGCACGAAGCGGGACAACGGGCCCTCCCATGTCAAGCGTTCCGGAACAAGTCTGTGCAGGTGAGGACGATACTCCCGCGTCCGAGGCCCGCGCACATCGGGTTCACCGAGTGGATACGGACTGTTGACATACCTTTACCTGCGGTATCGCCCGGATGGCGGGTCGTCACCGCCCCGCAACATGTGACGGACATCGCGCCCCGCGCCCGACGCTCCGTCAAATTCCGCCACTCGTACGACACGAGGCGTCACCCGTGTGTTCGGTCCCAGGACTCCCGACAGTCACCTCATGGCACCTACGATCAACCCGGTTTGACAGGTGCAGGGCACAACGGTGGGAGGAGCCGACATGGGGACGCAGGAGTCGCGTCAGTCGCAGGACCCGAGCGGGCAGGGGCGCGGAACGGGCAGGCGAGCGCTGCTCGGGGCCGCGGTGCTCGGCGCGGGCGGAGCCGTCCTCGGGCTGCCCGGCACGGCGGGAGCCGAGGAGGCCAAGGCGGCCGGCACATCGTCGCACGGCGGCTACCGGAGCCTGCCGGTGCCGACGATCATCGCGCACCGCGGTGCCAGCGGCTACCGCCCGGAGCACACGCTCGGCTCGTACCAGCTCGCCCTCGACATGGGCGCGCATGTCATCGAACAGGACCTCGTGCCCACCAAGGACGGCCACCTGGTGTGCCGTCACGAGAACGACATCACCGGCACCACCGATGTGGCGTCCCACACCGAGTTCGCCGACCGGAAGACCACGAAGGTCGTCGACGGCGTCTCCTACACCGGATGGTTCACCGAGGACTTCACCCTCGCCGAGCTGAAGACCCTGCGCGCCAAGGAGCGCATCCCCGGCACCCGGCAGGAGAACACGCTCTACGACGGACGCTGGGAGATCCCCACCTTCGAGGAGGTCCTGCGCTGGGCCGAGAAGGAGGGCAGGAAGCGCGGCAGGCGGATCTGGCTGCACGTCGAGACCAAGCACCCCACCTACTTCCGCAAGCTCGGCCTCGCCCTGGAGGAGCCGCTCGCCAAGCTGCTGCGCAAGTACGACCGCCACCGGAAGAACTCGCCGGTGTTCCTCCAGTCGTTCGAGCCGAGCAGCATCCAGCGCCTCGACCGCCTGGTTGACAGCCCCCTCGTCGTCCTGCTGTCCGGCGCCGCCACCCGCCCCTGGGACTTCGTCGAGGCCGGTGACCCGCGCACCGTCGCCGACCTGGTCAAGCCCGAGGGGCTGGCCTGGATCGCCTCCTACGCCAACGGCATCGGCCCCACCCTCGACCTGATCATCCCGCGTGACTCCGGCGGCAGGCTCACCACGCCGACCACCCTCGTCGCGGACGCGCACGCCAAGGGCCTGATCCTGCACCCCTACACCATGCGCAACGAGAACAGCTTCCTGCCCGCCGACTTCCGCAAGGGCACGGACGCCAACGCCTACGGCGACGCCTTCGGCGCGTTCAAGGTGTACTTCGAAACCGGCATCGACGGCATCTTCACCGACAACACGGACACGGGCCTTCTGGCGCACGCGGACTTCGTCGGCGACTGACCCGCGCCCCCGCGCTCCCTCCCGCTCCCGACGCGCCCGGCGTCAACGGAGGCGGCGCATGCCCTGAATCGGGTGACACCCCGCCGCCCCGGCAACCCTCCGTCGGGGCGGCGGCGTCCCGGCGCATATGACACCCGACATGCTCACCACCCTCCGCCCCCTGCTCGTAGCGGAGGCGTCGGCCGAGGCGTACGCCGCCGGTGCCGAGGCGGGGGACCTGGAGCAGGCGGTCTGGCTGCGTCTGCTGGAACGGCTCGACGCCGACGGCCCGCCCGCCGATCCCGAGAGCTGGCTGCGCAGCGCCGTCCGCTTCGAGGCCCGCCTCAGCCGTCGGACGGCCCGAGCCGAACAGCCCTACGCTGCGGAGCCCGTGGACGTCCACGCGCCCGGTCCGGAACAGCAGGCGCTCACCGCGGCCCGCCGCCGGGCCCTGTATGCCGCCGTCCGCCGGCTCCCCGGCCGTTGCCCCCGGCTGCTCGCGGCCCTGCTCTCATCACGGGACCTCACCTATCGCGAGATCGCGGGCGAGTTGGGTATCTCACAGGGCAGCCTCGGTCCGGAACGTTCCAGATGCCTGGGATGTCTTCGGCGAATGCTGACGACGGAGGTTGCGGCACGCGAACCGCGGGGATAGGAGTGGGGGACAACAGGTGAGCAGGTGAGCGGGAGGCGTGCACACATGGGCATGAGCGTGACCATCTCGGTGGCGACCGAGCAGGACGCCGAGCAGATCTTCAGGCTGCAGTACCTGTGCTTCCAGAGCGAGGCGGCGCTGTACGGCAACTACCGCATCGATCCGCTCGTCCAGGGCCTCGACTCGGTCCGCGCGGAGGTCGCCTCGGACTGCGTCTTCGTGGCCCGCCTCGGTGACGAGGTGGTCGGCTCCGTACGCGGCGCCCTCGACGAGGACGGTGCCGCCTCCATCGGCAAGCTCTGCGTCCACCCCCGCCTCCAGGGCCACGGCATCGGCGCCCGCCTGCTCCGTGCGGCCGAGTCGGCCCTCGTGGAGGAGCGCGGCGCCACCAAGTTCCGCCTCAGCGCCGGTCACCGCAGCGAGGGGAACCTCCGGCTGTACCGACGGGTGGGCTATGAGGCGGTCGGCACCAGCCAGGGACGCGACGGCGTACCGATGGTGATCCTGGAGAAGCCGGCCCAGGCGTACGTGGCCACGGCCTGACGCACGTCAGGCGGCGTCCTTCTGTCGCGCGCTGCTGCGCAGCCAGTACATCGCGGTGATCGGCAGGATCACCGGGATGAACAGATAGCCGATCCCGTAGTCCGACCACACCGTCTTGTCGGGGAACGCCGACGGCTCGACCAGAGTCCAGGTCCCCACGATCAGTACGCCCGCCAGCTCGACGGCGCAGCACACCCGCGCCGCCTTCCGGGCGAACTCCCCGCCCCGCACGAGCGAGTACGTGATGAAGCCGTACACGACACCCGCGACCGCGGAGAGCGAGTAGGCGAGCGGCGCGTGCTCGAACTCGGTGGAGATCTGGACGACGGACCGCGACACCGCGCCGACGACCATCACGCCGTACAGCCAGACGAGCAGCATGCCGGGCCCGCCGATGAGGCGGGCCCGCTTCGTCTCCCGCGGCTCGTCGTTCATCTCGTCGTTCGTCTCGCGCGGGGTGCCGTCCGTGGCCGTCACCTCAGCCTCCCCAGATGTCGTAGAGCCGTACCTGGAGCACCGCGAGCACCACACCGCCCGCCGCGACGGTCACGCTGCCCCAGCGGGTGCGCTCCGCCAGGGACATGAACCCCGCGACGGGGACGCAGGCGAAGGAGCCGAGCAGATACGAGACGAAGATCGTGGTGCCCTGCTCGGGCTTCTCGCCGCGCGCCAGCAGCACGATCCCGACCACCAGCTGCAGCAGGGTCAGCGCCGTCACCGCGGCCATCCCGATGAAGTGCCAGTCCTTGGTCGGCTGGTCCCGGTACGCGGCCCAGCCGCACCAGGCGGCGAGCAGAAGCGCGGCGACGGCGGTCGCCACCGTCAGGGCAACAAGCATGCCGCGACCCTATTACGGCGAAAAACACCCGCCGCGCCCGGCCCCGGGCGAGAACGTGCCCCCGCCGGGCGCCGTGGCCTTCACCACAGTCGCCGGTGCTCAAGGAGTGGACATCACACGCATGACCTGCTGCTCTGTCGCCCACGGCTGTCCGTAATACGGACAGCCGACCCTTGCTCCCGGTTTACGTCTGCTTTACTGATCTCATGACCACGACGAGCTGCCGCATCTGTGCGACCGAGGCGACCATGACGCCCGGTGCTCGTTGTATGTGTCGAATGTGCGCCTTCTAGAGGGCCCCCGCACCACCCCCTGAGCCTCGCGCCCCGAAGCGAGCACCTGTGGCACGTCCGTACGCCGAACGCCGTACGTGACCTTGATGCCCCGCGCACACCTTTGTCTCCCGTACCCGGGCACATCCACGCCCGCGTACTCGACAGTGATGGAAACCCAGTGATCACCACATCGGGCCTCACCAAGGTCTACCGCGGCCGTGGCCGCGAGGTCACCGCCCTCGACGGAGTCGACCTGCACGTACGCGAGGGCGAGGTGTACGGCGTCATCGGCCAGTCCGGCGCCGGCAAGTCCTCGCTGATCCGCTGCGTCAACCTCCTCGAACGTCCCACCTCCGGCACCGTCACGGTCGCCGGCCAGGACCTCACCGCCCTCGCGGGCCGCGGCCCCCGCGCCGGCCGGGAGCTGCGCCGGGCGCGCAGCCGCATCGGCATGGTCTTCCAGCACTTCAACCTGCTGTCCACGCGCACCGTCCAGGACAACGTCGAACTGCCGCTGGAGATCCTCGGCACCTCCGGCAAGGAGCGCTCCCGCAAGGCCCTGGAACTGCTCGACCTGGTCGGCCTCGCCGACAAGGCAAAGGCCTACCCGGCCCAGCTCTCCGGCGGCCAGAAGCAGCGCGTCGGCATCGCCCGCGCCCTGGCCGGCGACCCGAAGGTCCTCCTCTCCGACGAGGCCACCAGCGCCCTCGACCCGGAGACGACCCGCTCGATCCTGACGCTGCTGCGCGACCTCAACCGGCAGCTGGGCCTGACCGTCCTGCTCATCACGCACGAGATGGACGTCGTCAAGTCGATCTGCGACTCGGCCGCCCTCATGGAGCAGGGCCGCGTCGTCGAGTCCGGCACCGTCAGCGAACTCCTCGCGACCCCCGGCTCCGAACTGGCCTCCGCGCTCTTCCCGGTCACCGGCGAGGCGTCCGGCGACGACCGCACCGTCCTCGACGTCACCTTCCAGGGCGAGGCGGCCACCCAGCCGGTCATCTCCCAGCTGTCCCGCACCTACAACATCGACATCTCGATCCTCGGCGCCGCCATCGACACCGTCGGCGGACTCCAGATCGGCCGGATGCGCATCGAACTGCCCGGCCACTACGAGGACAACGTCGTCCCCATCGGGTTCCTGCGTGAACAGGGCCTCCAGATCGACGTGCTCGGCCGCGCCGGCCAGGAGTCCGTTCTCGCGAAGGAAGGTGCCAAGTGAACTGGACCGAGATGCGGCCCCTGCTGGAGCAGGCCTGTTGGGACACCCTCCACATGGTCGGCTGGTCCACGCTGATCGCGGTCGTCGGCGGACTCCCGCTCGGTCTGCTGCTCGTCCTCACCGAGCGCGGCGGGCTCCTGCAGAACGTCCTCGCCAACAAGGTCGTCGGGCAGATCGTGAACATCGCCCGCTCGATGCCCTTCATCATCCTCATGGTCGCCCTCATGGGCTTCACCCGCTGGATCACCGGCTCGACCATCGGCCGTGAGGCGGCGATCGTGCCGCTCGCCATCGGCGCCATCCCGTTCTTCGCGCGCCTCGTCGAGACGGCCGTCCGCGAAGTGGACCACGGGCTCGTCGAAGCCGTGCAGGCCATGGGCGGCAACACCTGGACCGTGGTCCGCAAGGTCCTGGTCCCCGAGGCCCTGCCCTCGCTGATCTCCTCCGCGACCACCACCGTCGTCGCCCTCATCGGCTACTCCGCCATGGCCGGCACCGTCGGCGCGGGCGGCCTCGGCGACATCGCCATCCGGTACGGCTACCAGCGTTTCGAGACCGACCTCATGTGGATCACCGTGGCGGTCCTGGCGGTCGTCATCTCCGTCATCCAGTTCGCCGGCGACTACGCGGCCCGCGCCCTCCACCGCCGCGGCGGCCGCTCGGGAGCCGCCCCGAGGCTCCGGCTGCTGAAGGCCGGGGCCGCCGCCCCCGAGGTCACCAAGGTCTGACCTCCGCGCACCTCTCCCGGCACCCGCAGACTTCCCGTCCCACCCATGACGGGACAGCTCCACCCAAAAGGAAAGGCACTTTTCGTGCGTAACACCGCCAAGCTCACCACCGCCGTCCTCGCCGCCGGAGCCCTCACCCTCGGGCTCACCGCCTGCGGCTCCGGCTCGTCCGACACCGCGTCCGACACCAGCGGACCGCTGGTCGTCGCCGCCAGCCCCACCCCGCACGCCGAGATCCTCACCTTCGTCAAGGACAACCTGGCGAAGAAGGCCGGGCTGGACCTGGAGGTCAAGGAGTTCACCGACTACGTCCTGCCGAACACGGCCACCGAGGACGGCTCCGTGGACGCCAACTACTTCCAGAACCAGCCCTACCTCGACGACTTCAACAAGAAGCAGGGCACCCACATCGTGCCCGTCGTCACCGTGCACCTGGAGCCGCTCGGCCTCTACTCCGACAAGGTCAAGAGCAAGGACGACCTGAAGACGGGCGCCACCGTCGCCGTCCCGAACGACACGGTCAACGAGGCGCGGGCCCTCAAGCTCCTCGACGCCGCCGGGATCATCACGCTCAAGGACGGCGCCGACAACGCGGCGACCCCCGCCGACATCGCCGAGAACCCCAAGAAGCTGAAGTTCAAGGAGCTGGAGGCGGCCCAGACCCCGCGTTCCCTGGAGGACGTCGACGCGGCCGTCATCAACGGCAACTACGCCATCGAGGCCGACCTGTCGCCCGCCGACGACGCCCTCGCCGTGGAGCCCGCCAAGGACAACCCGAACGGCAACTTCCTCGCCGTGAAGGAGGGCAACGAGGACGACCCGCGCGTGAAGAAGCTCGCGAAGCTCCTCACCTCCCCCGAGGTGAAGAAGTTCATCGAGGAGAAGTGGAGCAACGGGTCGGTCACCCCCTCCTTCTGACCCTCCCGCCCGGCCGTACCGGCGAATCGGCGGCACGTATACGGCGTATCGCCACGCATGGGGTCCGCTCCCTCACAGGGAGTGGGCCCCGTGGTGCGATTCAGTGCTTTCATGCTGCATGCTGGGCAGTTCAGCAGCCCCCAAAGGTTTCGAAGGTTACGGAGCGGCGCATGACGAGCACCTTTCCCGACATCTCCATCAGCACGGAGCGGTTGGTCCTGCGCCCGTTCGACGAGGACGACGTCCAGGCGCTCACCGAGATGATGAACGACGAGCAGGTGATGGCCTGGACCGACGTCCAGCAACCCTTCACCGAGGCCGGCGCCCGCATTTGGATCACCGAGCACGCGCCCGCCGAGCGCACCTCCGGCCGCGGCCTCGCCCTCGCCGTCACCGAGTTCCTCACCCAGCGCCTCGTCGGCGTCATCCAGCTGACCGGAACGGACTGGCACGTCCGGTCCACCGAACTGTCGTACGTCGTCGCCCCCTGGGCGCGCGGCGAGGGCTACGCCTCCGAAGCGGCCCTCGCCACCGCCCAATGGCTGTTCCGCGAGCAGAAGTTCGAACGGATCGAGCTGCGCACCGCCGCCGACAACACCGCCTCCCAGCAGGTCGCGCAGAAGATCGGCTGTATCAGCGAGGGCGTCCTGCGCAATGCCTGCATAGCGCGCGCACGCACCCCCGAGGACGGCTGGACCGAGGTCCGCACCGACTACATCGTGTGGAGCCTCCTCCCGGAGGACATCGAGGGCGTCAGCGAGGAACTGGCCGACAGCGGTGGTTACGGCGCCTACTCGGACTGGAACTGAACCACCCACGGGCGCACACGGCCGCAGCAGCCCGGCCGCCGGACCCCGCCCCGTCACCAGGTACGCTCACGGGACCCCGTGCGGGCTTCCCTGACGAGCTGCGAAAACCTTCTGGAGACTGACGACGATGGCCGACCGGGTCACGGTGATCGGCTGGGACGGCTCCCCCCTGACCGCCGCGGCGCGCTCCGCCCTCGCCGCCGCCACCCTCGTCGCCGGCGCCGCCCACCATCTGGCCCTGCCCGAAGTGCCCCCGGCCGCCGAACGCATCCGGCTCGGCAGCGTCGCCCTCGCCGCCCGCCGCATCGCCGCCCACCGTGGCACGGCCGTGGTCCTCGCCGACGGCGATCCCGGTTTCTTCGGCGTCGTCCGCACGCTTCGGGCCCCCGAGTTCGGCCTGGAGGTCGAGGTCGTCCCCGGTGTCTCCTCCGTGGCCGCCGCCTTCGCCCGCGCCGGAATGCCCTGGGACGACGCCCAGGTGGTCGTCGCGCACCGCCGTACACTCAGGCGCGCCGTGAACGTGTGCCGCGCCCACACCAAGGTCGCCGTCCTCACCTCGCCCGGCGCCGGCCCCGCCGAACTCGGCCTGCTGCTCGAAGGGGTGCACCGCACCTTCGTGATCTGCGAGGAACTCGGCACCGAACGCGAACGCGTCACCGTCGTCACCTCCGACAAGGCCGCCGACCACACCTGGCGCGACCCCAACCTCGTCATCGTCATCGGCCCGGCGGGCGCCACCGAGGACGGCGGCTGGATCGCCGGCCGTGACCCCGGCGCCGGACCCCGCGGCTGGGCCCTGCCCGCCGACGTCTACGGCGGCGCCCTGGGCGAGGGGGAGGGCGAGCTGCTGCGCTCGGCCCAACTGGCCCGTCTCGGACCGCGCGTGGGCGACCTCGTGTGGGACATCGGCTCCGGCAGCGGGGCCTTCGCCACCGAGGCGGCCCGCTGCGGCGCCGGTGTCATCGCCGTCGACCGCGACCCCGGGGCCTGCGGCCGGACGACCCTCGCCGCCCGCCGCTTCGGCGTACAGCTCCAGGTGGTCCACGGCATCGCCCCGCACATCCTGGAGAACCTCCCCGAACCCGACGTCGTACGCGTCGGCGGCGGGGGAGCGGCGGTGGTC
>NZ_LIQX01000254.1 GCF_001418475.1 Streptomyces ossamyceticus | reverse complement strand
CCGCCGACTGGACGGCGTACAGGGCCGGTCGGCGGTCGATCAGGCCCGCCGCGTGGAGTTCGGCGACGGCGAGAGCGGCGCCGAGCAGCAGCGTGCCGTTGCCCACGGGGACGGCCAGGACGTCCGGGAGGCGGCCGCCGAGGTCCTCCCACAGTTCGTGGACGTAGGTCTTCGTGCCGTGGAGGAAGTAGGGGTTGTAGACGTGCGAGGCGTAGAAGACGCCCTCCTCGTCCGCCGCCTCGCGGGCCGCGGCCGCCGCCGCCTCTCGGTCCCCCTCGACGATCCGGAGCCGCGCGCCGTGCACGTCGATCTGCTCCAGCTTCTTCGCCGAGGTGCCGACGGGGACGTACACCGTGCAGGGCAGTCCGGCGCGCGCGCAGTACGCGGCGACCGCCGTGCCCGCGTTGCCGCTGCTGTCGGCGACGACCCGGCTCGGCCCGAGCCGCAGGGCCAGTTCGGCGAGGAGCACCGCGCCCCGGTCCTTGAAGGACAGCGTCGGCATCAGGTAGTCGAGCTTCGCGGAGATGCCGTCCGTGAGCTCGACGAGCGGGGTGCGGCCCTCGCCGAGCGAGACCGACGGTGTGGCGAGGGGGAGGCACTCGGCGTACCGCCAGAGCGAGTTCACCCGGCCGGACAGGGACTTGAGGGGTGCGGGGGTGGGAGCGAAGTCGAGGTCCAGGGGGCCGCGGCAGGCCGGGCAGCACCAGGCGAGGGAGGCGGCGGGGACGCGGGTGCCGTCCGTCGGGCAGAAGCGATCCGGCAGAGGTGTCATGCACGCAGGGTAAGTGGGGGCGTCGACGACGGTGACGTATGACGGTGTGTCATGGCAGCGGCATGACCCTCGTGTCGCGGTCCCCGTTCGGTGGGTGCAGGGGCCTTGTGCAATTTCTTCGGAGGCCTCAACCTTTCGGCTGACGCACAGGAACCCCACAGAGTTTTGACATGGGCATGATCTTCACGGTGTCCTCGCGCGCGTCCGCGTGTGTGCGTCGTCCCCCACCAGCGCACCACCGATCGAGGAGGATCCTCAGATGGCAGTGATGCGTCAGAACCGGCGAAGACTGGCCCTGATCGCCGCGGCGGCCACCGCGGCGCTCGCCTCCGGGCTCGTCTCCGCCCTTCCCGCCACCGCCGCGGCGGACGGCCGGATCCAGTACGCCGGCGCGGCCGACGCCGTGAAGGACAGTTACATCGTCACCCTGAAGTCGGACGCCAAGGCCGGCTCCACCAGGGGCAGGGCCCTGGCCGAGCGGTACGGGGCCGAGATCGAGCGCACGTACACCAAGGCGCTCAACGGCTATGAGATCGAGGCCACCGAGACTGAGGCGAAACGATTCTCCGCCGACCCGAACGTCGTCTCCGTCGTCCAGAACCGCACCTTCCGCATCACGGCGACGCAGCCCAACCCGCCCTCCTGGGGCCTGGACCGCATCGACCAGTCGGCGTTGCCGCTCAACCAGAGCTACGGCTACGACGACACCGCGGGCGAGGGCGTCACCGTGTACGTCATCGACACCGGTGTACGTGTCTCGCACAGCGACTTCGGCGGTCGCGCCGTGGACGGCTACGACGCCGTCGACAACGACACCACCGCCCAGGACGGCCACGGCCACGGCACGCATGTCGCCGGAACCGTCGCCGGCGCGGCGTACGGCGTCGCCAAGAAGGCCAAGATCGTCGGCGTGCGCGTCCTGAACAACTCGGGCCAGGGCACCACCGCGCAGGTCGTCGCGGGCATCGACTGGGTGACCGCCAACGCCGTCAAGCCGGCCGTCGCCAATATGAGCCTCGGCGGCCCGGGCGACACCGCGATCGACACCGCCGTACGCAACGCCGTCGCATCCGGCGTCACCTTCGCCGTGGCCGCCGGCAACGAGACGACCAACGCCTCCACCCGTTCCCCCGCCCGCGTCACGGAAGCCATCACCGTCGGCGCCACCACCAGCTCCGACGCCAAGGCGAGCTACTCCAACTACGGCACCGTCCTGGACCTGTTCGCCCCCGGCTCCTCCATCACCTCGGCCTGGCGCACCAGCGACACGGCGACCAACACCATCTCCGGTACGTCGATGGCGAGCCCGCATGTCGCCGGAGCCGCCGCGCTGTACCTGGCGGACAACCCCACGGCCACCCCGGCGGCCGTCCAGACGGCCCTGGTGAACGCCGCCACCACCGGTGTCGTCACCAGCCCCGGCACGGGCTCGCCCAACCGTCTGCTGAACGTGGGCGGCGGGACCACGCCGCCGCCGACGGGGCCGCGCTTCGAGAACACGGCCGACTACGCGGTCAACGACAACGCCACCGCGGAGTCGCCGATCACCGTCAGCGGCGTCACCGGCAATGCGCCGTCCTCACTCAGCGTGCCTGTAAACATCGTCCACACCTATATCGGTGACCTCCAGGTGCAGTTGGTCGCTCCCGATGGCACCGCGTACACGCTGAAGGCGTACGGAGCCGGCGGCAGCGCGGACAACATCAACACCACGTACACGGTGAACGCCTCCTCGGAGGTCGCCAACGGTGTGTGGAAGCTCCGGGTGAGCGACAACGCGGCGCTGGACACGGGCCGCATCGACTCATGGGCCCTCCAGTTCTGATCCCGGACCCCGGCTTCTGACCACCTGGCCCCGGGCTTCTCGTCCCAGGGCCGAGATTCCGGATCCCGGTCGCGCGGCTTCCTGGTCCGGCCCCACCGCGGGGCGGGCGGGAGCGGCACCACCGGTGCCGGGCCCTTCGGGTCCGCGCCCCGCGTGTCGCCCCCGCCCGGCCCGTGCTTACCATGCGCCAAGCCGTACGAAAGTCGTACGCCAGTTCCCCTCACGCCGGCGCAAGGAGCACGCGACCCGTGGCCACACCCCCGCCCCCCGGGGCCCAGCCGCCCCAGGGTGGCCCGTTTCCGCCTCCGGGGCAGCCGCAGTCCGCGCCGGGACAGCCGTACCCGGTGGCGCCCCAGCCCTGGGGTCAGGCATGGGGGCGGGCCTACCCGGCGCCGCTGCCCCCGCAGGTCAACGGGCTCGCGATCGCCGCCCTCGTCCTAGGCTTCATGTGCCTGCTGCCGGGCGCGGGTCTGGTCCTCGGCGTCCTCGCGCTGGTGCAGATCAAGCGGAAGGGGGAGCGCGGCAAGGGCATGGCGGTGGCCGGAATCGCGCTGTCGGCGACCGGTGCGCTGCTGATGACGCTCGCGCTCACCACGGGCGGCGCGCGCGACGCGTGGGACGGCTTCCGGGACGCGGCGAGCGGCGCCGGCACCACCTTCTCCGTGAAGAAGGGCGAGTGCTTCGACGCGCCGAACGGCTCCCTGGAGGGCTACGCCTACGACGTCGACGTGGTGCCGTGCGAGGGGAGGCACGACGCCGAGGTCTTCGCCGAGTTCTCGCTGCCGGAGGGGGAGTACCCGGGCGACGACGAGGTCGAGGACGCCGCCGGTGACCGGTGCTACGACCTGTCCGCCTCGTACGTCATGGACACCTGGGCGATGCCGGCCGACGTGGACGTGTACTACTACACGCCCACCCGGCAGAGCTGGCGGTACGGCGACCGCCAGGTGGCCTGCGTGTTCGGCAACGAGGACGCGGAGGCGGGCCTGACCGGCTCGCTGCGTCAGGACGGGACCACCCTGGACGCCGACCAGTTCGCGTTCCTCCAGGCCGACGCCCTCCTCAACGAGGCCTTCGAGGGCCTGCCCGACACGGACTACGTCAGCGACGACCTGCCCGCCCACAAGGCGTGGGCGCCCGATGTGGTCGACGCCCTGGAGCAGCAGGCGGCGGCCCTGCGTGCGCACGACTGGGAGCCCGGCGCCGAGAAGGCGGTGACCGCCTACGCCAAGGCCCTGGACCGGGCCCGCGAGGAGTGGCAGGGCGCCGCCGACGCGAGCGACGCCGACGAGTTCAGCGACCACTGGGACCGGGCGCACCGGCTGACCGACGGCCCCAAGGCGGTCACGGCCCGCGAGGCTCTGGGTCTGGCCACCTCTCCGGAGATCAGCGACGAGGAAGGCGCGGGCGAGGGCGACGGCGGAGGTGAGCCCCGCGCACAGGTGTGACGGCGGCCATAGCGGGGAGAAAGTGCCTGCGTAAAGGCCTCCCCCGGCACATGTCATCACATCGAGTGATTCCTTGGCCTTTGCTTGCATGGCACAACCGACGGTTGCCAGGCTGTTGCTGTCTGTACAGCCTGATGGGAGCGGCCAGTGACTTTCGGTGAGCAGCCGGCGTATCTGCGTGTCGCGGGTGATCTCCGCAAGAAGATCGTCAACGGATCGCTGCCGCCGCACACCCGCCTCCCCTCCCAGGCGCGGATCCGGGAGGAGTACGGCGTCTCCGACACGGTCGCGCTGGAGGCGCGCAAGGTGCTCATGGCCGAGGGGCTGGTCGAGGGCCGTTCCGGATCGGGCACGTATGTGCGGGAGCGGCCGGTGCCGCGCCGGGTGGCCCGTTCCGGTTTCCGTCCCGTGGGCGGGGCCACGCCGTTCCGGCAGGAGCAGGCCGACGTCGCCGCCCGCGGCACCTGGGAGTCGCGCAGCGAACAGGTCGAGGCGGGCGGCGCGATCGCGGAGCGGCTGGCCATCCAGCCCGGGGACCGGGTGATGTGCACGAAGTACACGTTCCGGGACGGGGGCGAGGTGATGATGCTCTCCACCTCCTGGGAGCCCCTCGCCCTCACCGGCCGGACCCCCGTGATGCTCCCCGAGGAGGGCCCGCTCGGCGGAATGGGCGTCGTCGAGCGCATGGCCGCCATCGACGTGATCGTGGACAACGTCACGGAGGAGGTCGGTGCCCGCCCCGGCCTCGCGGAGGAACTCCTCGCCCTGGGCGGCGTCCCCGGCCATGTCGTCCTGGTCGTGCAGCGGACGTACTTCGCCTCGGGGCGCCCGGTGGAGACGGCGGACGTGGTGGTGCCGGCCGACCGGTACCGGATCTCCTACCATCTGCCGGTCAAGTGAGCGACGCCACCGGCCCGTCGGGGCCCGTCCGTCCACCCGTGCTCGTCCGTCCGCCGGGGACTGCCCGCCCGTCCCGGGATTCCGTAGATCGCGTGTGTATCGGATGGTGACGCGGGCATGGGTCAAGTGGCCTTTGTCTGAGGAAAGTTGGAGGATTCGGGGCTTTCGAGGGCGTCCGAACACCGTTCGAATCCGGTCGTTCTTGCCGGCGGGCGGTGCTGTGCCCGGATGGCCTCCCGGTATGCCCTAGAGGCGCTGGACGGCTGCTCGTTGGGGCGCGGAAAGGCGCACGGGTGGTGAGCAGCGGCGCGTTCGACGGGGTGCGCCCCTCTCATCTTGGCTTGTTGCGTACCTCTTTGTGAAAAGACGGATTCGCTGCGTAAAGGTTAGGCGTACGCTCGGGCATATGCGGATTGCGGTTTCCTTAGGTGGCGGGGTGCGGCGGAATCCGGGGACGGGACTCGGATCGGCCGAGGTGGGAAGGAGTGGTGGGGGTCGATGAACGACGGCACGATCACTCTTCCCTGGCTCGTCATAAGGCAGGACGACAACGGCAACCGCTATCGCGTCGGCCGGTACGCGACCCGCGCCGAGGCGCAGAAGATCGCGGACAGCCTCGACGGTCGCGGACACAAACAGCTCTACTGGGTCGAGCGCATCGGGCAGAACGGCCAGAACGGCCAGAGTGGGAGCAAGTGATTCACCCCGCCCGACGCCTCCGTCCGCTCCCGTAGGCTCCCGCGCATGACCGAACCGATCGTGGTGGTGGGTGCCGCCCTGCTGAAGGACGGCCGGCTGCTCGCCGCGCGTCGCAGCGCGCCGCCCGAGCTGGCCGGACGCTGGGAGTTGCCCGGCGGCAAGGTGGAGCCCGGCGAGCCTCCCGAACAGGCCCTTGTGCGCGAGCTGCGCGAGGAGCTCGGCGTCGAGGCGAAGTCCGCCGAGCGGGTGCCGGGGGAGTGGCCGGTGGGCTCCGGCCATGTCCTGCGCGTCTGGATCGCGCATCTCCTCTCCGGGGAGCCCCGGCCGCTGGAGGACCACGACGAGCTGCGCTGGCTCAGCGCGGACGAGGTGTGGGACGTCGACTGGCTCGACCAGGACGTTCCCGCCGTGATGGAGACCGTGCGGCTGGCCTGGGGGCCCGGGGGCGTCTGAGCGCCCCGTTTCGGGGGGAGCCGCCCCCGTCTCCCG
>NZ_LIQX01000253.1 GCF_001418475.1 Streptomyces ossamyceticus | reverse complement strand
CCCCCCGAACCGGGCCCCAGCCTCCGGATGACCCGCCCCGACCGGCCGCGCGCGGGGTGGAGGTGACCCGTAGGCGTCAGCACTCGATGACCTTCACCGCCAGCCCGCCTTGCGCCGTCTCCTCGTACGTGACGCCCATGTCGGCAGCTGCTGATCACGCGCTTGACCTGTAGGTTTGCCATATTCGGGCTCGCCGTGAGTCCTCGGGGACTTTTCGGGGACTTCTTGTCGAGGGCTGCCCGCGAAGTGTCCGACGGTATCTGCCGGGAGTCGGTTCGTTGGTGTTCGTACAGGCATCTGATCGCCTCGTTGGGTCCCCGCACTCGTCATGCGTAGGTCTCGGATTCGAATCCCGAAGGCGGCTCTGTGGTAAACCCCAGGTCGGGCCTTTGACCTGGGGTTTCTTGTTTCGTTGACCTTGGAATTCGGGTCAATCGGGCACGTGTTCAACTGGCGTCGAGCGAGCGCCCCGCGAGCGTGAACAAGTGGGTTCACCTGGCCGGGACCTACGACCCGGTGGCCCGGAGATTCACGCTGTTCGTCGACGGCGAGGAGCAGGGCAGCGCCACCGTCACCGCCGTTATCCGGTCGGCGGGAAGCGACGAAGTCGCACGCACCATCGTGCGCCGCGAGGTCGTGATGAGCTGGGACGACCCGGCGAAGGTCGTCGTCGAACCGGGTACGTTCTCCCTCGTCTCCTACAAGGTGGACACCACCAACGGCGGCTGCGACACCTTCACCGGCTACCTCACCCCCGAGTTCAGCGCAGAGCGCGCGGCCGCGCGCCCGGGAGACGGCCCCGAGGTCGATCCGTACGACCGGAGCATGTCGATGGACACGCGCATGCGGGAGGACGGCGATGAGGGGTGCGGGACTGCCACACGGACGTGAGCGGCAGTTGCAGGGAAACAGAACTGCATGGTCGGCTCCGCTTCGCCCCTCTCGGCACGCTCCACTTCGGCCACGGCAATGACACAGCGGGCTGGCTGACATCCCTCTGACGGCGGGCCAGGCAGCTGGGCAATCATGGCGCTCGACTCCGCGGCGACGAGCGCCGTGTTGGGACCTGGCCCACCGACCCGGCGACCACCGTTCGCCCTTGGCACAGGCGGTGAAGGAGCCCCTGGAAGCGCTGCAGACCCGCCGTCCGGAACCGGAGCAATCGCGGACGGAGGTATCCCGGCTGAGGAAGGCGGATCGCGAGCTGCGCAGTGAGCATGCCGCCGAGCTTCG
This sequence comes from Streptomyces ossamyceticus, assembly GCF_001418475.1. GTDB lineage: Bacteria > Actinomycetota > Actinomycetes > Streptomycetales > Streptomycetaceae > Streptomyces > Streptomyces ossamyceticus. Next base: position 23,591 of record NZ_LIQX01000253.1, on the reverse strand, counting down.
CGAACTGAAGGGCGCCCTGGCCGCCTACACCAACCAAAATCAGGCCCTGACCTTGCGCAACGTCCAGCCGCAGGGACACAACTCCTGTCTTCCTGAGCGACTGCGGTACTCCGGGGAGAACGTTGTGGTCCTGCCGACCCCGGACTGCCCTCGCCCTGACCGGCGCCTCACGTGACGGTTCGCGCCGCCTTCGCCGGTGTAGCTGATGTATCGCTCGAAGGGCGCTTGAGGTGCGGGGGAAGCAGGAGTGCGGTGGTGAGTCCTGCGATGGTGAGCGCGGCGCCAGTGAGGGTGATGCCCGTGTAGCCGACAAGGTGAAGGGCGAGCCCGCCTGCAGCGGAGCCGCAGGCGATGCCGACGTTGGACATGGAGATGTTGGCTGCCGCGGCAATGCCGGCCGCAGGAGTGGCCTGTAGCGACACGTTGACCTGCGCGGCGGTGCTGAAGGCACCGAAGGCCGCTGACCAGATCAAGGCTGCCGGCCAGGTCAGGACGGGGGTGGTGACGATCAGCGGAATGACGCTCATACTGATGGCCAGCAGGGCCGCGGCGGCCGTAAGGGCGTGTCGGGGATGGCGGTCGGCGGCTGTACCGCCGACGATGGTGCCTACCGTGCCGGAAACGCCGCTGGTTACGAGGAGCATGCTGACCGCAGCAGCGCCAAGGCCGGTCTGCTCGATCAGGAGCACGACTAAGTATGTGGATGCCGTGTAGTGGCCCGCGGTGACCATGGCATTGACGGCGAACGTGACAGGCAAGCGGGCGGCGGTCAACGCTCTGAGCTGGGTGGACAGGCTCGCCGGTGGCTCTGGCGCGGAATCCGGTACCAAACAGGCAGCGGCCACGAGGACACCCATGGTCAAGGCGGCCAACACTCCGTAAACGGCACGCCAGCCGAACACACTCCCTAGAAGGGAGCTCGCGGGGACACCGAGGACGGCGGAGACCGTGATGCCTCCGAAGACGATGGCGACAGCACGCCCTCGTCGCTCAGGGCCGGTCAATGTCGCAGCCGTGGTCAGGGCCGTCGCCGCGTAGAGCGCCGCCGCGGCCCCGGTGAGCGCCCTGGCTGCCAGAAGCGTTGGAAACTCGGTGACGAGAGCCGTAACCCCGTTTCCTGTAGCAAGCGCGCCGAGCGCCCCTACCAAGACCTGTCGACGGGGCAGACGACTCGTCACCACGGTGAGCGCGGGACCCAGAAGCGCGACAGCCACGGCGTATGCCGAGACAAGTGTGCCTGCGGCACCAGCGGATACTTGCAGGTCGGCGCTGATGGCGGGGAGTAGTCCCGCGACGCCGAGTTCGCTCGTGCCCAGTACGAGGGCGCCCAGGGCCAGCACGGCCAGCGCCGGCACTGCGGTCGGCCGGTGAGTACCAGCCCTGGGGGAACAGATAGGCATAAGACCTCTTGAGGAGAGAAACAGCTCTGGGTTTGGCGCGCCGACGACCGGATCGGGACGTGCGAGGACCCGGAGGGAGAGAGCCGCGCGAGGGCGCCGTGGGACGTCGCGGCTGAGGAGAAGGTCCGCAGAAGCGGTTACGCGAGTGGCAGTGGGGGCAGAGCCCGGCCATTGGCCGCCGCAGAAGGCGACATCAGTGCTCACGATAGGGCAGTGGCCTGGGAACCACGTAATGCGGCGGCTTGGTCGGCCGGTTGATCCCCGAGCCCCGTACCGCTTCGGCCGCGAGGACCAGTTGGGCACCGAGCCGACTCCGCCGCCCGGTCACCGAAGGAGCCGTACGCGGCTCCGGGCGCCGCCAGGGCGAACACAGACCTCAGGTTCACTGAATTCGCTTGGCCCATTGAAACGGGGGTGAGGGCGGTTCCTATGCGCCGCTAGGCACTGCAGGGCGACTTCCCCCGCGCCCTGCAGCCAGTCCCTGCTCGGACGGACGCGGCCAAGCCGGGCCACCAAGATCCATCTCATGTGCGGCGGTCGCGCCCGCCCCGGTCATGCTGTTCGGCACTGGCCGACGCACCAACAGCATCTGCGCCCAGCCGCTGGTGGAGCGCGTCCGGGGGCCCCGGCACCGAGCTCGGCCGTCCGCTCGGCCGTCCCGGCCACCTCGTGCCCGTGGTGCCTACAGTCCCCGCCGCTTCCCGCTCCTGCCTCCGCAGGCGCGACATCGCCCGCACCACTGCCCGTACGCCGCACACGGCCTGTCGGACACGTGAACGCGCCTGAGCGCGTGCGGACGCGCCCGCGGCGGAATCAGGGCCTCGGCCAGGCGCTCTCACCACGGGCGGCCACCTGGGCGGCGACCGCCGCGTAGTCGACTTTTCCGGAACCTGTCACAGGAATCCGGTCGACTGGGCACAGGACCAGTGCTTCCGGCGGTAGCCGCAGGGTGCGTAGCACCCGCGACCGGTGCTCTTCGAAGGCCGCGGGCGCTCCCTCGACGGCGGCCAGCAGATTGCCGCGCCCGTCCTCCACCACCGCCACCGACCCCGAGGGGCGCAGCAGGGACTCGACCTCGTCGAGACTCACCCGGACCCCGAACGGCTTGGCGATACGTCTTAGCCGCCCTGACACGTACAGCAGGCCGTCGCGGACGTGGCCCAGGTCGCCTGTGGGCAGCACCCCGCCGGTTCGGCTGCCGTCCGCCAGGTCCATACGTGACCGGGCATACCCAAGCATGACGCTGGGTCCGCTGAGGACGATCTCCCCGACCTGTCCTTCTGGCAGGGGCGCTCCTGACTCGTCCTGGATGCTGATGCTTCCCGTGCCGACCGGGGTTCCCACCGAGTCCGGCCGCGCCAGGACGCCGGCTCCCCGATGGCAGCTGATCCGTGCGGTTGCCTCGGTTTGGCCGTACATGACGGCGAACTCGGCGCCGTGCCGTGCTGCCAGCTGGGCGAAGTATTCGACATGCCCGCGTTCCAAGCGCCCTCCGGCCGAGGTCATCAGGCGCATGGTGGGCGGGGGCGTGAACGGTTTCCTTCCGCTCCGCAGGATTTCATAGGTCACAGGCACGCCGGCGAAGTCCGTGACGCCGTGGTGCCGTACCTGGGACCAGAAGTATCGGCTGGTCGGGCTGGCAGCGCAGACTACGAGCCCGGCACCCGCCACCAGATGTGAGGTCACCACGGAGAGGCCGTAGCTGTAGGTGATCGGCAGTGAAGTGATCCCTCGGTCCCCGGGGCCGAGGCTCAGCGCCTCCACGATGGCCGTCGCGTTGGAGTACAGGTTGCGGTAGGAGAGCCGGACCATTTTGGGAGTGGCGAGGGAACCGGAGGTGGCCAGCAGGAGCGCAGTTTCCGGGTGCGGGGGGCGGTCGTCCTCAGCAGGCGCGGTGCGGCTGAAGAGCGTGGAGGCCATCAGCCGACCGATGGCGCGGTAGCCCGGCGGGCAGCGGCCGTCCCCGACGGCGTCCACCACGTATTCGGGACGGTACGCGGAGAGGCTCTCCTCGTCACCGGTGGGGCCGTCGGGGGGCAGCAGCGCCATGGCATGGCCTCCGGCCAGGGCCCCGAGCAGCCAGGCCAGCGTTTCCACATTCCGCGTCCCGCGGCAGAAGACGAGGGACTTGCGACCGTCGCCGAGGAACGCGCGCACCTGGGTGCTCAGCGAATCGAGGTCGGCTCTGGTGTAGGAATGGCCACCGGTGTCGCGGAGGCACTCGTCGTCGGGGGAACCGCCGTCCAGGAGATTCAGCTGGTGCACGATCCGGTCTCCCCACAGGTGCGCGGCTCAGTGATCCGTGTGTCCACCGAGCCCCCAGGGATGCCTACGGAAGCCGAGGTGACCAACGCCACCAGTTGATCGACCACGCCTTCGACGAACTTTCTCGTCTCCTCGATGCGGAAGTGGTCGGCGTTGAACATGCAACTCACCTCGCTCTGACCGTTGGAACGCGGGCAGATGAAGAGATGAAGGCTCTCGATGTGGGCCGGGAAGCTGGTGACGGTCGTACCCGGCCGGCCCGTGCTCCTGGACTCGAAGGGCCAGAAGTTGACCACCAGTTGCTGGGTACCGGGCTCCTCCCAGACCGGCGTGCGTGAGGGCGAGCAGGCGGTGCGGATGAAGTCCCACGGGGTGTCCTGATGGGCCATCATGCCGGACCACAGCGGAGCCAGGAGACCAAGGACCCGTCCGGTGTCGTCGAGCGCGCCGTCGCGCAACCGCATGGGCAGGGAATCGGCGAACCAACCGTGGGTGTTCATGAACGGCGTGGGCCGACCGGTGGTGATGACGCGGAACACCAGATCGTCCACCCGCCCCGCGCGCGCCGCCACGGCGACAGCGCTTGCCACCACCATCAGGAACGGTGTGGTCCGCAGCAGCCGGGACGCCCGCATGAGTTGTTGGAACGACACCGGGGCCGTGGCCTGTATCGACGTGGCGACCCCCCGGAACGGCTGTGCGGGGCGGATCGCGAACGGGATCGCCGAGGCGGTGTCGGCCTCGGCCCCATCGAGCACCCGCAGCCAGAAGTCGCGGCTCGGGCTGGAGGGGCCACCGTGCCGGTGGCGGTAGGCCTCCCGAGCCCACGAGACCCAGGTGCGGTAGTTGCCGCGGTACCGGTCACCGTGCGGGGGAGCCCCATGGAGCAGTTCTTGCTCCAGCAGGTGCATGCTGCGACCGTCAGTGACCATGTGGTCGAACATGGCGCAGGCGGTGCGTACCGGCCTGCCTGCGGCGTCCGGATGTTCGATGATCACCAACTGCCAGAGCAGGTCGCCGCGTTCAAAGGGCTTCGCCGCGAGTTCGTCGCTCACCGCGATCATCTCGTCGTGGCTGTCGCACCGGATCGTCCGCACAGGCAGCCGTATGTCAGAGGCGTAACAGACCCAGCCATCCGCGCCCTGCACCGTCCCGTCCGTCGTCCACAGAGCCTGCTCCCGTTGGGCGACCGCGAGCATGCGACGGCACAGCTCGTCAGTGGTCAGGGAATCAGGGATGGTGAACCTATTGCAGAGATTGGCGTATCGCCCGTAACGCTCCTCGTTGCGCAGGCGAGCTGCCTGCTGCCACGAAATGGGTCCTCGAACTTCTCCGGGCAATGCCACATCTCCCCATCGGGTTCGTCAGAGCAGCAGGGCGGATGCCCTCATCGGGCCGTACGCTGTTCCCGGCGGGCGAGCGAGGTTTCACATGCCCTGACCAGGGCGTCGAACGTCCCCTCGGTGACGAGGACCTCCAGTGGAAGGCTGGTTTCCAGCCTGCTCTGGATCTCGGCGATGAGTGTGAAGGCGAGCAGAGAGTCACCCCCCGACAGGAAGAAGTCGTCCTCCTCCTGTGCTTGGGGGACTTCCAGCACATCGCACCACACTTCTGCGACCACGTCGGCTACGGACACAACCACCCTCTCGCCATGCGCTGTCGCGCCAACTGATCTCATATCACGCCCATCGCCGTGCCACATCGGCAACGGGAAACCGGGAATGCACCCGCCGGCGGGAATACGATTCCAGGGGCCCTTGGCGGCATCCGACAGGAGAGCCGCGGGAAAAATCGACGGCATTGGATTCGTGGGGTATGACGGGAAGAGCGACGGTCCGCCGGCCGGGGAAAACGGATCCATCGGCTGATCATCCTGGAGCGGCTTCAGTGTGAAGTCGCGGTTCCACCGGTGTCAACACCACGCGCCACCGGAGTGCGGCCGCCGCCATGGGAGTTGCGAAATACGGAGAGTTTATTGACCGGTGCTTTACGGGCGGAACTCGTTCAGTGGCCATCGACTCGTCCCCCAACTCGCCGTATGTACTGCGGACTGCCATTACCCGTGCTTCGTCCCTGCCTTCGTCTTGCGGGCACGGGTGCGGACACGGACCAGAGTCTGACCCGACAGAAGCAAACTTTGCAAGACTGCGTGTGTGTTTGAAAAACCACCACCTGGGGCACCACTGGCCCCTCTCATGCGCGACCGGACCTCGTCCGAAACATGCCGCTCTCCATGGAGGGGCGCCGCCCTTCCGCCGTGTGAATTTCGAAAGTGGCTGGTCCTGGCCGTATCAACGCGCTCCTTCGTGCGATGCGTGGGCATAACGGTGCGGCAGCGGGAACATTTCAAGCCAGTCTCACGCACTGGCTTGACACGGTTCGGAGCGTACATCAACACTCTATTTCGCACAGAAGCAAACGCCTCCCGAAGGCGGCCTGCGGGGGCGGCCGTCCGGAGATGCCGTTCAACTCTGCCACCTGGTACCAGAAAAAGCTCACTCGCTGGTCGTTCGCCGCATGGTTTGTTTCATGCCAGGTCGACTGCGTCCTTTGCGGGAAGCAAGCAGCAATCACATCCCGTCGTTCTGTGTGCCCTCATCGCGGAGGATGCACGGCCAAAACCCATGGAATCCACATGTGAAACACATGGCGGACACACAATGTCAGCAGTCCCGTGCACCTTCGGGAGGATTAGATGAACGACTTACTCAACCGCCTGACCGGGCTGCTGGAGGCCGTGGAGGGGGTATCAGCCGCAACCGCCGCGTGCGTCTCTCACCACGACCGGGACATCGTCGTCGGAATAGTGCAGGGTGAGCCGGAACTCGACGAGATGGAACTCCGTGACCACGTCCTGACCGAACTGGATGGCGTGGACACACCACTCGGCATCTGGTCCGTGCCCGATCTGCGGCAACTGGGCGAACCGGTGGATGCCGGACAGCTGCTCACTGCGATCGACCAGGAATGGTGCGTCCCCTTCGAGAAGCCGGACGGTCCCGTCGAGCAGAGCCTCGCGGCCCTGTGGTGCCGGGTGCTGGGACTGCGCAGGGTCGGCGCACGGGACGACTTCCTGGACCTCGGCGGTGACTCCATAAGCGCCACCAGGATCCTCGTTTCCCTGGAGGAGGACTTCCACGTGGCCCTGGACGTCCGGCAGTTCATGGAGGCGTCGTCCATCCGGGACCTCGCGCGGACGGTCGTGGAAGAGGGCGGCCAGGAGCCGACCGTCCGGCCCGAGCCGGCAGGAGGGTGAGTGCGGATGGTGAAGGACACCGAAGTGCTGCCGCTGACCTGGGCACAGGAAGCATGGATGGCCGGCCCGCCTCGGCTGGGCGTGGACGATGTGTGGCGCCACGACGTGTCCGTGCCGCTGGAGTTGCCGGCGAACACCACGCCGGACGACATCGAGGCCGCCATGGGCCGGGTGATCGCGCGTTTTCCCACGCTGCGCGCCCGTTTCACCAGGACTGCCACCGGCGGGCTCGCCCAGGACATCGTTCCCCGGCGGGAGGTGGCACAGCGGCCCTTCGCACCGAACGTGGTGGTGCGGCTGCCCCGGCCCGGACGGTCCCGGGCGGCGGTGACCGTGGCTGTTCCCCACGCGTTCGTCGACATCGCCGGTGCGGCTGCTCTGGTCGGCGCGATCCGGGAGGAAGTGCTTTGTCCCGGTGAGCGGCCGGAGCAGCAGGACCTTCGCCGGATCGTCGCTTTCGAGCGGAGCGAGCGCGCCGCGAGGCAGTCCGCACGGGGCATCGCTCATCTCGTGACGACCGCCCGGATGGCGGACTCCCTGGGTCTGGAAGCCTCCTCGCCCTACGCGGAGTTGCTGAAAGGGCACGGGCTGAGGTGCGACGGCCGTTGGCTGTCGCAGGTCCTGTGGTCCCGGTGGCCGGGGTCTCGGGTGACCCGCGCGGCCGTGATGCTGTCGCTGAATCTGATCGCGCTGCGTAGAACGTTCGACAGCCCCAAGTCCTGGCTGGCCATTCGCACCGCGAACCGGTCCTCCGACGAGGACCTGTCCTTCGTCGGACTGACCACGCGCTACGGCTGGCTGGTCGAAGGAGCCGATCCCTCCCTGGACTTCCGGAACATGGTCCGCCGCAGCGCCTCAGCCCTGATGGAGTCGTCCCTTCTCACCAGATTCGATCCTCGGCGGGCCGACGAAGAGCTCACGACCGCCGACCTGACCCGGTACCCCGCCTTCTACTTCAACTACTGGGAGGACCCCGGAGCCCGGCGGCCGGGACCGCCCGGGTCCGGTGCGGCGTCACCGGGCGAGCTGGACGCCGCATCGGGCGAGCGGCTCGTCATGCCCCTGGGCGTCTGGCACTTCGAGGTCAATTACTACGCGGCGGACGACCTGTCCACATTGATCGTCAAGTACGACGGGGACCGCTTCACCGAGGGGCACGCGCAGCAACTCGTCTCCTTCCTGCGCGAGGCGGCCGTGTTGCTGCACAAGAACCCGCGGGTGACGGTGGCGGAACTGCTGGACCTGCCATGAGGTCCGCCGCGGAAGCGACAGGAGACACGAAGACTGCCGGCATCCCCGCTCGGCGAGTGGGTGACAGGGCAGCGGACCAGAGGTCAGTGGCCCAGCGGCTGCTCGCGCTGGCCGCCCAGGATCCCCAAGCCCCGGCCGTAACGTCCGTGTCTGCGACGGATGGCCGGCACACCCTCACCCGGGAGGCGCTCTGCCGTCGTGTCCAGCACCTTGCGCAGGCCCTTGACACCGCACTGGATCCCGCCGAGCGCCATACCGTGATCGATTTGCCCAACGGCGACTCCTTCCTGGTCGCGGTCCTCGCGACCTGGTGGACGGGCCGCACGCCACTCGTTGTCCCGCCCGGCTCCACCCCCCAGGAGACCAAGGCGCTCTTCGCCGCGACCGGAGGGGTGCCACCGACCCCGCCGATCTCGGCACTGCCCCTGCAAACGGCCGGTGTTGCCCGGTCCCGGGACGACGGGACCAGCCGAACGCCTCGGCCGGAGCCGCACCATGCCTGGTCCCTGCCCTCGGGGGGCAGCACCGGCCTCCCGGGGCTGGTACCCGTGGCCGGCCCTCCGGCCGCCGTGCTGGCAGGCCAGCAGCGGCTGCTGTCGGTCGTGGGATGGCGGCCCGCCGCGGTCCAGCTGGTGCTCGGGCCGCTGTTCCACGCGGCTCCGTTCACCTCCGCCCTCAGCGGTCTCGCCGCAGGTAACCACCTCGTCGTACCGGACCGGTTCACCCCGGCGGGCGTGGCCGAGGTTCTCACTGTGGCGCCGCCGACGTGGTGCCAGCTCACCCCGCACCACATGGCGATGATCGGCTGTGACGAGGGGCTCGCGGACCGGCTGTGCGGCACGCTGGAGGGCTTGCTGCACACCGCGGCGCCCTGCCCTGAGGACGTCAAGCGGGCCTGGATCGAGCGCCTGGGCGGGGAGCGGCTGTTCGAGATCTACGGCTCCACCCAGATGCTGGGCACCACCGTCTGCGACGGTGTGGAGTGGCTGGAGAGACCTGGGACCGTGGGTCGGCCGTTCATGACCCGGATCCGGATCCTTGACGAGGACGGGCGCAGACTGCCCGCGGGCACGGTGGGGGAGGTGGCGATGCGCTCTCCTCGGACCCGGCAGCTGACGGCGCCGGAGGCCGCCCAAGTCCGCCCGCACCCAGGCGGTTTCTACGGAGCGGGAGACCTCGGCCACCTCGATGAGGCGGGTTATCTCTTCCTCAGCGACCGGGTCGACGACGTCATCATCGTCGGGGGTGCGAATGTGAGCGCCCGTGAGATCGAGAACGTGCTGACGGCTCATCCGCTCATCCGTGAGGCGGTCGTCTCGGGCAGGCCTCACCCGGTTCTCGGCGAGCTGCCACATGCCGTGGTGGTGTGCGAGCCCGGCGGCTCCCTCACCCTCCGGGAGTTGAAGGGGTACTGCGCACAGTACCTGGCCTCCCACAAGGTCCCCGCGTCCTTCGAGGCCGTGGGTGAACTGGCCAGGTCGAGAGCCGGCAAGGTCCAGCGGTATCGCTACCACGGCTGAGACGGCCGACCACACCGGCGCCGGACCGGCGACTCCGGCGCGCCGTTATCCCGTTTCCGCCGCCGCACAGCCAGGACACATCCGATGACTGGAGTCGGGAGACGAGTCATGTCGACAACCGGTAGAGCTCCACTGCGCGAGGACCAGGAAGCTGATCCCCTCATCCGTGGCGGAGACCTGAGCCCAACCCCGCCTGTGCCAACCCGCCCGTGGCCCAACGGCGTTGGCACGGGACGGCGGTACAAGACGGAGATAGCGTCGGTTTCGCCGATGTCCGCGCGCCGCACTTTCGAGGTGCACGAGGGCTGCTTCTTCGGCATCAGTCTGCAGAACAGCAACTTCGCTCCGAAGAAGCTCCACTCGATGCTCACCTGGATCTCCCGGAGATTCGACCAGTGCACCGTCCTCGTCGGTGACAGCATTCATCGCATCACCCTGGAGTCCACCAGCTCGCTCGCCGAACCGGAGGCCACCGAGGCTGCCCTCCGGATGGGTTCGGACTTTCTGCGCGACAGCCGCGACCTGTTCGACAGCGTGCGCGACACCGTCGATCTGACGTTTCTGCGGTGCAGTGAGGTGCAGCAATGGGTGGACTACGCGCACCTTCACAAGGAGCTCCGGCAGCACTGGGAGACCGATCCCGCTTTCCGCGCGTCTGTCGAGGGATTCGCCCGCCGCTATCACGAGAGCCACGCCCCAGACGCCGAGCGGGGCCAGCTCGACTACCGGATCAGGCGTTCCTGCGAGTACTTCCTGGAGGAGTTCGCCATCTTCGCCTGCCTCAGGCGGCGCGGTCTGCGCGTCATGGTCTACCCCGGATCGTTCAGCACGCTGTCCGAGATCACCCGCGGTGAGCATGTGGGTACGCCGAAGGAACTGCAGGAGCTGATCATCGTCTCGCTTTCCTTGAAGGGGAAATGACATGACGGACCATGCGCGAGGCACCCTCCCCGAGATCCGGCGGGGCCGTATCTACCGGGACGTCTACCACAAGCGCGTGGACGAGGAACCGGTCGACCGCACCGCTGATCTGGAGCGGGCCCGTCTCGGCGACGACGGGCTCGACTTCCAGGACGACGCCGCCCAGGCACGTGCGTTCGCCCAAGGTGTGTTCCTGCTGGAGATCCCGGAGTGGCTCGACCTCTCGGCAGGCGACCGGTTCGCCCGGCAGTTCTTCCAGGGGACGGGGGTCGAACCCTACGGAAAGTACCGGGACCTCTCCTCCGAGCACTTTGGCGACGAACTGCTCGGCTACCACTCACGGGTGGACCAGCTGGAGCAGTTCCTGCTGGAGCGGCGCTTCTGGGGCGAGGTGTACCCGTCGGAGATCGCGACGCTCGGCGAACACCTCACGCTGCTGTCCCACCGTGTCCTCCGCTCGGTCCTGGCGAGCGCCGGAATACCGGAGGAGGACTGGCACCGTGCCTCGGGTGGCTGCAGCGAGACCAACGGCTCGTACCACCTGACGTTCAACCACTACCGGTCGGCTCACCAGGACATCGGGCTCAGTTCCCACAAGGACGACGGATTCATCACCGTACTGCGAACCACCGCACAGGGGTTGGAGGTCAACCGCGACGACGTCTGGGAGAAGGTGCCGGTCGACCCTGCCTGCTTCGTCGTCAACTTCGGCCTGTCGATGGAGATCCTCACCAGCGCCTGCGTAACACCGCTCTCCGCCATCATGCACCGGGTTTCCCACCAGAACTTCGACCGCTCCAGCTTCGGCCACTTCAGCTCCAGTCGGTGCCTTCCCGGCGCGGACGACGGCATCTACCGCTACCTCCCGAGCGCCGGCCTTGAACGGGTGTGCGGGTCAAGAGAGCTCATCGAGGAGAACGACCACGAGATCTACATGGGGACAGAAGGCCAGGGCTAGGAAGGAAAAGGTTTCATGACCACCAAGGAAATGACGCTGCAGAGGGCGCGGACCGCCTCCGGCGAGCTGGTCTTCGAGACGGGGGGAGGGCTGTCACAGGCACTCCAGGACGGCTGCTTCTACCTGGCGATCCCCGAGGACATCGACCTCGAACCGGGCAAGTTGCTGTGCCGTCAGTTCTACCGGCCCGCGCATCCCGGAAGCCCCGAACTCCGCCCGTACCGGGGATTTCGCAGGAACGACGGCATTTACTTCGACCGCGAGTACTACCAGACGGAGCACATCCTCGCGGACGGTCCCGCCCGGGAGAAATACCTGCCGCCGGACGTGGTGGCCCTGTGCGAGCGCATGACCTCACTCGCGCTCCTCGTCCTGACCAGTACCTTGACCGGACTCGGCATCGACGAGGCCGTCTGGGAGAAGGTGACCGGCGGTGCGGTCGGCGGGGGCGGGACGCAATGGTTTGCCGCCAGCCACTACCGGCCCGAACGTCACCAACTCGGCTGCGCACCGCACAAGGACACCGGGTTCGTCACGGTCCTCTACATAGAGCAGGACGGCCTGGAGTCATCGGTCGGCGGCGAGTGGATCCCCATTGCTCCGTTGCCGGGGTACTTCCTGGTCAACTTCGGCGGTGCGACCGAACTCCTGACGGCACGGATGGGCCGACCGGTGCAGGCCATCCTGCACCGGGTGCGCAGTTGCGTGACGGAGCCAGCGAGGGAGGACCGCTTCTCCTTCGCGGTCTTCGCCAACCCGCCGGCGACCGGGGACCTGTATCAGATGTCGGAGAGCGGCGAGCCGGTAGCGGTGCGCGGAGTGGAGGAGTTCCTCCGGGACTTCAACAACGAGACGTGGAGCGACCGGCACACCGACTTCGGCATCACCACCACCGCCCCGGGAGAAGTCCATGACTGAGCTGTCCGACATCCCGTTCCCCGGTGCGATCGCCCATCACTGCCCGCACCAGCAGCCCGACGGGGACCACTACGACGCGTTCCACGAGAGCACGGTGGTCAAGGGGGAACACGCCTCCACCTACTTCGAGGCGTCCGGGATCAGCGCGACGGCCCGCGCCAACGGAGGAATCTGCACCTTCCGCATGGAAGGTGACCTCGCCCTCTACCAGATCACCAACCAGCCGCTGGTCCAGGACGACATCCTGCGCCCGACCACTGAGGCGGCCGGTGAGCTGTTCGGCGAGTTCATGGGGTCACTACCGAACGACCACCCCGACCGGCCGGCCAAACGCGCCGCCATCGAGAGGTTCCTCGGCAGTGGCAAGTTCATCGACGAGCTCACCCCGCATGTGCGCACCTATGCCCGGACGTACCTGGAGCGAGTCTCCGGACGCCGGATGCCGGTGAACGAGTTCGCCATCGGCATGGTGTCGTACATCGACAGCATGGTGCCCGGGGTGCTGGATCTCAGGGAACGGCCGGTGTCGGAATACCTGGAATCTCCGGTGTACGGCAATGTCATCCGGGGGTTCTTCGAGATCGCCTCCGAGGTGATCAGCAAGGTCAACCGGGACGCCATGCGGGAGTTCGACGTCATCGTCCCCTTCGTGCGCGACCTGCTGTTGGAGAACTTCGGCTCCCTCTCCGACGCCCCCGCGTCCAATCTCATCCGGCAGTACTTCGCCATGTGGGAACGGCCGTTCACCCGGGAGACGATCCGAGAGCTGGAGCCCGGCAAGGTCAAGGAACTCGGCACGGTCATCGTGGCCACCTACGACACCACGGCCCTGACCTTGACCTGGGCGCTGGGCTTCCTGGAGACATCACCGAGGCACAAGGCCGAGGTGGTCGCTCATACACGGCAGCCGCACGACGACTCCGCACTGTCCGTCGTCGACTTCGTGGTGCTGGAGGCGGTCCGACTCAGCGGTGGCAATCCCACGGCCCTGTGGCGCCGGACCATGGAGCCGATCAGCATCGTCCACGAGGGCAAGGACCTCGACATTCCCGCCGGGACGATGATGTGGCTGGACCGGCGGCAGGCCAATCAGGACCCGGCGGTCTTCAACAACCCCCAGGAGTTCGACCCGGACAACGTCAGCGCCCTCGTCCAGTCCGGCCGCGAGACGATCTCCTCGCTGCTCTCACGCAATCGCTACGAGATCAACTCGTTCAGCATGGTCAACGCCGAGAGGAACCCGCGCAAGTGCCCGGGACGGCTGTTCGCGGTGCGGATGCAGTCAATCATCCTCTCCGAACTCTACGAGCGGTACCGGGTCACGGTTACGGACGCCGACCTCAGCCTGCGCAAGCACACCTCGATGCCGCGCCCGGCGCAGCCCGGAACGATCGTCATCGAGCCTGCCGCCGACGGCAACCCAGCGGAATGACACAGGAGGAACCATGGCGACCACCCCGAACTCGCTGACAGCGCGGGCTCCGGTCCGGCTCCCGCCGATGCCAGGCGAGCGCGAGGCGTCCGACCGTTGCCCATCGATCGAGCTGGAGCGCTCCACCGTGGTCGACGGGCAGCTGGTCTTCGAGCGGCCGAACGGACTGCTCCGTGCGCTTACGCACGGCTTCTTCCTGATCCGGATCCCGGAAGGACTCGACCTCGCCGGGGCCGACGCCTTCGCGGCCCACTTCTTCGAGGACCCCACGGGCGAGGAACCCGACGGTGGGGACGGCCTGGACCATTTCCGGGGCTTCCGCCACCTCGCCGTTCCCGGCGACTACCAGGGCTACTTCGACCGTGAGCACGACCAGTGGGAGAACTTCTACATCGCGCGCGAGAACTGGCCGATGCTGCCGCCCGGCGTCGCGGCGGCGGGGGAGCGGCTGGCGGATCTCGGCATCACGGTGCTGCGCTCTGTGCTGGGCAGCCTCGGTCTGCCGGAGGAGGACTGGGCGGAGGTCACAGGCGGCCTGACGGACCAGCAGGGCCATCAGATGCTGGCCTTCAACCACTTCCGTCCGGAGAAGGAAGTCCGGGGATCCAAGTTCCACCGTGACTCCGGCTGGGTCACGATCCTGCGCTCGGTCGAACCCGGACTGCTCGCGCTGATCGATGGCACGCTGTCGTCGATCGACCCGGTACCGGGCTACTTCATCGCCAACTTCGGCAGCTCGATCGAAGTCCTGACCGAACTCCTGCCGACCCCGGTGCGCGCCAATGTCCATGGAGTCGTCCGCACCCAGCGAGTGACGGGGCAGCCCCACCGCACCTCCTACGTGATCTTCCTGGACTCCGACCTCGACGGCACCATCTACCGCTACGAGGACGGGCGCCCCCGGGCGATCCAGTCCATGCGCGACTTCGCGGTGCAGGAGGTGAACCGGACGTACGACAACGAGAACAGCGGTCTCTGACACGAGTTTCGGACATGCAGAGAGGTGAGTTCCGCACCATGGACCAGAAGTACCGCGTCACCGACGTCCCGTATCCCTCCGGTTCGGAGATCGAACTCCCCGTAGCACGCGTAATCGACGGCTCGATGGTCTTCGAGCGGCTCGGAGGGATGGCGGAGGCCCTCGACATCGGGGCCTTCCTGGTGGCTGTACCGGAGGGCTGGGACATGACTCCGGGGCTGGAACTCTGCCGGAGCTACTACAAGCCGCAACGGTTCCCGGGGGACCGCTACCGCGGCCACCGCGATGAGGACCACCCCGATTCGAGCCTGGGCTACGCCGACCGCCCGGACCAGGTGGAGCAGCTGCAGATAGAGAGCCAGCACTGGAACACCTACCTGCCCGAGGAGGTCGTGGAACTGCTGCGCCGGATGAAGCAGCTGACCTCCGACGTCCTGAGCGCCTGCTTCCGGGCCGCCGGGGTCCCGGAGAAGGACTGGCCGCTGATCACCGGTGATCAGCAGGAGAAGACCGGCTGGTGCCACACCACGGTGAACCACTACCGGGCCGGTCTCGGCGGCCGGCACGGGATCGTGCAGCACACGGACAGTGGGTTCATCACCCTCATCTATGCCGACCGCGGCGGCCTGGAGGTGCTGCACAACGGCCAATGGCGCAGGGTGCGGTACCGCCCGGACTGCTTCACGGTGAACTTCGGAGCGGCCGCGGGCATCCTCACCGACAGGCTGCCCAGCCCCATGACAGCCGTGATCCACCAAGTCCCGGAGATCCCCGAGGACAACGACGGTCACGACGACGACCGCTCGTCGTTCACGGTCTTCCTCGGTCCCCGCTACGACATGGACATCTACCAGTACTCGGCCGACGGCACTCTCCAGGAGTTCATGAACTTCCGGGACTTCTCCCTGCTGAAGGCCGCGGACCAGGGCTATGAGTTCCATCCTCGTCTCTGAGCGCGGTCAGCTGCCGGGGCGGTCAGCGGACGGCCGTGCCCGGCGGCCCGTTCTCGACCGGCATCGGACCACCCGCCCACCACAGAACGGTACTGAACACCGAAGAACACCACGGACCACCATGGAAGGGGTTCTGCTGTGCACGACGGCCCTTCGAGGCCCTGGCAGCGCGCGACACTCCGGAACGGCGCCCTGGAGTTCGAACAGCCCAGCGGGCTGTTCGATGCGCTGAACGACGGCTTCTTCTTCGTCCGGCAGCCTTCCGGCATGTCGCTGACTGCCGGCGACCGGTTCGCGAACAGCTTCCACCTCCCGCAGGACCCGGCGGGCTCCGACCCCTTCCGGGGCTTCAAACGGTTCACCCCGGACCGCATCGGTGACCGTCAGGGCTACTTCTGCCGTGAGGCAGATCAGACCGAGCAGTTCTTCCTGGAAAGCAGGTTCTGGGAGGGAACCTTCCCCGGCGAGCTGAGGACACAGGCGGCGGCGATGCGTGACTACGCCCTCGACATCCTCGCCGGTGTCCTGCCTCACCTGGACCTGCCTCGACCACTGTGGGACAGGGCAACCGGACACGCCCTGTCGGGCCGCGGCACCTACCACCTGACGTTCAATCACTTCCGCCCCGAGGTCAACGCGCGTGGTCTCAACGTGCACAAGGACTCCGGCTGGGTTACGGTACTGCGCTCGCTGGAGCCGGGGCTGGAGGTCCGGCGCGGTGGGAGATGGGAACCCATCGACCCCGAGCCCGGCTGGTTCATCGTCAACTTCGGATGTGCCATGGAGATCCTGACGCGCGACTCGGCGACTCCGGTGGCCGCCGTCGCTCACCGGGTCCGCCAGCAGACCTCCGACCGGAGCGATTCCTCGCCGGACAGGTTCTCCTACGCCCTGTTCGTCGACAGCAGCCTCGATGAGAACCTCTGTCCCGGTCTGTTCCGCTACGCACCGGGCACTGGCTTGGTCCTGGCCGGGAAGTTCGCCACCTTCCTCGACGAGATCGTGCACAGCACGTACGAACCCGACGGGGTCGGACTCTACTGACCCGGCCTGTTCGAGACAGCCTTCAGAATTCCCTTCCCGTCGAGCCATCAGAAAGGTCGCAGGGGCATGTTGATATGTGGAGTCAAGGCCTCGCACGACGGGGGCGTCGCCGTCATCGACGGCAACCGTCTGCTGTTCAGTATCGAAGCGGAGAAGATCGACAACGGGCTCCGCTACAGCCCCTTGGCCAACCTGGAACAGGTGGGGGAGATCCTCGCCGGCGAGGGACTGGATCCGGCCGATGTCGACCGGTTCGTCGTGGACGGCTGGTGGACGCAGGACGAATCGGACCCGGCGGTGGTCCGCACCCACGCCGGCGGCCGTCCGCTCACGCTCCCCGTGGCCCCGTACCTGGACGGTTTCGCAGCCCGGGACCCGCTGACCCGTTACACCTTCGCCGACTACGACTTCAGCGGGGCGTCCTTGGGTTATGCGAGCTATCACCACGCCAGCAACCATCTCTTGGGCGCCTACTGTTCCAGCCCGTTCGCCGCACGCGGCGAGGATGCGCTGGTACTGGTCTGGGACGGAGGCATGGCACCGCGGCTCTACCACGTCGAGCCCCGGACCCGGTCCGTGACCACGGTCTCTGTGTTGCTGCCCATCACCGGTGGCGCGTTCGCCGATTTCAGCGCCCAGTTCGACCCATTCCGCCGCGACGTCATGGAATCCGACTCCGAGACGCAACTGCGCCACCATCTCTCGGTGGCGGGAAAGGCCATGGCATACGCGGCGCTCGGTACCGTGGCCGAGTCCGCGTTTCCGGTCCTCGAAGCGGTCATGGCCGGATTTCCGGCCATCTCCCCTGACAACGCGCGGGCACTCGGCGAGAAAATCGCGGCCAGCCGCGACGAGATGCTCCCCGGGCTGTCGAACGCGGACCTGATCGCCACATTCCAGGCTTATCTGGGACGGCTCCTGCTTCGTCGGCTGACGGAGGTCGTGAGCGCACGCTATCCGAAGAAAGCCCCACACCTAGCCATGGCCGGGGGATGCGCACTGAACATCAAGTGGAATCATGCACTCCGAGACAGTGGGCTTTTCGATGAAATCTGGGTCCCCCCCTTCCCGAACGATTCGGGGGCCGCTCTGGGAACCGCCTGCTGCGAAATGTTCCGGGAAAGCGGCCGGTGGGCGCTCGACTGGGACGTCTACAGCGGGCCGCTGCCAACGCGTGGGCGTGAACCCGAGGGATGGTCCGTACGCCCTTGTGGCGAACGCCAACTCGCGGAAGTCCTCCACCGCGAGAGCGAGCCGGTGGTCGTCCTCTCCGGCCGGGCCGAGATCGGGCCGAGAGCCCTGGGCAACCGAAGCATTCTCGCACCGGCTGTCGATCCGCGGATGAAGGACCGGTTGAACGCGATCAAGGACCGGGAGGGCTATCGACCGGTGGCCCCCATCTGCCTGAGCTCGCGAGCCTCCGAGGTATTCGACCCGGGCGGTGGCGACCCCTTCATGCTGTTTGAGCACCGCATGCGGCCGGGGTGGGCGAAACGAGTTCCCGCAGTCGTCCACCTCGACGGCACGGCACGACTGCAGACCATCGATGTCCGGGCGAACAGTGCCACGGGCCGAATCCTCGAAGCCTACGAGCAGATCAGTGGCATTCCAGTGCTGTGTAACACGAGCGCCAACCTGAACGGCCATGGCTTCTTTCCGGACGTTGCGACGGCGGCTCGTTGGGGTCGCACCCGATACATCTGGTCGGAGGGGCGCCTCTACACCAACCCGTGTCCCGTTCTGGCGCCCGATGTGTGAGGCGATGAATCCGGCGACCGAGCGGCACACCTGACGAAGTGACGACGACTGAACCCCTCAACGAAAGTGATGCCGTGGTTCCAGTGATTGAGGCCCGTGGGTTGTCCAGGGTCTTCCATACGACCGTGCGCCGACCGGGCCTGAGGGGGGCCCTGCGTTCGCTGGTCAGTCCGGAGCGTGTGGCGAAAACGGCGGTGGAGGACGTGTCGTTCACGGTCGGGGCAGGGCAGCTGCTGGCCCTCCTCGGGCCGAACGGCGCGGGGAAGTCGACGACGATCAAAATGCTGACCGGCATTCTCACCCCGACCGCGGGGGAGGCACGGGTCGCGGGTGTGGTCCCGTACCGCGAGCGAGAGCGCAACGCGCGCAACATTGGGGCGGTCTTCGGTCAGCGCACCCAGTTGTGGTGGGATCTTCCGGTACGGGAGTCCTTCGCGATTCTGCGTGACATCTACGGGATCGGCGAGCCCGAGCACCGGGCCCGACTTGAGGAGTTCGACGAACTGCTGGACCTGTCCTCCTTCTGGGACACTCGGGTGCGGCACCTCTCACTGGGACAGCGGGTGCGCTGCGACCTGGCCGGCTCCCTGCTTCACGATCCGCCGGTGGTCTTCCTCGACGAGCCGACCATCGGCATGGACGTGGTGGTCAAGGAGCAGGTCCGCGGCTTTCTGCGGCACCAGGTGGAGCGGCGCGGCCGTACCGTCCTGCTCACCACCCACGACATGACAGAGGTGGCGCGGCTGGCCGAACGGGTCGTACTGATCAACCACGGCCGCATCGTACTGGACGGCTCACTGGACGAGATCCGGCGCCGTTTCGGCGGCACCTGGCAGGTGAGAGCCACCCTGACCGACTCCGAAGCCTGCTTGGATCCGCTGCCCGGGATCGCGCTGCTGCGCCGCGAGGGCGCCCAGTTGGTTTTCGGGCCGGAGAGCGGTCTCCAGGGCGGGGAGAGGAACACGCCGACCGCGCACGAGGCGCTCAGGCGGATCATCGAGCGGTTCGAGGTCTCCGACATCGCCCTGGAGGAGAGCGACCTCGAAGACGTTATGCGGGCCGCCTACCTCCGCGCGGACGCAACGGTCGGATCCCTCGCGTCCACCGAGCCCGCCCTGCGGAGCGGCTGATGGCCATCAACACGAGCAGCGTACGCGTCGCTTGGATCACCCCGTTGGGCGAGCTGCTCGCCCCGCCCCGCATCACCGCCGGTCTGCTGCGCCTCCTCGTTCAGACTGTCCTTGTGGTCGCGTTGTGGCGGGGCCTGTACGCCGACACGGAGGTCAAGGCAGGGCTGACCCGGGAACAGGCCGTGAGCTACGCGGTCCTAGCGGTCCTCGCCTCTCGGATCCGCAACCTCGACCGCTCCGCGTCCCGTGACGAGGTCATCCAGCACCTGCACTTCGGCACCATCGTCTACTGGTTTCTCCGCCCGATCCCGCCGCAGCGCTACTACGCGCTGCGCGCCCTCGGCGACCAAGCCTACGGGTTGATCTGGCTGCTCAGCGGGTACGCACTCTGCCTGGCCACCGGTGTCGTGGAGCTCCCCGCCTCACCCGAGGGCGCCGCCGTCGCCGCGCTGAGCCTGCTGCTCGGCCAGTGGGTGCTGTACTACGTGATGCTGCTGATCGATCTGCTCTGCTTCTGGACGCTGCGCAACCAGGCCGCGCTGCTCATCCTGGTCTTCGCGCAGAATCTGCTGTCGGGCGTCTATGCCCCGCTGTGGTACTTCCCCGACTGGTTCATCACCATGAGCGGCTTCCTGCCCTTCCAGGCCACTCTCGCCGTCCCGCTCTCGCTGTACGTCGGCCGGATTCCGCTCCACGACGCACTTCCCCAACTCGCCGTCCAGGCCGGCTGGGTGGTCCTGCTCGCCGTACTGACCCGGCTGCTGTGGCACCGCGCCGCGCGGCGGGTCGTCTCCCAGGGAGGCTGACCGTGACGACGACTGTGCGCGGACCGGCCGTACGCGGATTCACTGCCCGCAGATCGGCGATGGCGGTTGTCTGGCGGATCACCAAGCTCACCCTCCGTGCCCAGCTGGAATATCGCACCGAGTTCCTGATGATGATCGTTATCGGTGCGGTCTGGCAGATCTCGGTGATTGTCTTCGCGACCGTCCTGCTCACCCAGTTCTCCGGGATGGGCGGTTGGGAGGCCGCGGACGTGCTGCTCATCGCCGCGATGCGGATGATGGCACACGGGCTGTTCGTGCTGTTCTTCGGCAGAGTGCAGTACCTGACCCAGCGGGTCCAGGAGGGACTGATCGACGTCTGCCTGCTACGGCCGATGTCCGTCTACCGTCAGGTGCAGCTCAATCACTTCCCCGTCAACGCCATCGGTGACCTGATCGTCGCTGCGGGTCTGTTCGCCGGGGCGATCGCCCGCAGTTCCGTGGAGTGGACTCCGGGCCGGATCGCCTTCTTGATCTCAGGAGTACTCGGCGGGATGTTGGTCGAGGCAGCGCTGTTCACGGCGCTGTCCAGCGCGGCCCTGCACTTCCCCGCCGCCTCCTATTGGTCCAGTTGGCTGGAGGAGCTCATGGGCACCTTCGGCAACTATCCGCTGAACATCCTGCCGGGGGCCGTCTCCGGCGCCCTGACGTACATACTGCCACTGGCCTTCATCGCGTACTTCCCGGCGGGAGTGCTCACCGGGAACGGCTCGGCGCTCGGCGTGCCGGTGTGGGTCGCCGCGTGCGCGCCTCTGTTCGGGCTGGCTGGGTTCATTGCCTCGCGGCTGCTGTGGAACCGGAGCCTGCGCCACTACACCGGTGTCAACGGCTGACAGATCGCATGCGGGTCGCGAGACGGCCCTCAAGGGAGCGTTGTGCGAGCCCTCGGCGACCCCGCCCTGATCACGTGAGCCGGGCTGGTCCCCATGATCCGGCTGGCCGAGCGGTGCGGGCTACCAGGGAGGTATACGTAGAGGGACCTGATGGCGGATCGCGGTGGACAGCCGGTGGACAGACGCCTTTGGACGGTGCGTCACGGGGTGGCACGGGCCGCCCTGTTGCACGTGACGAACGCGCTGGTCAGGGCCTGTTCTCTCAGCACTCGATGATGTTCACCGCCAGCCCGCCCCGCGCCGTCTCCTTGTACTTGACGCTCATGTCGGCGCCCGTGTCCTTCATCGTCTTGATGACCTTGTCGAGGGACACCTTGTGGGTGCCGTCGCCGCGCATGGCCATACGGGCGGCGGTCACGGCCTTCACCGCGGCCATGCCGTTGCGTTCGATGCAGGGGATCTGGACGAGGCCGCCGACCGGGTCGCAGGTCAGGCCGAGGTTGTGCTCCATGCCGATCTCGGCCGCGTTCTCGACCTGTTCGGGGCTGCCCCCGAGGACCTCCGCGAGCGCGCCCGCCGCCATCGAGCAGGCCGAGCCGACCTCGCCCTGGCAGCCGACCTCCGCGCCGGAGATGGACGCGTTCTCCTTGAAGAGCATGCCGATGGCCCCGGCCGCCAGCAGGAAGCGGACGACGCCGTCCTCGTCGGCGCCGGGGACGAAGTTGATGTAGTAGTGCAGGACCGCGGGGATGATGCCGGCCGCGCCGTTCGTGGGCGCCGTCACCACGCGGCCACCGGCGGCGTTCTCCTCGTTCACGGCCATCGCGTACAGCGTGATCCACTCCATGGAGCGGGCCAACGGGTCGCCCTCGGCGCGGAGTTGACGGGCGGAGACGGCGGCGCGGCGGCGTACCCGCAGTCCGCCGGGGAGGATGCCCTCGCGGGACATCCCGCGCGCGACGCACGTCTGCATCACCCGCCAGATCTCCAGCAGCCCCTCGCGGATCTCGTCCTCCGTGCGCCACGCCCGCTCGTTCTCCAGCATCAGCGCGGAGATCGACAGGCCCGTCTCCTTCGTCAGGCGCAGCAGCTCGTCGCCCGTCCGGAAGGGGTACTTGAGGGCCGTGTCGTCCAGCTTGATGCGGTCGGCGCCGACCGCCTCCTCGTCCACGACGAAGCCACCGCCGACCGAGTAGTACGTCTTCGAGAGCAGTTCCTCGCCCGACGCGTCGTACGCCCAGACCGTCATGCCGTTGGCGTGGTACGGCAGCGTCTTGCGGCGGTGGAGGACCAGGTCCTTGTCGAAGTCGAAGGGGATCTCGTGGTCGTCGAGCAGCCGGATCCGGCCCGACTCCTTGATGGACTCCACGCGGTCGTCGGCCGACTCCACGTCCACCGTGCGCGGCGACGCGCCCTCCAGGCCCAGCAGGACCGCCTTGGGGGTGCCGTGGCCGTGCCCGGTCGCGCCCAGGGAGCCGTACAGCTCGACCCGTATGGAGGCGGTCGCGGTCAGCAGCCGCTCCTTGTCCAGCCGGCGCGCGAATATCCGGGCGGCCCGCATCGGGCCGACCGTGTGGGAGCTGGACGGGCCGATGCCGATCGAGAACAGGTCGAAGACCGAGATGGCCACGGTGACTCCTCAGAACGGGGGTTGTGCGAGGGGGCGGGGCACCGCGCTCACTGCCCAGTGTGCGCGGTACCCCGGAAGAACGGCACGGTGTGCCGGTGAATCGGGGTCACGTCCGGGAGCGGCGGCCGAAGATCGGACGATCCCGGCCGCCGCTCCGGGTCACTTGCCGAGGGTGGGGTAGAGCGGGTGCTTGGCGGTGAGGGCCTTGACCCGCGTCTTGAGGGCCTCGGTGTCGTAGGACGGTTTGAGGGTCTCGGCGATGATGTCGGCGACCTCGGTGAAGTCGGCGGCGGTGAAGCCGCGGGTGGCGAGGGCGGGGGTGCCGATGCGCAGGCCGGAGGTGACCATCGGGGGGCGGGGGTCGTCGGGGACGGCGTTGCGGTTGACGGTGATGCCGACCTCGTGGAGGCGGTCCTCGGCCTGCTGTCCGTCGAGGTCGGATGCGCGCAGGTCGACCAGGATGAGGTGGACGTCGGTGCCGCCGGACAGGACGTTGACGCCGGCCGCGCGGGCGTCGGG